>JAKBAC010000126.1 GCA_021809365.1 Planctomycetota bacterium | reverse complement strand
TTCCCAAATGGGTTTGAATCCGTACAATTATGGGATGAATAATTGGATCAGGAGATTCACAACTGTGAATCGGCGACACTTACAGATTCAACGAATGGTTTTGCGTAGCGCGGTGGCATTGTTGGTGGCACTGGCGTTCATGCTTCCACTGGGTGGTTGTCAGGAAGAGTTGTTTACCGGGCACGATCAGAATATTCAGAGTAAATCGCAATATTTCCCCGACCCGCACCCCATTGAACAACCGCATTCCGACGGGGCTACCGGCGGAGGGGCCATGCCATACGGCAGCGGTCCGAACGGATTTTAATTTTATTGGCTGGAATGATATTGGCGGCCTAGAATGGTATGAATTCGATGGCGCGCCATTTTACGCACGATCATCCGACGTGTCGCGGCTTGGACCCAACGGTGAATCGGATAATGCCCTTAGCGCCGGCGATTCGGGATAGAAATTGGCATGCTCCACAATGAGGGACAACATGATCGCACCGCCGGGCGGGAATTTCTCCGGCGAATCAGCCCCTTTGTGATGGGGGGCGATCTAAGTCTGGCGGCTGATGCCATCGGACGATGTTGGTGCTGTGGACAATTGTGCGCGTTTTTGCGCAATCCCGATTCAGCGGTGCGGTGCGCGGCGGCGATGGCCCTGGCGCTGGTGGGAGATAAGCAATCCATTGAGCCACTGGCCACGGCGCTGCATGATTCCGAGGTTCGGGTGAATGAATTGGCGGATCACGCATTATGGTCGATCTGGTTTCGCGGTGGAAACAGCCGAAGTTGCTGTCACCTCAAGTGTGGCACCCACCATCTGAAACATGGCAATCTGGATACCGCGATAGAAAAGTTCAGTCTCGCGATTGAAGCTGATCCGGATTTTTCCGAGGCATATAATCAGCGGGCCATCGGGCATTACCTGGCGGAGCGATACATTGAATCCATTGCGGATTGCAAGCGGGCGCTGGCGAGGATGCCGCCGCATTTTGGTGCCATGGCCGGCATGGGCCATTGTCATGCCCACTTGGGGAATTTGCCCGAAGCGCAAAACTGTTATATGCAAGCCTTGAAAATTAATCCGCGCATGGAAGGAGTTGCCGCCGCGTTGACGCGGATACAACAAATCATGGAGAAGCCCGCGGCGTAATGTGACAAGGGGTCGCGGTGGGGCGCTACACCTGCGGATGGTGGATTGAACGTGGAAAATACGCTATGACTAATAGCGTGAGTTTTTTGGAGTTGTGATGATGTTGATTCGGCGGCTGGTGCTCTCTCACGCCTGCAAATTAGGGTTGATTGGCCTCAAAAGGGCCAGATGCAAGGAGTCCGCGGCGAGAACCGGGTTCATAAACCCCTTGAGCCGAAGGGCATTAGTGACAATAGGCCTGGTGTGGGGGTCCGCGAGCGTCGGGTCCGCCTCGGCGTGGCAGCCGCATGTAAATAACACCAACCTGCGCGACACGATCACCGTGCAGATCATCCGCCATGCGGAGCCGGCGATCGTCTCAATAACCGCGCTCAAGGTGATTACCCGGCAGGTCAATGTTTTCGGGAATCTCTTTTTAGGCCCGGTCATCGGCCCCTACGAACACGAAAATGCGGATTTTCTGGGCAGCGGATTTATTATTCAACGCGATGGCTATGTGGTCACCAATGACCATGTGGTCGATCAGGCGCAGCAAATTTCCGTAACCCTGTCGAACGGGAAAAAATATGCGGCCCGCGTGGTGGGCAGCGATCCGCAGGCCGATTTGGCGATATTGAAAATTAACGCCAAGTCCGGGCACACCTTCCCGACACTGGAACTTGGCGACTCCAGCACACTGATGATCGGCGAGCCGACGATCGCGGTGGGCAACCCGTTTGGTTTCAGTCAGAGCGTGAGTTCAGGCATAGTCTCGGCGATCGGGCGGGAGATTCATGAACCCGGCAATCCGGTGCCGTTGAAAAATCTCATTCAAACCGATGCGGCGATTAATCCCGGCAATTCCGGCGGCCCGTTGCTCAATGCGTACGGGCAGGTGATCGGCATTAACACGGCGATTCGCGGCAATGCGCAGAACATCGGATTCGCCATCGGCGTGAATCGGTTGTATCAATTGATCGGTACGTTGATGAATCCGGAATCGGCCAATGGCGTGTTCATTCCGTTCCAGCCAGTCGGGAAGCGCACATTTTCTCCGCCGGCGACGGTGCATCAGCAGGTTTTTCCGGCGGGGACGACCAGCTCGGCGATCAAGTCCATCAATAATATCCCCACGCCGAACCTGTTGGATGCCTACGCCGCGTTATTGCAGGTGAGTTTGCAACAAAAGAGTGTGACAGTTGTACTTGCCGATGGCACAAAAAAAACGTACCCGGTCAGCCCCGCACCCCCCACCCCGGCGGAAATTGTGGCGCAACACATTATCACCACCGCCAAGCGGATATTGGGATGCCAATTCACACAGATGACACCGGTCTTGGACAAGAAACTGCACCTTGGAGTAAAAAACGGCCTGCTGATTACGGAAGTGGATCGCCATTCGATGGCCGCGAACGCCGGCCTGAAGCCCGGCGATGTGCTGGTGCAATTGGGGCCTTACCGCATCAGAACATTGCAGGACATCGGCAATCTGTTGCCGCGCTTGCCCAACCAGGGGCAGGTGCGGGTGATGGTTGTTCGCCACCATCGCCTCGGCGTGGGCGAGTTGACAATGCGGTAAACTGTTCACGGTGCGGACCACCGGCACCGCATTACCATGACGGTGCTCCGGGCACGATCTCCCGAGCACCGGTGATAACCCGGTGCCGTTCCGCTCCCGGCGAACCCCAGCGGCACCGCATTGCCATGACGGTGCTCCGAGCACGATCCCCCGAGCACCGTGGTGATAACCCGGTGCCGTTACGCTCCCTGCGAACCCCAGCGGCACCGCATTACCATGCCGGTGCTCCGGCGCTATTGCGTGATAACGAATGCGGTAATATATTCAAATAAGATGTTGTCTTGCAACACGGCAGGGAGATCGCAATGGTTGGACACTTTGTACTACACGCTTATCGTTCGTGGAATGCGGACAATCCAAATGGCTATATTAGCCGCGGACACCACGGCATACTCGCCCCCGACGAGGGTATTGCCAGATATCGCAATAGAATCGCGGCGCAACCAGTCGTGGTGTGGGACAGCGCATCACAAGATTTGATCCTCAGGCTGGCGAAAGACATCTGCATTCACGAGATTTGGCGATTGCACGGAGTCGCGATCACTGCGACACACATCCATGCGGTAGTCAGTGTACGCGATTCAATGGAGCCTGCCACGATGCAGCATCGCCTTAAGAGGCTCCTCGGAAAAAATCTCAGCCAGGGCTCAGGAAACCGCGGTAAGCGATGGTTTTCCCGCGGCGGGCAACCCACACGCGTAAGGGACGCGAAGCATCTTCACTATTTACTGCGACAATACCTTCCGCAACAGGGAGGTTTGTATTGGTGCGAGGGAATGGCAAAGGCGAGGCGAGCAACGTTGTAATATGCCGTTTGCCAGAGCACCGTGGTGATAACCCGGTGCCGTTACGCTCCCTGCGAACCCCAGCGGCACCGCATTGCCATGCCGGTGCTCCGGGCACAATCCCCCGAGCACCGTGGTGATAACCCGGTGCCGTTTGCGCTCCCTGCGAACCCCAACGGCACCGCATTACCATGACGGTGCTCCGGGCACGATCCCCCAGAGCACCGTGGTGATAACCCGGTGCCGTTGCGCTCCCTGCGAACCCCAACGGCACCGCATTGCCATGACGGTGCTCCGGGCACGATCCCCCGAGCACCGTGGTGATAACCCGGTGCCGTTGCGCTCCCTGCGGAAACCAACGGCACCGCATTACCATGACGGTGCTCCGGGGTATCGTGTTTGCGGCGCAATAAAACCATACCCGCATAATGTGTCACGCCCCCTGACGAGTTTTGTCAACACCGACGACTGCCGCGGAAAACGCGCGGTGCAAGCACACGCGGCGGCGGCTGTTGCCGCAGAGCAGGGATCAGGAGAGAGTAGAACAGTAGAGCACATAGGGCCGGAACTATATGATGCTGTCGCAATATGAGGCAATCCCTGCGGTCTACTTACTACTTTCTCAACACCGACGACTGCCGCGCAAAGCGTGCGCTGCAGTCGCGCGCGGCTATGAGGGGATTGCAAATTTCAGATTTCAGATTGTGCAACGGGATGGGGTGGTGCCGGTACGCTGGTTCGGATTTATTGCCACGCCCTGCCCAATAATTGAGAACCAGTCTCAATTGACATATTGCTTTCCAATCCCTAGCATATTGAAAGTTGGTGTCGGGCTTGTTGCCGACAAGGCATATCCTTTGGATTTGCCGGTTTTTAGGGGTTTGACCATGCCGACCGATGAAGGCGCGATAGAGACACTGGCCAATCAGGAATATAAATGGGGGTTTGTAACCGACATTGAAGCGGATACGCTGCCCGCAGGCCTTAATGAGGACATTGTCCGCGCCATTTCCCGCCGCAAAAATGAACCGGATTTTATGACCCAGTGGCGGCTCAAGGCGTATCGCCATTGGCTGACCATGACGGAACCGAAGTGGTCGAATGTAAAATATCCGGAAATCAATTTTCAGGACATCATCTATTATTCAGCTCCCAAGCCCAAAAAGCGGCTCAAGAGCATGGATGAAGTGGATCCGGAACTGCTGAACACGTATAAAAAACTCGGCGTGCCGCTGGAAGAACAGAAAATATTTGCGGGCGTGGCGGTGGACGCGGTTTTTGACAGCGTATCGGTGGCCACAACGTTCAAGGAGAAACTGGGGGAAATGGGCGTGATATTCTGCTCATTTTCAGAAGCCGTGCAAAAGCACCCGGAGCTGATCCGCAAATATCTTGGCTCAGTGGTGCCGTACTCGGATAATTTTTATGCCACGTTGAATTCAGCGGTATTCAGTGACGGGTCCTTTTGTTACGTGCCCAAGGGTGTACGGTGCCCCATGGAACTTTCGACGTATTTTCGGATCAACGCCAAGAATACCGGGCAGTTTGAACGGACACTGATCATCGCCGATGAAGGGGCGTATGTCAGTTATCTCGAAGGTTGCACCGCCCCCATGCGGGATGAAAATCAGCTTCATGCGGCGGTGGTGGAACTCGTGGCGCTGCCCGGCGCGCAGATCAAATATTCCACGGTTCAAAACTGGTATCCCGGCGATAAAGAAGGCAAGGGTGGAATCTATAATTTTGTCACGAAACGCGGCAAGTGTATGGAGAACGCCCGCATTTCCTGGACGCAGGTGGAAACCGGTTCCGCGATCACCTGGAAATATCCCGGAGTGATTCTGCAGGGGGATAATTCCATCGGGGAGTTTTATTCCGTCGCGCTGACCAACAACCTGCAGCAGGCCGATACGGGCACCAAGATGATCCATATCGGGAAAAATACGCGCAGCACAGTCGTGGCCAAGGGCATTTCCGCAGGTAAGGGGCAGAACACCTATCGCGGGCTGGTGAAGATTCTAAAAAATGCCGCCAATGCCCGCAATTATACGCAGTGTGATTCGCTGCTGCTGGGCGACACGTGCGGTGCCCACACATTTCCGTACATTGAAGTCCGCAACACGAGTTCCAAGGCGGAACATGAAGCCTCAACGTCCAAAATCGGCGAGGATCAGCTTTTTTATTGCAAGCAGCGCGGCATCTCGCTGGAAGACGCCGTCAATTTGATTATCAACGGCTTCTGCAAGGAAGTATTCCGGGAATTGCCGATGGAATTCGCGGTTGAAGCGCAAAAATTACTGGGCGTAAGTCTGGAAGGCAGCGTCGGATAAGCGCCAAACGACGATCGCCAACCGGCCCAATTGCCGGACTGAAATAACATCGGATTGAACGTAAAAAGGAATCACATTTTATGGCATTGATTGAAATTAAAAATTTGCAGGCTTCCGTGGGCGGCAAGCGGATACTCAAGGGCATTGATCTGACCATCAACGCCGGTGAAGTTCACGCAATCATGGGACCCAACGGCTCGGGTAAAAGTACGCTCTCCTCCGTGCTGGCCGGGCGGGAAACCTATACCGTTACCGGCGGCAGTGTGACTTTTGACGGCAAGGATCTGCTGGAACTGCTGCCCGAGGAGCGGGCATGTGAAGGGTTGTTTATGGCCTTTCAATACCCGGTTGAAATTCCAGGCGTTACGACCAGTTATTTTCTCAAGGCGGCCGTGAACGCGATTCGGAAGCACCATGGTCTTGAAGAGCTTGATGCCATGGATTTTCTCAAGATGGTCAAGGAAAAAATGGCGTTGCTGGAAATGGACAAGACCTTTCTCAACCGTTCGGTGAATGAAGGTTTTTCCGGCGGCGAGAAGAAGCGCAATGAAATATTTCAGATGGCGGTCTTGAATCCAAAGTTCGCCATTCTGGATGAAACCGATTCCGGCCTGGATATTGACGCGCTGAAAATTGTGGCCAATGGCGTCAATGCGTTGCGCTCGCCGGATCGGGCGATCCTGGTGGTCACGCACTATCAGCGTCTGCTGGATTACATTGTGCCTGATTTTGTGCATGTATTGTGTGACGGCAAAATTGTTAAATCAGGCGACAGAAATTTGGCGATGGAATTGGAAAAACGCGGTTACGCCTGGCTGGAAAATACGCACACCGCGGCCTGATGTGAAATAATAAAAATACCGGGAGTCCTTATGATCGCAACAACCCCTCATCCCGAGCAGCTCAACGCGGTGGCCGCAACAGGCCCCAGCTATGGCGTTGATTGGCTGCGCCAGATGCGGCAACACGCCGCGGAAACCTATGCCGCGACAGGTTTGCCGCCGGTCACAGATGAGGAATGGCGGCTGACCAATACGGCCCCAATCGCTAAAATCAACTTTCAGCGATCCGGCGGCGGCGTGTTGGAACCCGGTGAACTCGGCGGTCTGTGCCTGAAAGCGGCGGGGGCGCAGCAGATGGTATTCGTGGATGGCGCGTTTTCCCCCGAACTATCCAGCGTTGCGGGAAAAGTGGACGTGCTGACGCTCCGGCAGGCGATGGAGCACCATGCCCAGCGCATCCGGCGGTTTCTCGGCGCGGCGATGCCCGCGGAAGCCAATGGATTTTCAGCCATGAATCTGGCTGGATTCGAGGATGGGGCTTTTATTTATATCCCGCCCGATCAGGGCGAGATGGGATTGATACACCTGCTGTGGATAACGTCCCGGCACGATCACCCCGTGGTGACGCAGCCGCGCAATTTACTGATTATCGGGGCGAACAGTCGCGCCACTATCGTGCAAAGTTACGCGGGATCGTCATCCCATCCCACGCTGTGCAATGCGGTGCTGGAGATGGATGTCGGTCCGGGTGCCAAAATTGAACTGATAAAATTGCAGCGCGAAAGTGAGCAAACTTATCATATCGCCAATGACATGATCGTCATGCATGAACATGCGGCGCTGCAATGTCTGGTGGTGAATACCGGCGGGCATCTGGTGCGGAACAATCTGACGGTGCTGCTGGCGGAGCCTTTTGCCCAGGCCACGCTCAATGGTTTGACCCTGGCCACGGGCAATCAGCATGTTGATAATCACACCATGCTGGATCACGCGCGCGAAAACTGTCCCAGCCATGAGCTGTACAAGAACTTGCTGGGTGGCCGGGCCGGCGGAGTCTTTCGCGGAAAGATTCTGGTGCGGCCCAACGCGCAGAAAACCGACTCCAAGCAGACCAGCAAAACCATTCTGCTGTCGGATGAGGCGGTGATGAATTCACAGCCGCAGCTCGAAATTTATGCTGATGATGTAAAATGCACGCATGGTTCCACCACCGGCCCGCTGGATGATGAGCAGTTATTTTATCTGCGGTCGCGCGGAGTAGCGGCTGCGGAAGCCGGGGCGTTGTTGACTTTCGCTTTTGCGCGTGATGTTTTGTTGCGCATCTGGCATACCGGCATGAGGGAATATCTGGAAGAATTTGTGGCGGCTGAACTGCATCGGCTGCATCTGGATCAGGCGAAATTATGAGCACGACGGTTGAAACTCATGGACGCGCCAGGGGTGGCAAGAATACCAGGGCAGCCAGGGGGCCTCAGGGAACCCAGGCCACCCGGGAAACGGGTACAGGGGCTGTTCAAGCCGGGATCTTTGACATCGGGGCGATCCGCGCGGATTTTCCGCTGCTGCAAACGCAGTCCCATGGCAAGCCTCTGGTGTACCTGGATAACGCCGCCACCAGCCAGAAACCGCAGGCGGTGATCGCGGCCACCGCGCGATACTACACCAATTACAACGCCAATATCCATCGTGGTGTCTATAAATTAAGCGTGGATGCCACCGCTGCGTATGAGGCCGCGCGGGAAAAAGTCGCGCAGTTCATTCATGCGCCATCCGCGCGGGAAATTGTATTTGTCCGCGGCGCTACCGAGGCGGTGAACCTGATTGCGGCGACATGGGGGATGGAAAATATCCATGCCGGCGATGAGATCGTTCTTTCGGAAATGGAACACCATTCCAACATTGTGCCATGGCAGTTGCTGGCGCAGAGGAAGGGCGCGATCCTCAAGGTTATCCCCATATCCGACACTGGGGAACTGCTGCTGGACCACTATCACAACCTGCTTTCCGCTCGCACGCGGCTGGTGGCCATCACGCACGTTTCCAATGCCATGGGCACGATCAACCCGATTGAACATATTGTTGCCGCCGCCCGCGGCCGCGGCATTCCGGTATTGGTGGATGGCGCGCAGTCCATACCGCATCTGGCTATTGATGTGCAGAAGATCGGATGCGATTTTTTTGTTTTCTCCGGCCATAAATTGTGCGCGCCCACGGGCATCGGGGCCTTATGGGCGAAGCAAAATCTGCTGGAAAAAATGCCGCCGTATCAGGGCGGAGGCGACATGATCAGCAGCGTATCATTTGCGGGATCAACCTGGAACGAGGTGCCGCACAAATTTGAAGCCGGCACGCCGCATATTGCCGGCGCGATCGGTCTGGGGGCGGCCATGGATTATCTGGGGGCGATCGGCATGGATGTGATCGGGCGATATGAGCATGACCTGTTGACGTATGCCACGGAAAAACTCTTGAAGATTCCCGGATTGCGCATCATCGGCACCGCGCCGCAAAAGGCCGCGGTAATTTCCTTTGTTATGGAAAATATACATCCCCATGACATCGGCACGATAGTCGATGGTGAAGGTGTCGCCATTCGTACCGGCCACCATTGCTGCCAGCCGCTGATGGATCGCTTTAATATTCCAGCGACTGCACGGGCGTCACTGGCGTTTTACAACACCCGTGCGGATATTGACCGGCTGGTGGCGGCGATTGAAAAAGTTAAAGAGGTTTTCAACTAAATGTCCGACTTGCGCGACTTATACCAGCAGACCATACTTGATCACACCCGCAAACCGCGCAACAAGCACGAGATGCCGGACGCCACCACCAGCGCGGACGGTCACAATCCGCTTTGCGGCGACAAAATCAAACTCTATCTGAAAATCAGCAATGGCGTCATAGCGGACATCAGCTTTACCGGTAACGGCTGCGCCATTTCCACCGCCTCCGCTTCCATGATGACCGAAGCGCTGAAGGGAAAAACACTGGCCGAGGCGCAGCCGTTGTTTGAAAAGTTCCATACCATGCTGACCAGCCCCATGGATCAGGAACCGGACATTGAGGCGTTGGATAAATTGGCGGTGTTTTCCGGTGTGCGGGAATTCCCGGTGCGGGTCAAGTGCGCCACGCTGCCCTGGCATACCCTGCAGGCCGCCATTAAAAATGAACACCGCGCCGTTTCCACCGAGTAAGTTGGGAGTTCGCAATGAGGAGACATGTTGTTGTGGTAACCCCAGCTTTATTCAATACTTCTTAGGCATCGCGAAGAAATAACGTGAGCAATTATGGCGCAGGAATTTTGACCGCCGGCAAGGCGCTCGCGAGGCGCATATCCGCATGGATTCTGTAACGAGCGGGCAACGCCGCCGGCGGCCAAAA
>JAKBAC010000007.1 GCA_021809365.1 Planctomycetota bacterium | reverse complement strand
GTAAAAACTGACGTTTGAGCGACCTACGCGGTCAGCTCGTTGTTAACCGGGATTTTATCCCACTCTCAACGTCCCCCGAAAGGCTCGGCTTCATAGTTTCTAGGGCAACTTGAAATTCGCAAGGTCTTCTAACTCCTAACTCCTAAATGCTGGCGGTGCCGCCGCGTTGCAAAATCGGCCACAGGCCCCCCCCTCCGCTAACACGTGGTAATTATCGTCGTCGTGCTCCTCGTAACGTCGCGTCGCCCTCCGTCCATCTCTGTGGCCACTCGTCGTTGTGTGCGCTGCGATTCAACAGGCAAATGGGGGGCTGCCAGAGCCACAGATCACAGAGAGACATGCTTAACGTGGTTTTCCGCCCAACTCTGTGACCTGTGACTAATCGTCACCCCCTCGTCGCCTCCTCCGCTCACCTCCGCTACCTCGTGGTTGACTCCATCGTGATCGCCATAACGTTGTGTGGTAGTCATATCCTTTGATTGCGGCGAAGCCGCGCCGGGGTACTTATGTTTTCACCATATCCAACATCACAATGGCCAATGGGCCGAAGAGTACCACCGGCAGCCAGGCTCCGGCAAAGGGCGAAAGCCCCGCGCCGGCAAGTTGAAAAAATACAAATGTTGTAATGAAACAGCCGGCGCTAAGAACACTGCACCAGAGCATATTGGTGACCAGCTTGTTGGGTTCCCGCGCCAGCAGAAATGGAATACCGATCAACAGCATAATCATGTTCATGATGAGCTGCGTGATGCGGGTGTACATTATTTTTTCAAGGGAAACGCGGTTGGCCGGCGTGCTGTACAACATGAGCCGATTGATTTGCGAGGTGGAAAGATATTCCACCGCCTTCTTCTGAAATATCAGGTTGAGCTGGCCCGGGGTCAGCGGCGTCTGATAGGTCATGCGCTTGACCGGTTCGGGATGGTCGTTGGGGTTGGCGGCCCTGGCTGTATTCATCTGCACGACATCGCTCATTTCCCATCCACCGGAAACGGGGCCTTCGCCGATGTTATTTTTCCAAACCGCCTTTTTCGCGAGGATCATCGCTTTGGCCACACCGAAGCGTGTTCGCTCAATGATGCGGACATCCCGCATGGTTTTGGTCTGTGCGTCATAATGGGATGCCAGCACCAGTGAATGATCACTTTCCGGCACAAAATAAATCGGTTCATTGCGCACCAGCGAGGCGGACACCTGCCCATGTTTGCGCAGCAACTTGGAGATATTGGCGGGCATGAGCACCTCCTGATCCACCACGACCAGCAGGTTAAACCCCACCGCGCAGAGAATAATGGGGGCGGCCACCCGATACAGCGATACGCCGCTGGCCAGCAATGCGGTCAATTCCCGATTGCGCGTCATACGCACCATGGTGAACCCGGCGGCCAGCAATGGAATAATTCCGGAAATCATGGCGAAAATCACCAGTGTGCGATACATGTAAAAGCTGGTGATCTCACCGAGCAACCCCCAGAATGCCTGCAGGGCCGTGGCGTGTTCGTAGGCCGATCCGCGCGTGAACAGATCGAAATTGACGATAATATCCAGCAAAATATACATGCCGATCATCACCATCAGCGCCAGGACGCAGTTGACCAGATAATTGCGGATGATGTAACGATCCAGAAGTTTCATGCCTGCCTCAATGTCAGCGTTTCAGCAGCCGCGCGTAAATAATGATATTCAATAACACGATGATGCCGTTGCCGGACCAGATCAGAATGGTGCCGGGCACATCCGAGGTGGTGGTGCGTGTAATCATCTCGCGGCCCGTATTAATCAGCAGCACCAGAATCATGGCCGGCACCACACCGACAACAAATACCGCCAGCGGATTACGCCCCTGCAGAATAATTCCTAAAGCGGTTCCAAGAATGACCAGCACGATGCAGGAAAATGCGAAAGACCCCCGGCTCTGAAATTCAGAAAGTATCTGCCGCCGCAAATGATTTTCCTGGGAATAAATTGTTCGGATGAGGGAGGCGACGGAAGGGGAGGCTTGTTGGAGCGGCGGGATGGCCGGTGTTCCTACATCCGGCACAACAGGATTGATGGAGGATATGACAATAATGGGCGGGCCTGCGTGAAATCGGCGGTCCAGGCCGATATTCATTTCCTCCGTGTTACCCGATAACTTCAGAGCGGCGGAAAGGCCACGGGTCGCTTCATTGCGCGACACCAGCAATTCGGCCTGTTGAGCTTGGTAAATCTGCGTGATACGTCCGCCGCGAACAATTTGCGCCTGCACCGGCTTGCCCGGCTGACCAGTGAACAGAAGGTTTCTGTGGTCTCTGGTCAGGATGGCACCGGGACTCGTGACAATCGCGGTTCCGTTGTTGCGGTGAAACAGGATGGCCTGGTTGGGCTTAAATTTCCGCAGGTATCCCGTGGCAACGCCTTGCGTGTGCAACTCCGCCAGGAGGGTATGAAAATTGGCCGCGATGGAATCAAGTTGCTGGGGGTGGCGTTGCAGTTGTTCAAGCCGGAATATATCGAGAAATTTCGGTTTATTACCCAGCAAAGATCCGATCACCATGGGTTTACCATCGGGCGGCAGATAACGGATCGTGCCGCGAATCTGCCGCAGGCTGTTGGGATCAAAAGCGGTGCCGTTTTCCAACTGCACCCCCACGCTGACCTGATTGAGCGCCCGGTTCTTGTCCACAATCACGTTGGCGGCCTTGGCGATAATAATTGAGGTTGGATGTCCATCTTTCATCGGCATGGCGGCCAGCCCGCGCAATTGGATGATCGTGCGCACGACGCCCGGCGGCGGTTGTTCATTGGCGGGCGTCGGTATGGCGTAGGCCTTGTCCGCATAGACCACCATGTTGGCAAACTGAAAGGGTTGTCGCTGATCCACATTATGCAGCAGCATGGAGGCCACATCCATCTGGATTACCTGCGAGGTTTTCTGCAAAAAGCGAGGCACCACATAACCGACAAAAACGAGATCAATAAGACCAACCACCAGCCCCAGCACCACGGCCGGCATGACCAACGCGACATAGCTAACGCCGCTGGCCCGCGCACCGGTCAACTCATTATCCGTTGCCAACCGCCAGTACACGATGACCGCGGCAAACAGCGCCGCCAATGGTATCGAATACGCCAGCATCGCGGGCATTAAATCCATCAGCACATGCAGCAATTGGATCAGCGAGAGACCTTCCTTGGTCAGTGGCCTGAACGTGCCGCCAAAAGCCAGAATGGTCGTTAAGACCGAACTGGTCAGCACAAAAATCCGCACAAGTTCGCGGAGAATATACCAATGCAGCGTTTTAGTCATTGGACAAGCTCCATCGAACATGACAGGCCCAGCGCCGGCTATATTGATTCGGAAACAATGGCCTCAACTCCGCCAGGCCTGATAAAGCATGGCGGAGTTCATCCAATCCCATCAACATACGCACTTGCGGCATTCCTGTTCGTTCTCCATTGCGGCCGCGCCGCGCAGGCTTTACGCGGCGTGCGGTTATTTTACAGACTAATCATCCATTCCGCACTTTTCTTGAAAACCTCGCGCACGGTCGGCAACGTATAATGTAGATGGAAAGTCCGGATTTCCGGAAGGAGATGTGTGGTTCATGGAACTCCGCCAGGAAAATAGAGTATCGGGGGGCGCAATAGAAGTGTCGGCCATTGCGCCCCTGACGCCGGCGGAGGCGCTGCGCTTATATGGCTCCTGGCTGCGGGCGGTGGCGGTGGCGCGGCTGAAAACAACGCAGGGCGCGGATGATGTGATGCAGGAAGTTGCCGCCGCCGCGGTAAAAAACTGGTCCACGCTGCAATCACAATCCAATGCCAAGCCGTGGCTGTATCGGTTGACCGTGCGGGCGGCGTTGATGCATCGCCGCGGTCTGGGCCGGGCACGTAAACGCATCGCCCAGGCATCCGAAGTCGCGGTGATGCGATCGGATGTATCCAGGCCGCTGGATCCGCTCGATGCGCTCTTAAGTTCCGAGCGCGCGGCATTATTGCGACAGGCGATGGCCAAATTGCCCTCACGCGATACGGAAATGCTGATGATGAAACATGTGGATGATTGCAGTTATAAGGAAATCGCGGCTCGCATGGGTGTGACACCTGCGGTTGTCGAAATGCGGTTATTCCGGGCACGCCAGAAATTGCGGCAGATTCTGGCCGCGGACAAGCTGGCCGAGACGTTACAACCACCGGGATTTTTAAGTTCCGCCCGGAAGTTGAAATAAAGATCGCGGGATATCTTTCCCGGACGGTTACCACACGGAGTAAAAACCAATGGCTTTATTTTTCTCGCAATCTGATGAATCGCGCAACTTCGCCAATCGCCTGACTGGTGTATCGGATCCCGATTTGGCCATGGATATGCTGGTGGATGATGAACTTCCCGAAGACCGTCGCCGGGAATTGCTTATTAGTATCGAAAAAACTCCTGATGGCTGGCGGAACTTATCGGTACATTTTCTGGCGCGGCAGGTGGAGCGCCGCGCGGTACGGGAAATGCTGGAACACGGTCCTGCGGCCGCGCCCGCAACGCTTTATCGCATTGACTGGATTCGTGTCGCGGCAATAGCCATGATTACGGCCGGCATATTTGGGCTCGGCGGGTTGTATCTTGGCCGCAGCGCGGTGGGCGTAAAGGGCGTGGCTTCCGGGGCCTCGGGCGTCGGTAATCCACAGGTCGCTGTGGTCACGCCGCGGAAACACCAGCAGCGAACCATTCAGTATATTACGCCGGGACTTCCGCCCGGATTCGGCACGCAGACCCCCGGAACTTCCAGCCCGATGTTCAATTCGCCCAATGTTCGGACAACCGCATATCCGGAGGCAAACAACTTTATGCTGGTACCGGAAGGCCCCAACAACGCCGTCGCTTACCCAGTGGTTCCCGTAAATGGTTCCAGGCAGCCGATTTATTAAATCGCACGAGTTACAACATCATGCTGACGTACAACCCAACAAAACAATTTGTCGCCGCCGTGATCGCGGGATGCATCGCGGCAGTGGGCAGCGGCTTGGCCGCACGCGCGGCCACTGTGGTTACCTCCACCACGGTGGCCGCCGCCCCGGCGACAACTTTCGCCGCCACACAGCCCGCCCCGGCCACACCGCCGCGCTGGCTGGGTCTGGCGATGGAAAAAATTCCACCCATCTTCAGCCGCCTTCTGGGACTCCAAGCACAACAGGGATTGCTGATTATTCAGGTTATTCCCAACAGTCCGGCGTTCAAGGCGCATTTGAAACCCGGTGATCTGGTTGTAACGCTCAATGGTCATCCACTGCTGAATCCCTATGATCTGATTCACGCGGAGAACCGCCGGGGCGCGGTTCCTCCGACTTTAAGTCTGAGTTTCATTCGCGATGGAATACGGAAATCCGCCATGGTCACGCCGGTGGATCGCCCGCCGCATCTGATATTTTTTATTTCCCGGCGTCCGGGGCCTGCCGGTGTGTTGCCGACAGGCACCGGATCGCCAGATAACATTCAACCCACCAGCCTCATGACGGTGGGGCCGGGGGTCAAACTCCATCTCCCCGCCGGCGTGGCCGCGCCGGGCGCAAACCCCCGGCCAGATCTGCTGACGGTCAAACAATGGATGGACCCGCACGGCACCCGGCACCTGCAAATTATCTGGCGGTCGCACACATACAATATTCAGCCGGGGCGCATGGGGAAGCTTCCGCCACCGGTGCAGGCAGTAGCGCGAATGGTACTGCAGCGCGATGCCATGATGATATCAACAGGGCGTCCGCTGTCACCCGAAGCGGCGATTCAACAGCGCCTGGTGGAATTGCGGGCACTGATCCAACGGTTGCAATTGCAGGAAAAACAACTGCAACAAGAGGCGACAAAGTATGCGCCCGCGCACCCTTGAGCGGACAAACAATAACTGCTCCCGATTCGCAGCGCCCAAAAGCAAGGGATTTGATCAAAATTACTTGCTATTCACATCGGCTCAATTTATCATACGCTCGCCCGGCTACAGCAACGCGCCCACTTTATTTTTGTTGCGGCGCAGGGCAGGGAACTTTTTTGAGGACGAATCATGGCGGTCGGAAAATCTGTTTTCGGTTTACAACAAAATAATTGCACTCACAATGGTCGTACACGTAAGGCGCACCGACGGATGCTGGCGATGCTGGCGCTGAGTGCAGCGCTGGCGACACCGGCGATGTCGGCCATGGCGGACAATGCGCTCGAGCCGGCTTCCGTGGCCAACATTGTCAACGGGATTAACGGCAACGAGCTTTTAAGTCCAAGCATTTTGGCGGGATCCACTATTATTAATACCGGGACGGGTGGTGCGGCACCCACGCTGGTTTCCGGAAATACAACTTACAACGGCCAGCTCGTCCGGCAATCCGATGGCAGCACGGTCGCGGTATTCGCATTTTCGGGAGTTGTGTCTGCCACGAACGTTACAGTAAGCGGCGGTTCGATCCCATTGGTTATCTATTCTACCGGCAACATGTCAATGGGCAATTTGAGCGTAGCCGGCGGCGTCGGCGGAAAGGGCACCATCGGCAACTTTGGCACGGCAGGAATTGGAGGACCCGGCGGAGCCGATGGTGGTCGGGGGGGTAGCAGTGCCGCCTACATTGGGTTGGCGTCGAACGGACTAGGTCCTGGCGGAGGCACAGGCGGCGGAGTGGAAGCCAGCGGCGGTGGCGGTGGTTTCGGCGGGGCTGGCGGAACTGGATTTGTTTTCCCAAACGCCGGGCCACCTACGACCCCGGTACCAGGTGGTCCCGCTTACGGCGATTTAACTTCGGCACTTACTGGTGGAAGCGGTGCTGGCGGTGGCAGTGGAAAAGACGGATACGCTGGCGGCGGCGGCGGTGGTGGCGGTGGTGGTATCGCTCTGATCGCGGGAGGGACAATTAACGTTACGGGATCTATTAATGCGAACGGAGGAACCGGGGGAGACGGATACTATGGCGGTGGTGGTGGATCGGGCGGCGGTGTGCTGATTGCCTCGCTTGGGTCAGGAGGAGGAATAGTCACCGGATCGATCAGCGCCGACGGTGGGAACAGCGGGTCCTTTCCTGGATACGCTGGCGGCGGCGGCGGTGGCGGACGCGTGGTAGAGTATATGCAGCAGTGGAATGTAACTCCTAGCGCAACGCACATTAGCACAGCGGGTGGATACTACATTTCGCCAAGCGGAAATTACACCGGTGCCAGTGGCCCGATTGCCGTTTTCGCGGATTCGACCTATATTTCAAGCACCAACTTTCTTGCGATTCGGGGTTCCGGTTCGGCTACCTATCTAAACAGCGGTGCCGGATATTCCGTTCCATTGCAGTTTCAAACCAACGCCTTTACGGTGAACGGGAACCTGACGCTCAACGCCGCCTCGCAGACCATTGCAACCCTTAATGGAACCGGTACCGTCACGCTCATTAACAGCAATCTGATTCTTGATCCAGGGCTTGGTGTGAGGTTCATCGATAATACCTTTAACGGAGTCATCAGCGGAACCGGATCCATCACCTTGAGTGGCCCTGGACAATTTGCCCTTGGCGGAAATAACACCTATTCGGGTGGCACTTTTATTAACGGCGGCGTGTTGTCGATTACCAGCTCCAATGCCTTGGGTTCCGGCGCGCTGACTTTCGGAGGCGGTACGCTCGATATTCCATCCAATATCACCCTTACCAACGCAATCAGCCTCAACGTCACCACGGGTACCAATGGCATTCAAGTTGACGGTGCCGGCACCAACGCAACTCTTTCCGGCGTGATTTCCGGTCCCGGCTCATTAACATATACTGGCGGAGCATCCACAACCGTGCTGAATGTTACGGGAGCCAATACCTATACCGGCGGGACGTTTATCAACGTCGGCACGCTTGACGTATCGGGGACCGGTACGCTGGGCACTGGTTTGGCAACGGTGAACTCCGGTGCTACATTGAATCTTGATAATGCGGCCAATCTGACCGTCGATGGATTGGCCGGCGCAGGTACGGTTAATTTGGAAGCCGCCGGAGTGACAATTGCGCCAGTCGCGGGCGCGGTGGATACTTTCACCGGCAGCATTGCCGGCGCTCAAGCACTGACCATCGGCGGCACCGGCACCCAGATTCTCGGTGGAACCGACACCTATACCGGCGGCACGACGATCAAGCAGTTCGCGACCCTGCTGATTGCGACCCCAGCCTCCATGGCGACCGGGAATTTAATCAACAACGGCACCTTCGGCCAGACCGGCACCAATTATAATAACATTGCAATTGCCGGAACTTACACGCAAGCGTCCACCGGCTATCTGCAAACGCGCGTGGCTGGCTCCATTACCGGGACGTTTGACCGATATACTGTCAACGGCACAGCCAACATCCAGGGTGGTATCAATGTTGTTTTTGAAAATCGATATGTGCCTCCGGGTTCCAATGGCAGCTTCGTTACGCTTCCGATTCTCACCGCGACCAGCATCACAGCCGGAGCGATCAATATCATTTTGGGGAACCACCCCATTGACGTATTTGGAAGTTCCACCGTAACTGGTGGCAACACGCTGAATCTGGTGTTAACCATCGAGCAACCGTCATTGATTCCCTATGCCACCACACCCAATCAACTGGCGATAGCAACGTACCTGGACAGCACGGACGGGTATAGCGGCTCCACACCATCCGCGTCCTACCAGACTCTGATTAACGCCATCGACGGTTCCTATTCCAACGAGATTGGCGGCGTGCTGGATATGCTTACGCCCATTGAGTTGCAAGCCATTCCTCAAGTGGAAATTCAAAATAGCATTAATCTCGATCAGACCTTCAGCCAGCAGGCCCAACTCATTGACAGCGGCCAGCGGGGCTGGAATTCCTTTGCTCTCACGATGCTGCAGCCCGGTGCCCAGGATGCCGGCCAAGTGGCGCTCTATCAGATGCTGCAAAACCAGGCGCAGGTAGCCTCATTGGACGATAGCATGATGGGGCCGATGGATCAGGGCTATGATCCCGCACAAGCCAATCAACCACCGGCCGGCTACGGACAACGCCCACGGTGGGGCGTATTTCTTTCCGGCGCGCTGCAATATGATAATTTTTCCAGCACCGCCAGCGACGGCAGCAATCCGAACGTGACCACGGAAGGTGCCACGGTCGGCGCGGATTATGCCATCGCGCAACCGCTGACCATCGGAGCATTATTTAACTATGCTCACAGTGATGTGAATCTGGACAATTCCGGCAGCACCGCACGCGTTGACAGCTATTCACCCGGCGTGTTCGTGAACTTTTATAAGAATCATTGGTTCGTGGACGCCTTGGGAGCGTATTCTTTCAGCAATAATTCCGAAAAGCGGGTGATCAATATTCCGCCATTTTCCAGTGTCGCCACAGGCAACTTCACCGGCAGTGCCATCAACGCTTCGGTTGATTTGGGATATCGGATATTCGCGAGCAATACGCAATTCAACGGAATGGGCGGCTGGACGATTGTCCCGATGCTGTCCATTGGCTATACCCATTCGGATATGAATTCCTTCTCTGAAACTGGCGCGGGACCGGCCGGGCTGAATGTCGACTCGATCAGCACGGATTCGCTCAGGACCACCCTGAGCACGCAGTTCCTATACAGAATGGTGCTTTCAAAGAATTTCGCCATGCAACCCGGCTTTATGCTGGGCTGGCGGCACGAATATCTCAATGACTCGCAGGGAATTACATCCCAACTGCAAGGGGCCGGTACCGGAAGCTTCACGGTTAATACCATTTCACCCACCCGGGATGTGGCTATTTTCGCCCCGTCTCTGAACCTGACCATTCGCAAGAACATCACCGCGTTTGTCGATTATGAATTGGATCTGGGATCAAATAAATACAATGCGCAGCAGGTATTTGCCGGTGTGGCGATCGCGTTTTAATCCGTCGTCCGATCCGTTCCAAAAGCAATCCGCAGTTGTAGTATCCTCGCCGGCCCCTTGAGTAATACCGCGGATTACGCGGATCACTTGGATTACACGGATGTGCAGTCACAAGATAAAATAGTTCTTGGCGTCCTTGTGTTTCTGCGCATCATTCGCCACAGGCAGGCGTGGCAATAAATCCAAACCAGCGTACCGGGACACCCCATCCCGTTGCACAATCTGAAATCTGAATTTTGAAATCTCAAATCCCCCACCCCTTGCACAATCTGAAATTTGGAATCTCAAATCTCAAATTTCCCCTTTTAGCCGCGTGTGCATGCACCGCGCGTTTTGCGCGGCAGTCGTCGGTGTTCAGAAAGGCGTCAGGGGACTGCGGGAGTTGCCTCATCTTGCGACAGCGCCACTTTAGTTCCAGCCTTATGTGCTCTACTGTCAACTCTCTACTGATCTCTGCTCTGCGGCCGCCGCCGCCACGGGTGCGCGGAAATATCGCCACGCTCCCACAGGCTGCTTACCGCCAGTGGCCGCGTACCCATACGTATCGGCCCCAATACGGTCGCCAGGCCCAATGCGCTGGAATCCATACCGCACCCGGACCGGGTGCCACAACCACTGGCCCCGGCGGCGGGCCGGGCCGCGCGACGATCACCGTGCGCGACGCACATCCACCGATTGCCAAGAGCGACGCCCCAACCAAACCCAAAGTGGTAAATAATCTGGCGAGATTTTTCATAACGTGACAGCTCCTTAAACGGGAAAAGCTTCCGGCTTTTCCTGGTCATAAGAGTAACACGCACCAAACCGGAAAAAGTAACAGAATAAAATAACGCACTGTGGGCGTGCCACTTTCCAAGCTGCGGGTGACGTTTCCGCGCGAATCGCGGGGTGCAAGCACACGCAGCTAAAAGTGGATGGCGCGATACCCTACCTCGCAACGGATCTAATTGCCACACCGCAACCAGCAGACACTCAAGCGACTGCCTGTCCAGCGACTGTCTATTGAACGACTACTTTTCGTTCTTAGCGACCTGCTTTAAGCTGGCGTTCCGCCTCGAGCCAATCGGAAGTTGCATCGCCCGGACCAAAGCCGCGCTTCAGATAGATCTGATGGGCGCGTTCCGCGATCTGTTCATAGGTTGGATTGGGCTTGGCCGCAATGCTACCCATGGGTTTAGCGGCGGCAATGGTGCCGCTGCCCTTGGTTTCCGACCGGGCCACCGGCGCAACCGGGCTTGGCTTTGGCGTCAGCGCTGGTGCGGATGGGGCGATTTTCGGGGTGGCCGGGGTGATTTTTTTGTGACTGGCCATAGTTGTATCTCCTGTAATATCAAATAGCCTGGCTCGATCAAGCCAAAAACACTTTTTATCGCCCCTTGACATTAAGGGGCGAGAGCAACCGTACTTTCAATCCCTCTTATTCCAATTCTCAATCGCCCCCTTGCGGTTCGCCGCCTTTTGCCTTGTTATCCGCGGCAAGGCGCATTTGCTCACGGACTGTCCGAATTCGCTATCTCTGTTGTATGAATTTAAGGATCGTAAGTCAAGCCACCGGTGGAATTGGTCGATGATGAGGATACGAAACGTGCCCGAAAATGGACAAAACAGGCATTTTTTAGTATTTTTATTCGGATGGATGCGTCCATAATGGCCACCGGAATTGAAACGACATTCTCCTCTCCCGCCGCTGGCCACAATCTCGCACGGCGGTTATTGTCTTTGAGCCGCGGAGTTTGGCGTTTACACCGCCCGAGAGCCAGTGCCCTGTTCCCTCCGTAATTACGGGTTGACGGAGGGCCAAGGGGTTGTGGGCGCGGAGCGAGGAGGACTGCGTATGGATACATACGTTGACGACGAGCGACAAAGCCCACGGCCTCTCGGCCACCGCCTGTACGGTTGGCTTGAAACCGGCCATCTGCGGCGTCGCGTCGGCTCAAGGGGTTTACGAACCCGGTTCTCGCCGCCGACTCCTGGCATCTGGCCGGTTTGAGACCAATCAACCCGTAATTAAGGAGGGAACAGAGCACTAAGAAGGAATTTGAATCCATGGCCCGCGCACCAAAATTCGGACGCAGCTTCTCGCGCCGCCGTGGGCTTCGCTTTCGCTGGCGGCCGCGGCTTGGGTTTGCGAAAGTGGCACCCCGCTCCGCCGCACCCCGCGGTTTGTCGGATCGGCTTTTGGGCTGGGTCATATCGCTGGTGCTGCACCTCGTGGGATTGTTCACGTTTGTGCTCGCCGTTCAACTGCTGATAAAACCACCCGCAGCTCCACCGCCGCCGTTGATCATGCCGCAGTCGTTTCTTTCAGGAAATCAACTCACGGATATTGCTAAAACACGGCATGCGCCGTCGCATCATTCCCTGCTCAAAGATTTTCTTGTTGCGCGGAATATCGGCGCGGCGGCCAGTTCAAGCTCGTTGAACGCATGGTTGAACGGTTCGGCCTCCAACGCTCCACTATTTGCGATTACCCTTGGCCCGGGCGGCGACATGGAGGGCAGTGGCGGGCCAGCCGGCGCTTTGGGCGTACCGGGAAACGCCCTGGGAGGACTGCCGGCGGTCTCTTTTTTTGGCGTACATGGCCAGGCTCGGCGCATTGTTTTTATTATCGATCACTCCGGCTCGATGATCGGTCATCTTTATCTGGTACGGGCGGAAGTGCGGCATGCGGTTGAAAACCTGCTGCCATTTCAGAAATTCGCCGTCATCGCCTTCGCCCACGCCTACAAACTTCTAGGACCGCAAAAATTGGTGCGCGCTTCTCCGGAAGCGAAGGCGTCCGCATTGGCCGCGCTGCACCGCATCGAAGCCGAAGGGCACAACGACAACATGCTTGGTCCGTTTCTACGCCCGTTCCAAACCGCCTGGGCCATGCGCCCACAGGCCATTTTTTTTCTAACTGACGGACATTTTGATCCGCGGCTGATTGCCCGCATTGCGCAATTAAACACCCACTACCCGATACGGGTGTATACCTTTGCCTTTCTTGATGATGACCGGGTTTTTCAGGGGCACCTGCGCCGCATTGCCACGGAAACCGGCGGCCAATTCAAAAACCTCTCCGCGCGGGTGCTGGAACGCGCCGGGGCCGGACAATAGCCCGATACCGCCACATTGTTTTCTGACGCGATTGTCAGCGCCCCCAAAAATCTGTGCCAATTTTGTCACACATATTATCGCCCGTTGCCACTGAAAAATGTTATAAAGCCATTGAATTTACTGTACAATACCAATGTCAATTCCCGGCGGCACGCCGGTTGCTAACACAATCTTAATGACGGTAGAGGTAAACGGAGTGTATCCATGAGCCAGCTCACCTCACAACAAGAATCGGACGACGAGCACCTTTTGCCGCCGCCGGAAGACGCGGTACATACCGGGGAATTGCCCGAATGGCTGGACAAGGGGTTTCCATGGATCGCGTCTATTCTCATTCACTTGGGCCTATTTCTTCTTATCGTATTCACCTTCATGGCTCTCAAAACAGTCATCACAAAAAAAGCCCATCCCATTATTATCCCCCAGACGTTTAATCAGCCTTTTTCAAAACATGCGGGCGGCAATCCCAATTCCGGCCAGAATCACAATCTACAAAAGGCTCATCAGAATATTAAACATATGCTCTCCCACTATACCAACAATACCACCTCGGCCGTGGCGGCGCTGAATTCCGCCTCCAACAAGGCGGTCAATTTTGTTGCCGTAGGCCCGCAGGGCGGCGGTGGCGCAATGGCATCTTATGGTTTGCCCGGTGGAGGCGGCGTAGGTTCCGGCCCGCCATCGCGATTTCTCGGCAGCGGCGGCAATGCCACACGCATTGTGTACATTATCGATCACTCCGGTGATATGACGTACAATTTTCAATTTGTTGGTCGCGAATTGCGCAAATCGATTAACGAACTTGTTCCGATTCAACGCTTCGGTATTGTTCTGGTCAGCCAGAGAGCCAATTGGCTGGGCGGATCGGGTTTGGCGCATGCCACGATGCTGATCAAGAAGCTGTTTTGGAATCGATTCAGCACCGTCGCCCCCACCGGTACGGTTGTAGGGCGGCTGCAGCCCTACGTAAACGCATTCAATCTTGCTCTTGAAGCGCATCCGCAGATTATTTATTTTGTCAGCAACGGCGGATTTAATCCGGCCTTGGCGAACCGCATACAACAGATGGATCCGCATGGTGCTACCAAAGTGTTTACGTATACATTCCTGAATGGTAATTCCCAGCAGTTTTTGGACATGTTACAATTGTACGCCCCGGCGCTGAAAAAAATTGCAAGGGAAACCGGCGGACAATACCGCCTGATAAAACAACAATAGGAAATAAAGGCAATGATTTTGGGCGGCCGCTTAAGCCGCCGGAAATAAAATGGAATCCGGTTTTGAAAAGCCGCTAACAACTTCAAAGGAGTTTCTTCTATGTTCAACAGTTATGCGCGTTCTCGCTTGAAAGCCCTGCTTCCGGCGGTGCTGTTTTGTGGCGCACTGCTCGCTTTCGGCCACACGGCCATGGCACAGGGCGGTGGCGGTGGTGGAGCCGCCACGGGTTATCACCCTAATATCATTCTGATCGCATTGGATTATACCGTTATCGCGGTGCTTGTCGGGGCCTCTCTGGCCAGCATCGCCATAATCTTCGATGCCATCATTCATCTGCGCGAAACCAAAATTGCGCCGATTGATACAACAGAACACATCCGTTCCCTTATTGAATCCCGGCAACTCAAGGAACTCTTTGATTTTACCGCCGCCGATCAATCATTTATCAGCAAAGCGCTCTCAGCGGGCATCCGCCGGGCTCATCTGGGCTATGGTGCCATGCGTGAAGGAATGGAAGGCGCAATATCGGATAACAGCGCCAATTTATTCCGGCGAATTGAGATGCTCAATGTCATCGGCAATATCGGGCCGCTGATCGGTTTGTTGGGAACGGTGCTGGGTATGATTGAAGCATTTTATGCTCTTAATCATTCCGGCGGGCAGGCCAAGGTTTCCGATCTTTCAATCGGTATTGCCACCGCCCTCTGGCACACGTTTGGCGGGTTGGCGGTGGCTATTCCATCGCTGGTTGCCTTCGGATTTTTCCGCCTGCGGCTGGACAAAATTGTCAACCGCGCCGCAATACTGTCCGAAGAACTTCTGGAAAGCCTCCGCCCGGCCGGGAAAGCCGCCGCCGATTCCTCCGTGGGATCCAGTGTCGCGGAAGGTTCCAAGCCCATGGCCCGGCCACTGCCGCGCCGTAGCGGCTCAAGCGAAGCAACCGCTGAGGCATGAAACGGCGCGCCGTTATAACGTCCGGAGCAACTGGACCGCTGTGGCCGATGAAAATTAATAAGGAGTCGCTTTATGGCATCGCGTGGCGTTAAGCCGATGGAAAGTGAACACATCAATGTGACGCCGCTGATCGACATTATCATGTGTCTGATCATCTTCTTTTTGCTGGTGGGGCATATTGCCAAGGCCGCATCCGTGAAGGGAGTTAAAATTCCCACCGCGAAAAATGGCAAAGATATTCATAACAAGAGCAATCTCCTGATTATCAATCTGGTGCCGCCGGGCGGTCAGTTCACACAGGACAATGCCCCGGCTATATGGATTTGGGGCACCGAGGTGCCGTACAATCAGTTGGCTGCGTATTTGCGCGGGGCCGAACGGAAAAATAAGACGATTAAGGTGGTACTCCGGGCGGATCGTGCCATTCCCTACAAATTTGTCGCGCCGGTATTATTCAGTTGTGCCCAGGCCAACATCGCCAGCATTCATTTTATGACGCGACGCCCGGGTTAATGGGTGCACCCGAACTCCTTGAGGAATATCAATGTTACCATCCAAAAAACGTAAACGTCTCGGCATGCACGCGGCCTCGCATGTCGGCCCCAATATGACACCCATGGTCGATGTGGTCATGGTTATTCTTATATTTTTTATGCTTGGCAGCTCGTTTGTCAGCCCAGACTGGTATCTGACCAATAACACCCCCGCCGTCAAGGGAGGCCTGAACGCAAAGACAAAAGTCAGCAAAATGCCGCCCACGCTGATAAATATCAAACTCCGTGTTCGCGGAACGCGCACAATCGCCATTTTGCCCGGATTGCAAACCGGCGATCTTACCGGAGAGTTGGCGACATTCCTGGTTAATAAGCATAAAGCGCTTCCCAAAGGCGTGAAGGTGGAGGTCTTTATCGCACCCTCCAATGCCGTGCCCTATCAGGATCTCATTACCGTTTATAGTGACTGTATACAGGCACGCTTCACGCGCGTCGCCTTCCGGGGGCCGCCCGCGCAATAATCATTGGGATTTCCGCGGAATTGCCGAATGAAAAATTCGTAACGCCTTGGTGCCCCGCAGTTGCATGGAGTTGATGATGTATGGACCGTCAATATCAGTAAGGACTTCAGCCTTGAAAAGACGTACTTTAACCCTTTTTCTGGCCGCCACATTTACTCTGTTCGCCGCTTCCATGGCGTACGGTGCGATATCCACCGCGCCGGCAACGACACCACCTGCGATGACCGATTTCCGCGCCGCATCGAAGCGGGTCGCACAGCTTGAGCAAAGCCACGCGACAGCCAAAGTCGCCGCCGCCCTGAAAGCCGCCACCACCGCGCCCGATAAAGCCTTATTGGGTGCTGCCGATATATTCTGCCGTTGGGATAAATTTAAAAATGATCCCGTTAAACAGCAGAAATTGGCGGACAAATTCCTGC
Organism: Planctomycetota bacterium; assembly: GCA_021809365.1. Next base: position 26,707 of record JAKBAC010000007.1, on the reverse strand, counting down.
GGGATGTCCAATCTTATTTGAAAGCCGCCGGAAATAACGTGGACCCCGCATGGGCGTCCATACAGGCAAAATTTCTATTGGCCAATGTCGCCGGCAACGCCGTTAATCAAATTGAATTCTGGTCCGGTACACCCGCGCTGCGCCGGGACCTCGCCCCGTCCGCCGACCTGGCGCGACAGTTATTGGAACGAGCATTAAAACATTACACCAACGTGCTGACCAAACTCAACAATGCCACCAACTTCACCCATGCCGATGAAGTACTATATAACGCCGCCAATGACGGCCAGAGCGACGCCAGTTATTTTCTCGCCTACGCCGATTACTACGTCGGCCTGTCGCTGCCACCGGGCGGCCAACTACGGCAAAAAGTTTTCCAGTCTGCAATTGCCCGCATTACGCCCTTTACCACCGCACAAAATAACAGCGTGTATTACCGCGCAATTCTGCTGCGCGGCAAAGCATATCTCCATAATGGCCAATACAACAAAGCCCTCCATGATCTGGCCGCCGCGGCATCATCTCATGCTCCGGTCTGGATACAATACAATGGTTGGTACCAGCAGATTACAGCACTTCTGCGCAGCGGCAAATATGACCTGGCGCAAGCCAAACTCAAATCTTTTATTGCCTGGACCGCTGGACAGCCTGCCGCCAATACCACCAGCGCCAAAATGGGCGCACAGTTGCTGGCCCTCCGCATCGTCATGGCCTCCGCCGCCACTCTGAAAGAACCGGCCAGTCGCGCCGCCGCGCAGGCCGCCGCCGTCAAACTTGTCAGCAAGATTATCCGCAAGGCTCCGCAATATCAGAGCCTGATTTTTTTTCACTTGGCGGAACAATTGCCCGCTAAGGTCGATCCCGCGACACTTGATCCACTGCAAGCACTGGCGCTGGCGTGGCTCGATGCGCAACATCCTTCTACTGTCAACCAGCGTCAGGCGCTGCTCGTATTAAACAGTCTTCTGGCCCGCAAAGACCTTGATCCGATTCTCCGCGCCCAAGCCACATTGAACTCCGCGATGGTTGCCTCGCAGCTTGGCCAGGTGGAGCTGGCCGCGCGGAGGTATGTCGCCTTTGTCCGCATGGCACCGCATGATCCCCGCGCCAAATACGCCATGACCATGGCGCTCTCCGAACTTTTCCAACTTAAGGATTCCAGTGAAGTACCCCCTGGAACTGATGCTCTTACCGCTGAGGCCATCCGTTTGGACTGGCATAATTTTCATGATCCCCAGATTCGCTTTCCTTATGCGTTACAACTGGAAAACACCGGCCATGTGAATCACGCCACCAAACTCTTTGAGTCCATTCCATCCAGCGATCAAAACTATCTTGATGCGCGTTTTCAGCTTGTGCGCATTTGCGCCCAACAGGTAACGGATTTAAGCGTACCGACCAAGCACATTTCGCTTGAACAACAGCAACAAGCCGCCCGTAAGCTGCTCGATACGGCGTCCGCTTATTTAAAGCTGCTTGATCACCCGCCCGCGACAATCGGCAAAGAGGCTCTGGCCCGCGCGCGGGGATATCGTGTGAAGATCATGATGCTACAAGCGGCCACGGCACTGAACCCCTTGCGAAATCCATACCGCGCCGGGCGGATTCTCGATAAACTTTTCGCCATGAATAAGCAGCTTTCTCCGAAAACGCGCGGAATTATTTTGCGATACCGTATTCGTCAGTATCAGCTTGCCGGCGAAAATAACAAAATACTTCCATTGATCAAGAGTTTCGCCGGTCAAACCTCCCAGAATTCCGCTGACATCATCAAAGGGCTTATCGGCCAGTACGATCAGGAAAGCCGAAGCCTCAGGCATACGGATCCCGCGCGATCCAAACGACTTGCGGTCAGCGCTGCCAGTCTGCTGGAGGCATTAATTCAATCAATGGAACGCCAGAGCAAGCCGGGGCAGCAGGCCAAAGACGATTTATACGTCTACCGGCAGATTCGCGCAGGCGAACTTATCCGGGCCGGACAGGGGCAGGCCGCGTGGAATATCTACAAGCAGCTCGAAAGTGAGAATCCCCATGACATGACCAATTTCATCGGTGCCGCCCGCGCCGCATTCGCCGCCGGCAACCTCCAAGCTTCGCACAGCATCTATGTGCGACTTATTCCACACCTGGAGCCTGGATCCGAAATTTATTGGCAGGCCTATTACTACCTGATCCGCAGCAACGTCAAAGCCAATAACAGCTACCCCGATGAAACCCGCGCCGCACTTGAGCAACTTGCGGTTTTGTATGGCAAGCAAATCGGCGGCAAGATCTATCACAAGCAATTTGAAGCGCTGCTGCGCCAATTTAACCTTAAGGATTAACCCGGTTAAGTGAGTTGTACGCCAATCACCATGCAGGGCATTTTAGTTTTCAGGGCCGCTTAGGTTGTAGAGGGGCAGCTTGATCGAATTTCCGTATAAATCGTTCGATCCGAGAACGTCACAAAGACGAAACGTACCGAATAAACAGAAAACTAAAAGACCCTGCATTACCACTCCGGCATGATTCATTACGGTGGAGATTCAATGCGTCTTCGTATAGACTTTCCAGCCATGCGGGAAGCACCGTTTCAATCCGTCACCATTATCGGCGTAGGCTTGCTGGGGGCATCGCTGGGCCTGGCCATGAAGCGCCACGGTGTGGCGCGGCGTATCATCGGCGTGGGGCGGGCCGGTTCGACATCCATTGATAAAGCGCTGGCAATATCCGCCATTGATGAGACCGCGTGCGATCCGGCGGTCGGCGTTCGTGACAGTGATCTGGTGATTCTGGCGGCCAATGTCGGGCAGTTTCCAGCGCTGCTGCAGGCCATCGCCCCCGGTCTGAAAAGCGGGGCACTGGTGACCGATGTGGGTTCCACCAAAGAGCAGGTCATGAAGTGGGCCGCAAAACTATTACCCAATACCGTTGATTTTGTTGGGTCGCATCCCATGGCCGGTTCCGAAAAACGGGGGCCGGAAAATGCCACGCCGGATTTATACACGGACGCATTATGCCTTTTATGTTCACCCAAAGTTCGCGGGCGGGGACCGTTCACGGGAAGCCGCACCACCGCGGCCATGGTGAAAATTGAAGATTTCTGGCAGTCCCTGGGCATGCGCACGCTGCGGATCGACGCGCAGCGGCACGATCAATGGGTCGCGCTGGTCAGTCATGTACCCCATGCCATGGCCTGTATTACCGCCATGACCGCCGGTCAAAAGCCCGAAGCGGGTGTCGCTATTGCCGGCGGATTTATCGATACCACGCGCATTGCCGCCGGTGATCCGGGAATGTGGACGGATATATTTCTTACCAATCGTGCGCAGGTAAATAAAACGCTCAATAGCGCGATGCGAAATATGAAAAAATTGCAATCCGCCATTCGCCGATCGGATGTGGCCGCGATTCACAAATTCCTGCAGGACGCCAAGGAAGAGCATGAATCACTGCTGGCCCGCCGCAGGTCGTTGTGAAGATGCGGCGGCACCTGGAGACGCGATTTCCCGGAACACCGGTGCTCGGGGATATTGCGATGGCGTGGCCATACCACCATACCCGCGCAGCGTGTCCTGCTTCGCGTCACGCCAGGTAGGCCTGATCGCCGGGCGCGATAGTGGGAATTTCAGCTACCTTGGCTTTGACATCATCGGGATATAAGGCGAATGATGCGGCAATCTCAATGGCGCAATCGGGAGTTCCATCCGATTTGCGCGGCACTTTTATCCCGGCGGCTTCCAACCACCGGCAATTGCGCAGTGTCGCAATTTCCCTTGAGGATATGACGGAGTCAACGCCTTGAGCATTTTTTATCGGAGCGAAATCATCAATCCGATCCGTTTCATAGACGATGCTGCTTTGAGCCAATGGCAAGGCGTCAAATACAAATGTTTCCATTTTTATGGCATTGGGCCTTTCGGGCTTCACGGTTTGGCCGGTGGTTACATCAACGTAAGGCACCTTTTTCAGGGCACGATGATACGGCAGCGCAAAGCCACGGGCATTGAGGCGCTGCACAAACTCACAGCGGATTGCGTGCAGCGCAATGCTGCCGGCGCGAAAGCGCAGTTGGCCGTCCGGGCCGCGCTGTTCGGCAAGTGAGGCGGGGAAATCGGAATATTCAATGACGGTCATTTTCCCGTCAACCAGACAGATATTTCCGACCTTCTCATTACTGGCGACCTTGGGCAAGCACTTGCTGGACATGTCGGAATGCTCCATTTCATGGAGACCCAGGAACAGCGGATCAACGCAGCGAACAATTGGATTATCCACCTGAAAATAGCTGATCTGGGAGATGCCGCGCTTTTGCATGTCAGCCAGCGCGCCGCTTTTATGTAACGCCAGGAGCGATCCGCCATGCCCGTTGGGAGACAACGCCAGGGTGCCGGGAGTTTCCAGCAGTACCTTCCCATCCATACTTATGGCGGGGAGCATATCTTGGGAGAAAAACATAACCTGCGAACGCGGCAGGCCGAAAAAGTCATGGCGAAGCCAGAAATCCACCGTGGCCTGATGATTGGCGGTGCTGGTCATCAGGTAAAAGGGGATGGTGCAACGGAAGCGCAATTCCATGGCGCGGAGGTATTCCGCAAAGCACTGAAACAACGGTTTATTTTTTATCGCGGTAGCCGGGAATGTGCCTTTGGGCGCATCCCAACCCAGACGCGAGCCTTGGCCACCGGCGACCACGAAAGCGGCGACTTGATTGCTCTTGAGCAATTGTTCTCCGACGCGCTGCGCCTGACGGTAGCGGTCCCGTGTTGCGGCATCTTTCGGATCATTTGGAAAATACGGGGCCGGTTCAATGTTGTCCGCGACCTTCAGCGGTTCGGGATGCAGTACCACGGTGCGAATCAGCTCCGCCAGCAGGGGCCAGTCCAAACTGGCAATCTGGCGATCCAATTCCAATCTTTGAGCCGGGACAAGGTGATCATAAAAAGTGAACAGATGTTCCTGTCCGAGGGCGGCAAGTTGTTGCACCAGTGCGACGTGATCAGGTTGCGTGGACATAACGTGCATAATCTCCGGGGATAATCAGATGAAATTCAACGGCTCAATTCAACGTGTGATGGCTGATTTCCGCGTGGATTTTTTCCATAAACGCCGCCAGCGGCATGGCTCCGAGGTCCTCATCTTTGCGGGTGCGGACCGCCACCGCTCCGGATTCCATTTCCTTGGCCCCCACCACAAGCAGATAGGGAATTTTCTGCTCCCGCGCGCGGCGAATTTTCGCGCCGATCTTGTCATCGGCAATATCCAGTTCCGAGCGGACACCGGCTGCGAGAAGTTGACCGTTGACCTGGGCGGCGTAGGCGGAAAATTTTTCACTGATGCTCAGCACCATCGTCTGCACCGGTGCCAGCCAGGTCGGAAATGCCCCGGCAAAATGTTCAATAAGAATGCCGGTGAAGCGTTCCATGGAACCAAAGGGCGCTCGGTGGATCATCACGGGCCGGTGCGCGGCATTATCCGCGCCGATATATTCCAGGGCAAAGCGTTCCGGCAGCACATAATCCAACTGCACGGTGCCAAGCTGCCACTGCCGCCCGATGACATCCTTGACGAGAAAATCGAGCTTTGGGCCGTAAAAGGCCGCTTCGCCGATGGCTTCTTCGTGGCGGATTTTCACATCACGGACAATTTTTCGCAGCGTGGCCTCCGCGCGATCCCATAAGGCCGGATCACCCGCATATTTATCCGACGCCGGATCACGCAGGCTCACGCGGCACTGATAATCCGTGAAGCCCAGCGTCTGAAATACCAGCAGCACCATGTCCACGGTGGAGCGTAACTCCGCTTCCACCTGTTCGGGCGTACAGAATAAATGCGCATCATCCTGCGTAAAACCGCGCACGCGCGTCATGCCGGAAAGTTCACCGGATTGTTCAAAACGGTAGACCGTACCGAATTCCGCCATGCGGATCGGCAAATCCCGGTAGCTGTGCGGCGTGGTGGCGTATATCTGAATATGATGCGGACAGTTCATGGGTTTAAGCAGATATTCGCTTTCGTCCGTGGCATCACGTTCCTTCATTTTGATCGTCGGAAATTGCGAATCTTTATAATATGGATAATGGCCGCTGACCTTGTATAAATTGATATTGCCGATGTGCGGCGTATAAACAATGCTGTAACCGCGGCGAATCAGTTCCAGACGCATGAAATTTTCCAACTCCTGCCGGACCACGCCGCCTTTGGGCATCCACAAAATCAGCCCGCTGCCCACCAGCGGTGAAATGGTGAACAAACCAAGCTGTTTGCCGATGACGCGATGATCGCGCCGCTTCGCTTCTTCCAGCCGCGCCAGGTGCGCGTCCAATTCCTGTTTGCTGAAAAATGCCGTTCCATAAATCCGCTGCAGTTGCTGCTTGGACGCATCCCCATGCCAATACGCGCCGGCAACGCTGGTCACCTTGAACGCGCCAATGCGACCCGTCGCGGGCAGATGGGGGCCGCGGCAGAGATCCTCCCAATTTTTCCCCGGCGAACCGGTGGCGTAAAAGCTGATGACCGCGTGCGGATCGGCGGCGATGGCACGTTGCGCATTGTCCAGTTTGTATGGATTGCCTTCCTTTTCAAGTTTGGATATAGCCGCATCGCGTGCCAGCTCATAGCGTGTGAATGGCCGATTCTCCGCGACGATCTTTTGCATTTCAGATTCTATGCGGGGAAAATCCTCTTCCCGGATCGGTTGCGCCAGCTCCATATCGTAATAGAACCCCGTTTCCACCGGCGGCCCATACGCCAGGCGCACGGTGGGAAACAGCCGGGTAATTGCCTCCGCCATAACGTGGGCGGTGGAATGCCGCAGCAGATAAATGGAATTGGGATCATCCGGCTTGGCGGTGACAATGGCCACCGCCGCATCCTGCGTAATGGGCGTGGATAAATCGGCAAGCTGGCCATTAATTAACGCGCCCACCGCATCGCGCGCGAGGCGCGTGCCAATAGATTGGGCCACCTGCAAAGGTGTGACTGAAGCGGTTTCAAACTGTTTTTTTGCCCCATCGGGCAGAGTAATCATAATCATGGGGATGGATTATCCGACATTTTGAGCACTTTGTCTTGTGTCCGAGGTTGAACCGCCATATTCAACCGCGGATGCCGCAATTGCCAGCGGTGGCAGGCGTTGAGAATGGCATGAAGCATCATCTTCTGGACACCGGGGCTGTCGATGATGGTGGCATGGGTCAGCTTTTTTGTGGGAAATCCGACATCGGCAAAACGGAGATTGATATTGGTCAAGCGCGTACGGGAAACATCCCTGGCCTTCGCCGGCACCCCCCGCCAGATCGGCATCCAATCGGTATCCGGATGGCTTTTGTAAATATCAATGCACCTTTCCACATTCGGGGGAATCCGGTCGGGCGTCACCGGATCAATTAACAACAGCAGTTGCACGTTGATGCCATGTCGGCCCAGTGCGCGGGCGACGCGTATCTGATCATCGGCACCCCAGGAATGGCCATACAAAATCAGCGGCCCGCGCAACAGATGTTGGCGGTAATCTCGGAGCAAAATACGCTGAAACTGGCCCTTGCTGTGATCGGCAATGGCGGCGGCCTCAATGATGTGATGCGTATTGAGATACGTGGCCAGGCCATCAATGCCGAGGCTGAAAACGCCCAGAAAGCCGCGCATGCCAAACGCATGGCCTTCATACTCATACACCGCCTGTGTGCTGGTCACCACCGCCGACTGAACCGGATCGGCTGGCCGCCCCGTCAAATCAACACAGCCCCCGGCAAATACCATATTCAACGCAAGCAGCGCTGCGCCCATCCAGGCCGATGCGCCCTTGGGTCTATTTCTTCTTTTTCGATTTCTCATCTTTTGCCTCTTTCTTCTTCTTGCGCGCTTGGAGCATGTGCCGCCCCTGAATGGCCATGCCCAGAATTCCCAGGCCCGCGTAAATCCATATAGGCCGGACGTTATGGAGGATGATTTTAAGCATTCCGGGATCAAAGCGTCGGGTAAAAACTGCCACAGCCCACAGAATCATTCCCGCCCCCAGCCACGCCCCGCCGATGACGCTCGTAGCGCGGGGATACAGCAGTCCCAGCAGAATCGCCACAAGCAGTCCGGCGGCGGCGGCCGCCAGCACCTGGCTTTTCTGCGATGCATCAAGTCGGCCAAAGTCGGCGGCGGCACGATTAAATCGGTTGCGAATCTCCCGCGCCAGGTGTTCCCGCCGCGGCATTGAACGTGTTGTCACCGATCCGGCGGATAATGCTTCCGCAACAGGCGGCGCATGATGCCCTCCCTGCGGCGCTATCATGGATGGCGACTTGCTTGCGTGCGTCACAAAAGCGCCGTCATGCCAGGCTACCAGTCCCCCGCATAATAGGGCCATCAGCATTCCAAAGAGAATGGCCTGCGTGAGACGAAACAGAATTGCGCCCAGTAAAATACCCAGTACCATTCCTATGATGATTAAGGTCAGGCCGGCCAGTTGCGTGTGCCAGAATAACGGGAGCACATAACCACAGGCCGCACCGGCTGCGGCGAGCAACAGCGTCAGCACCGGTCTGGCGACGCGCACGAATTCCAGCCAGACGATGATCCCGAGGATAAGCAATCCCGTCGCGTTATAGAGCAGCAGGTTGCTGATGTTGTTGGGAACCCATACGGTCATTCTTTTCCTCTTACGAACCCAAGTGCGTCGGAAGGGGTATTTTATGCTGTTTTGTCGGCTCTGAATAGGTGGAGGGTTCGGTTGCGGCGGGCAGCTTGAGTCCACTTCTCAGCGGGATCGACTCCATTCCCGTCCGATCTGAATAACGGTGCCGCATGATTTGCGATTGGTTGATCGGAGCGGCAGCTATGCCAAAGCGCGGCGGTGGTTGATTTCCCCAGACCTGCCCAAGGTACACATCCCGATCCGTCAACAGGCCGTCAAAGTGATACCGTTCCCCAACCACCGTCGGCAGTTGATGGGTAAAATGTCCATTGACGTAAAAAGCCGAATAACTATCCCACCAGGCCATGCACCGCCGGCCTTCAAACCGCACGACAGCACTATTCATCCACGGCTGAACATCCAACACCTTAAATTCACCGCTGATCGTCCGCACCCGGCCAGGTTTATCAGAGGAGTCAAAGCTTGTCGCACAGCCCGCCACCAGCACCGTCAATGCCAGCATCCCCAGCAGAAAGCCGCGACGCCACAGGTGATGGGCCCCTCCAATGGGCCGCATCGCGCGGCCGGCGGAGAACATATTCGCAATAAATGTGCGGGCCAAAGCCATGCGGCTCACGGGTGCCGACAGGGTGGAAAAGCGGGGCTTATACGTAACATTCTGGCACGTCGGACTATCCATACCCGGCTATCATAATCCATCCATCGTCACTTTGGCGATTGCTCCGCCGCACCTTGGCCGCCACGGCTTCGGCAGTAGTCACAACTGTAATTGCGATCACCGCATTGGGCTATGCGATCCATGACAACCTGGCAGATTTTCTCATCGAGGCCCAGCGGCTCAGTGACATGGAACGGAATATCGCTGTGATCCTTCGCCGCGGCGGCGGCCACAAGACGTGGAATATCGGCGGTGCTGTGTCGCCCGGGTGACAGAAAATACGGATGCACAACCACGCGCGTGGCACCTTGCCGCACGCAGGCCGAAAAAGCATCCGCGATACTCGGTGCGGCCAGTTCCATGTGGGCCGGTTCCACAATCTGATAACCGCTGACTTGCCGAAACATCGCCACCACATCCAGAAGCATATCATTGGCGGACGCCAGGCGACTACCATGATCCACCAGTATGATTCCCGGCCGATCCATTCCGTGGGCGTTGGTCATTCGATCATTCTCCGACGGATAATATTCACAACCTATTGTAGCATGGCTTCGCAACCGCGCCGAAACGGCGCCACACGAATGTGGCATGATGTGATCCTACAACACCCGGCACCAGACGCATTTGAGGTATTGTCCCTCAAGAAATTCCGTCATCACCGGATGATCCGCCCCCGGTCCCGTGATGGCGAGTATCTGCACCCGCCTTTGCGCACTTCGGGCCGCGCCGCGCAACATGTTCTGAAATTCCAGAATGTCCATCAGCCCGCTGCATGAGCAAGTCACCAACATGCCGCCCGGTTTGACCACCGCCAGCGCAAGTTTATTGAAATCGAAATAGGACTTGCGGCCTTCCGCAAACTCCTCCCGGCCGGAGATCAGCTTCGGCGGATCCAGCACCACCACATCATAAGACTGCCCATTCTGTTTCATCTGCCTTAAATAAGCGAAGCCATCCGCGTGAATGCTCTGATACCGGCTCGGTGAAATGCGATTTAATTGGGCGTTCCGTTTGGCCAAAGCCACCGCGTCTTCATCCAAATCCACCGATGTGACATGGGCGGCCTGGCCGATGGCGGCCGCGTAAATACCAAATCCTCCGGAGTAACAACATACATCGAGCATTTGTGCGTCCATTGTGTATCGGGTAAGCGCCAAACGGTTATCACGCTGATCACAAAAGAACCCCGTTTTATGCCCCGTGGCCAGATCGACCTCAAACCGCAAACCATTTTCCTCCACCATCCCACGGGTCTGATCATCCCTTATGGCATCGGGCCTGAGAACAAATCCTTCCGCTCTTTGAATATGTTCATCCGATCTGAAAATCACCCGCTGCACCGGCAGCAGTTCCAGCAGTTGACGTTTGATTCGGCCAATGCGTTTGAACATGGCCATGGAAAATATCTCCACCACCGCCGCGTCACCGAGCCGATCCACGATCAGCCCCGGAAGACCATCTCCCTCGGCATGCGCTACGCGATAGGCTGTGGTGCCGGCATCAAGTTTAAGTCTGCTCCGCCGCAGTTCCACCGCCTGCGCTAATCTTTCCTCCAGGAAAGATTCCCCCACCTGGGCTTCATTGAAACTCAGCATCCGCAGCGCAATTTGCGACTGCGGATTAAAGAGTCCAACGCCGAAAATGATTCCGTCCCGGTCATAGACCGTCACCAATTCACCGGCGGCCAATGCGGGCGAAGTTTTCCCCACCATTTTTTTAAATATGGATGTACTGTATACCGCATTGCGCAATTGCACCCAGCCCAGGCCGGGACGAGGGGTAAAACTTTTCAGCCGACTTGTCGGCGCTGCGGCATCTATCTCCCGGTCCACGTCACCCGCCGGCGTTATCGCACGCGGCGCTGCGGGCCGCCGGGAAACCAAATGACGATGAAAACGTCGCTGCATACATCCGCCTGAACAACCTGAAACCGCCTGCACAATACGGCTATCGCGGAAGATTGTACCGCATGGCCGAAATTTCTGAACCGAACCGAAAAAACGCCGCGCAACAAATATGCCCATTAATGATTAAAAGGATTCAGCCGACGGAATTGCACCACCGTGAAGAGGCGGCGAGCCGATGGATTGATTCCATCGGGAATGGGCTGTATCCGCTCACTTTGCGGTTTGTGTATTTCTGTTCGTTCGGTAGTGTAAAATCGTGTAGTACGCGGATTATTGAATAACTGTGCCGAAAACAACTGTGTTAAAATCTTTGCGCACAGCGAGCAATTTAACACGTTGTGGCACAGTGCCGGGAAGGGGATCGCGGACGCGGCGACACTTTATGCGGGTTACGGATAACGCAATAGTCTCTCCCCCGAGCACCGTGGTGATAACCCGGTGCCGTCAGCCCCCGCGCGGACCAACGGCACCGCATTACCATGACGGTGCTCCGGGGTATTGTGTTTGCGGCGCAATAAACCATACCCGCATCAAGTGTCACGCACCCGGGGATAGCGGGTGCGACGATACCTTGTCACGGCATCAGTGGGCGGGTAAAGTCAGTGTGTCTGAAATGTCACGGTTGGACAACACGGTTAGACAATAAGCGGCGATCATTTTGGATAAGGAGTGCGCACATGGCGGTTCCCACACTTTTAAGCACACAGGCACGCGACGAACAATATGCCGGGCTGACTTACCACATTGAGGGCGAGCTGGTCCCGGTATTACAGGTCGAGATGCGGCAGATGGGCATTTACTTTGAGCATCATGTGCTGCTGTGGAAGGACCCGGCGGTCAACGTGGGCGTCAAGACGATGAAAGGGGCATTCAAGCGGATGTTTGCGGGGATGCCGATCTTCATGACCGAAGCGACCGGGCCGGGCCGCATCGCGTTCAGCCGGGACGGCGCGGGGCATGTATTCGCACTGCACCTGACCGCGGGACAATCGGTGGACGTGCGCGAACATCAGTTCCTCGCGGCCAGCGGTAATGTGGAATATTCGTTTCGGCGGGTGCAGGGTATTGGCAATATGCTGTTCAGCGGAACGGGTTTCTTTATTGACACGTTTACCACGGCACACCAGGAAGGCGCGCTCTGGCTGCACGGCTACGGCAATGTCTTTGAAATGGAGTTGGGGCAGGGCGAACAGATGGATATTGAACCGGGCGGCTGGATCTACAAGGATCCCAGTGTGACGATGGAAACAAAAATACAGAAATTATCTTCCGGCTTTTTCGCCAGTGCCGGACAACTGGTGTGGAACCGCTTTACCGGTCCGGGCAGGATCGCGTTGCAGTCCATGTACATGCCAATGATGCCAACACCGGAGCAGTGACGCCTCCGGTGCGTGTTCATGATGCCATCCTCACCGTTTCGGCCTGAATATGGCGTTTTTCACATGCCTGACGCAGTGTGGCCTTCCCGCCGCAGCAATAATCAATGCCGTTCTTTTCAAACACGCGTGATCGCGCCGGGAGTTCCCCGACCCATTGCGATACCGTGTCATCCATACCCAGGGTTGTTGCAAGTGTCATAAAACACCCCATTCAAGGTCTTCGTACATCCGAGCCGACACCATGTCAGCCCACGGAATAACTATAGCACCATATAATATGGATTTCAAGACCTAGTTATCCTATTATGACACATACGAAAGCCGGCCAACGATCTGCTTGTAGAATTTGAATAACCCCACTATTCATCACCGAGCGCGGATAAAATCCCGCTCCACTGTCCGGAAGTTTTCAGTTCCGCAATCAGCGCTTTCCGCATTGTGATCGGTGGATGCCCGGTACCAGCGTCCGATGTGTCTTCATCCACGCTCACAATCACGGATCGTAATGGCCGCTGTGCGGCCGAAAGGCGCTTCCGCGATAAAATGGTTTCGGGCGATCAACAGCGATGCGCGACCGCATCGGATGATCGCACGCGTGATTGATCCCGCGTTTGTGTACGGTGACCGGGGTGTAGCAGGCAATCGTATGAATGACCAACTTACCGATCATGCCGATGCGCGCACAGTACCGGGCGTGCTGGCAACGCTCTTACGCCTGGCGCTGCCCACGATTGCCGGAACGATCAGCTACACGCTCATGCAGTTCGTGGATGGCTGGATGCTTTCACTGCTGGATCGGCAGGATGGTGGACATGGCGTCAATCTGGCGGCTTCGTTCAACGGTGGAATTACCGTGTGGGTGCTGGTCGCGGCCTGTGTGGGGGTTGCGGGAGTTATCAACACGCTGGCCGCGCAGTCGATGGGCCGAGGTGAGTCGGACGCACCGGCGTGTTTCACATGGCAGGGATTGTGGCTGGCGGCGGGATCAACGGCGGTGTTTATGGCTTTGATTCCGATGGTTCCCCGGTGGTTTGAAATCTTGGGGCACCATGGATCGCTGTTGCATCTGGAAACACTTTTCGCGCAAATCATGCTCGCGATTGCTCCGGTGAGCTTTGCTAACTCGGTTCTGGGTAATTTTTTTCTCGGCGTGCATCGTCCAGTGCATCAGTTTACCGCCGGCGTGGTGGGCAACGTGGTCAATATAATTCTTGATTGGATATTAATTTTTGGCCATCTGGGCGCGCCGCGTTTAGGTTTGCTGGGGGCGGCTTTGGCCACCAGCATAGCCTCCGGAGTGGCGCTGGGAATTTTGTTGGCAATTTTTTTCGCGCGGCCCTGTCGGGTCAAGTATGGCACACAGCACGCCTGGCGGTTGGATGGGAGAAAATTATGGCAGGTGCTGCGGATCGGGTTGCCGGCGGGGGCGCAATCATCAAGTGATATTCTCTGCTGGACAGTGTTTTCTCTGGCCTGGGTGGATCATTTTGGCACGGTGGCCGCGGAAGCGCAAAGTGCCGTCATGCGCTATCTGAGCTTATCGTTCATGCCGGCGGTTGGGATGAGTATGGCGGCGTGCGCACTGGTGGGCAAGCGCATCGGCCAAGGCGACCATGTCGGTGCGAAATCCGCAGCGCGGTGGGCCGTGGTCATCAGTATGTTCTACATGGGTGTATGCGGGTTGATATTTCTATTTTGTCGCGGGGCTTTGGCGGGTTTCATGCTCGGCCCTCTGGCGCAGCGGCATATTGCGGAAAATCTGCTGATATTTTCCGCCATTTTTCAGATTTTTGATGGTATGAATATTGTGTATCTCGGGGCCTTGCGCGGGGCTGGTGATACTCTGGTACCCACGCTGTATACCACCGCTTTGGCCTGGGGGTTTTGCGTGGGCGGCGGAGGACTGGTGATGTGGCTCAAGCCAACATGGGGCGCTTCAGGGCCTTGGGCCATGGCCACGCTTTATGTCTGCATTTCCGGCGTATGGAGTTTGTGGCGTTGGAACAGCCAGGCGTGGCGAAAGTTCGATGTGCTGGGCACAAGTTTGTATCAGCGGTAGGAGGCGGTCGCGAAGGGCGTAGCAATAAATCCGAACCGTGGTACCGGGACGCCCCATTCCCTTTTAGCCGCGCGTGCTTGCACCGCGCGTTTTCCGCGGCAGTCGTGGGTGTTGAGAAAGTAGAAAGTAGACCACAGGGGGCACCTCATCTTGCGACAACATCATATAGTTCCAGCCTTAAGTGCTCTACTGCTCAACTCTGTTCTCTGCTCTGCGGCGGCCGCCGCCGCCACGGATGCCCGGAAATATCGCCACGCCCGTCGCGAATGTCGGGTTGCGTGGAGTTGAAACGGCGTCTGAAGTGTTGTAATGTTCATAATCTTGCCCTTTGACGCCGCGGACTGGGAAAGCAGCTTGACGTAGTTGATGTTTTCTGGCGCTGGAGCTGATCCAGGGACGCACGCGTAAGCGGTTCCACGGCGAGGCAGGCTCGCAGGTGATGCGTGGGCGGATGAAACCATGCGTGCGGCATTGCAATGGCGATGGCGCGGGCGCGTCAGGCGCACGGATGCTTGTGAATGGTTGCAATTTTGAAATGGTAATTGATATGCCCGGTAATGATGGCAAACCCTCCGAAGCAAATGCGTTGGGCAAAACCCCGAGATCGGAATCGGCTTTTCATACTCCGCCGGCGGCGGCTCCGGGGAAATCTCTGGTCGGCGTGCCGCTGTGGAAAATGCTCATGCTGGTGGCGGGACCGGGACTGGTGGTGATGCTGGCGGATACCGACGCCGGCAGTGCGATTACCGCCGCCCAAAGCGGGGCGCAATTCGGTTACAGCCTGCTGATGCTGCAGGTATTATTGATCCCGATTCTTTATATCGTGCAGGAATTAACCGTTCGCCTCGGTCTGGCTACACAGAAGGGGCATGGGGAGCTGATTTCCACAACATTTGGAAAAGCATGGGCGTGGTTATCGGTTTCCACCTTGATGATCTCATGTATTGGCGCGTTATTAACCGAATTTGCCGGCATTGAAGGGGTTGGGCGGCTGTTTGGCGTTGCGCCGTGGGTGAGTATTGGTCTGACGATATTATTTATGGTGGTGGTGGTGGGGACAGGAAGCTATCGGCAGGTGGAAATTGTCGCGATGCTCATCGGGATGTTTGAGCTGGCATTTGTGGCCGTGGCGATGGTGTCGCATCCGTCGCCCGCGGCTATGATCGGGGCGGTTATCACGCAGCCGATTCATAACCCGGATTATCTGTTTCTGATCGCGGGCAATGTGGGCGCGGTGATTATGCCGTGGATGGTGTTTTATCAGCAGTCGGCGGTTATCGACAAGGGATTGAATATCAGCCACATCAAGCCCGCGCGGTTTGATACCGCGGTGGGGGCCATGATTACGCAGATCATCATGGCGTCGGTGTTGATTCTGACGGCTGCGACGATCGGCAGAACCAATCCGCATACGCCCTTAAATACCGTGCAGCAAATTGCCACCGCGCTAACGCCGATATTGGGCAGCTCCTGGGGCCGGGTGATCTTTGCACTGGGTATGTTGGGTGCCGCATGGGTGGCGACCATCGTGGTGTCGCTCACGGCGGCGTGGGGCCTGGGGGAGGTAACGGGGTACAAACGTTCGCTGGCCCATCATCCCTTTGAAGCGCCGTGGTTTTATGGGGTATACTTGATGTGCCTGCTGATCGGTGCGGGAATTGTGTTGTCGGGTGTGAATCTGGTGCGGCTGACGGTGACCGTGGAGGTTATGAATGCCCTGCTGCTGCCCATTGTTCTGGGATTTCTGTTCATGCTGGCCCGCAAAGCGCTACCGGACCCATGGCGGCTTAAAGGCCGATATGCCTGGGTCGTGGGATTCGTTGTGCTGTTGACATCCGTGGTCGGGGTTTACGCCGGTGTGGCGGGGTTGTGGAATTGAGGGTAGTCTGTTCTTACGTAAGTGAAAGCGAGGTCAACGATGTTACGCCGGTATTTTCATGTTCTGGTGTGTATATCCGTTCTTAACGTGACGATGGCGGAATGCCACGCCAGTGTAGCCATCACCTCCCCGGCAACAGCCATTACCTCCACCTCGTTGCAACCTGCCGGGGTAACAGCGGAACGGATTGCTCAACTTGTGCATCAGTGTGCAAGGCCCGGCGCGTCAGCCAGCACAGCCGCCCGGCAACTCCGCGCTTTACCACCCATGGACTTGCCGGTTCTCAAGCTGCAACTGAAGGACACAGGATTGACACCGGAGGTTCGCGCAGCGCTGAACGCCGCGATCAAACGTGTCGGTGAACGAGCCATCACCGAGGCTCGCATGCAGCGGCGCTACAACTGGTACATCAGCCAAACGCTGGACGCCTACCAGCACGTCGGAGATCGTAATCCCAAGTGGAATGCCGCCGCGGAGAACACTCTGCGGCTCTTGTCAAAGCAGGATGCCCGTCCGGCGTTTGATCTTCGCAACACGTATTGCGCCCGTGGACTGACCTTGGATCGCATTCGCATCGCTTACGCGGCTATTCAGGCGATCCGTGAGGGGTGCCATGATCCACTGATTGCCATGATTGCGGATTGCAACCCATTCTGGCGGGGCAAGGATCGTTTATGGGCCGGCGGTCGGAATATCCAGGCGGACATCCGGGCGCTTATGGCAAGCCATTATTCCGCCGCGATAAAGCTGCAGTTTCTCACCGCGGCGGCTTATCGGTATGCCGCTATACCGGATTGGAATGCGGCGGGCACCTGTGCCAATGAGGATCTGGTGTTGATGGCGCAGGTGGTCCGCGAGTCGAATATTCCGATAAGTTTCTTGACCGGGGAGATAGCCTGCAATTTCGAACCACTTTCCCGGTCGGCCGGCCATCCCGCTTCCTGGTCGTTTGCGCATGATGCCATTTTCAAAGCCATCCACATGAACGCCCCCGCGCGGAAGCTTCAGTATGTCTATTTATTTCTTCAAGGCTATTCGGATATTCAGAGGGCGTGGCAGGCCAGAGAAAGCGGAAATGCCAACGCGGTGAAGCAAAACGGAGGGGTCTCATTTAACCAGCGGATTCAAGCCGCGCGCACCGCCCTGCGTAAGGCCTATCTCTTATTTCCCGATCAGCCCGAAGCACCGGTGCAGATGATGACCGTCGATTATGATCTCGGCCATTTCAAACGAATGGTCAAATGGTTTAAGCGTGCCCTCCACGCGGATCCCGATAATTACCAAGCCTTTTACTCCATGTACTGGGCGCTGCACGCGGGATGGTTCGGCAGCGCCGCCTCATTGTCCGCCTTTGACCAATGGTGTCTCAATTATGGCCACTGGAATGCAAGAATCCCATTTATCGCGCTCGACGGACTGCTGACACTTGAGGCCAAGCGCGTGGAACCCGCCCAATGGAACTCGACAAATATTACATATATGCTGGTCGGCCACGATTTCTGGAAAGATCCCGCTGTCTGGAAAATGGTTCAGGCGATTTTCAACGGCTATTACAGCCATCGCCCGAAATCCGCGTATCATCTTGGCCTCTACATATTTTTATGTATGTGGGCGGACAAGTGGAAAGATGTGGCGGATCGGTTGCACTGGTATTTCCATGGGCCGCGCCATCCACAGATGGAGAAAATCGTCCAGCAGTTCTATTCTCTGGCTCTGCCCGCAACAGGCTACCTTCCGCTGGGAACCTACGTCGGTGACAGCGCCGTCCCGACGTACTTCAAATTCACCAGTTATTCGCTCAATAAAATTTACAACGAGGCCAAGCTGCGTCTGGCGCATCCCGGTGCCACAGATCCATGGCCTGTTCGCCGCGCGCGGCGTGATGCTCGCTATATGAAATGGGCTGATCGGGTCACGGTGCGGAGTTATCAAAAGACCTCGGATAAATATGCGCCGGGAGCAACCGATGCTCTGCGGGCGATGCGCGACGAAGCGAGCGTTCTGGCCCGCCCGCCCCATCACCACGGTGCCCAGCGAGATCACATGATTCGCGCAGCCAGATCGGCCATGAACGCGGGCTGCAAGGATCCGCTCATGGTTTTCTTTGAGGCGTATAACGCCATGGCCATCGGCGGCCCGGATGCAATCAATGCCAAAACGGAACGCGACGCGGCCACGCAGGTGTTGGCGGGGAACTATCCAGTGACCGATCACTTTATGGCCGCAGTCGCCGTGGCGCAAGCCGCCTTGGAATTGCCATCAGCACAAAGCGCCGGCATCGCCACCACGATGCTCACGGATGCCAAGCACCTGTTGCCGCAGTTCGCAGGCGATGAAAATATCCCGATTATTGTTCGATTTGCGGGTTGCCGCAAATTATGGCTGGCCGTTGCGGAAATGGAGAAATCTATGGCCAATGCCAATGCCAGCCTCGCGCCGCTGTTGGCCGCTGGCCATGCTCCGCCAATACTCGTCGCGTTGATGGACGCCTGGGAGGCTCAACGGATCGCCCTTGATCTTCTTCATGGGCGGGCGCTTCAGGGCGTTCGCAGCCTGTCTCCCGGCAATGCGCGGACGTTTCTCGCTGATTTGCATAAGTCAATGGCCGGCTATCATCTTGCATGGATGATGAATCCTGATTGCACCGTTGCCATCAATGGCGCAATTAGCGTCCAATTCTGGATCAATATGCGGATAAAAAATCCCTGGCAGATCTGGCCAATGTATTCCACCTGGTTTCTCCGAGCATTTAACGCCGATCCGGATAACCTTGATGCCTGCCGCATTGCCATGCGATTTGAGGCCATGTGTGCGAAGCCATACACTGGGAAATGGTTTTTTCGCGACAATAATCTTCTTGCTGAACTGATGCGTGATCCGCGAAGGTTCCGGTTGCCATCGAGTCCCATGGCTCTGGTGATGCTATACGGTGCGCAGATCATACTGGATCATCCGGCAACCAATGCCGCTGCGGTTCAGACGGTACCCGTTACCTTTCTGCACACGATGCACATTTGGCGGTATCTGCATTCCATCATGCCGAAATATCTCACCGCGCATCCCACGGATGAACGGGCTATGAGCCTGTACGCCCGTGTGGCGTGTGAGCTGCATCACTGGAACACCGCGGAAACAGAATTTCAGCATCTGGGAAGCCGCGCCCGCATATCCGCCTTTGGCGGGCGAAAGATGTATCTGAAACTCAAAGCCCAAGCCGCCCAGTACACCGGGCAATGACCGGTCGTTATTTCCCGGGAAAGGGCGTGCCCCGTGCTTAATTCCTAACCCCGTTGGGGTGTGACAGAGCACGCGTTACTACTTTCTCAACACCGGTGGCTGCCGCGCAACACGCGCGGTGCAAACACACGCGGCGGCGGCCCTTGCCGCAGAGCAGAGATCAGTAGAGAGTTGAACAGTAGAGCAAGATAAGGCTGGAACTAACGTGGCGCTGTCGCAAGATGAGGCAACCCCTGCAGTCCTCTGACGACTGCCGCGCAAAACACGCGGTGCAAACACACGCAGCTAAAAGGGGGAAATTTGAGATTTCCAATTTCAGATTGTGCAAGGGGGCGCGGTGTCCCGGTACGCTGCCTGAATTTATTGGCACGTCCCCCGCTGTCACAGTGCCGGACATGATGGATTTTATTCCCATTTCCATGTTAAACTGGGCGGATTGGTTGGGTGTTGTCCTGGCAATATACGGAGTGATGGTATGACGAATCGGCTTTACAGTCTGGATTTAACGCAATGGAGCGGTCCATTTTCCACTGCACAACAGGAAGGTGCCACAGCGGCCATGGAAGCGGGTAATGTCGTTTATCTGCCCAAACTTGATTTTACCTTCACCCCGGAAGAGCAGAAGTTTCTTACGCCGGTCTGGAGCAATGGGGCGGCCAAAAATATCAGTTACGATCATCGCAACGGGCGCATCCAGGGCATGGAGGGCGATCAGGCCGCCCAGCGCGAATTGGCCGCCTTGCTGCAACGCTATTCCGACAGCACGCTGACGTTGATGCAGGGAATTTTCCCGCAATATAAATCCGCCCTGCTGCGCATGCGGACCAGTTACCGTCCCATTGAAATCAAGGGCCGCGCCAGCAAAGTCACCAAGGATGACACCCGCCTGCATCCCGATCAATTCCCGGCCCGGCCCGTGGGAGGCAAACGCATCATCCGTATTTTCTGCAACGTAAATCCCGAAGGCAAAGGCCGCGATTGGCGCATCGGAGAACCCTTTGCTGATCTTGCAAAAAAATTTCTTCCGCGGCTCAAACCCCCATTCCCCGGCAGCCGGCAGCTTTTATATATGTTGCGTGTCACCCGTACGCCCCGCACCGCGTATGACCATTACATGCTTCAACTCCATGATCGGGCGAAAATGGATGAGCACTATCAGAAAACCGCGCCGCAGACGCCATTTTCGTTCCCGGCGCACTGCACCTGGACCTGCTTTACCGATAGCGTATTACATGCGGTGGACGCGGGTCAATATCTGCTGGAGCAAACATATCTGCTGCCGGTGGAGGCGATGAAGAACCCGGAAAGTTCTCCATTGCGCGTGCTCGAGCGGATGATGGGAAAAACGCTGGTATAAGCGCTCGGCGGGCACAATACTCACGGAAGGCAATGGACTGTCTTTCCATATTCGCTATGAACAGGTATAGTACGTAGATTATGGATCTGAAGACTCATCCAAACCATCGGATTTATCTTGCGACGCTTCGGCGGATGTCGCCGGAAGCGAGGTTGCGGAAGGCTTTTGAGTTGTCCGCGTTTACCAAAACACTTTTCATCAACGGTCTTAGGCGGCGATTCCCGGATTTCAACGAGCGGAAAATTCACCAAATCATGCTGGATCGACTGGCTAAATGTCACAACAGAAACTACTAAAATGTGTCGCGGACGTTCTGGATCAGGCCGGGATCGCATATATGGTGACCGGTTCGATCGCATCAAGTTTGCAAGGCGAGCCCCGATCAACACACGATGTTGATCTGGTTGTACGCATCAGTCCATTGTCGGTGGAGTGGTTGGTTCACTCGTTTTCAGCGCCGAAATTCTATATCAGCCGTGACGCCGTGTCGGCGGCAATCGAGCAGCACGGAATGTTCAATGTCATTGAATTAGAGGAGGGCGACAAGATTGATTTCTGGATATTAACCGATGATCCTTTCGACCAATCGCGGTTTTCGCGGCGGCAAACAGTAAAGGTAGGCGGCTTGAAGCTGCAAGTGTCGCGTCCAGAGGACACGATACTGATGAAGCTGCGTTGGTCGCAGATGTGCGGCGGCAGCGAAAAACAATTTACGGACGCCGTTCGGGTTTACGAAGTGCAGCTTCCCGGCTTGGACCTGGATTACCTGCATGAATGGGCCAATAAATTAGGGATTGACGCCTTGCTAAGCCGAATGAAACATGAGGCTCAGGTTCTCCCGTGATGTTCATGCGTTCCGACCTCCCAATATGGCTGTTGCGGGTGAAAAAACAGCCGCGAAGGTGTCCATTCATCGCCCCCTCTCTTTGCTCTTATACCTCCTGAAAAGCGCAGCAAACACGATACCCCGGCACATGATTCCCCGGCATCTACCGGCATTGCATAAAATCCATTACCATAAATGGTCGCTATCGCCGTGCGCGCGGGTCGCCGGTTATTCTTTTTACAGGAGTCGCATGTCGCGCCGATATACGCTTACGATTGCTCTGGTGATGATCGCCATCGCCACGGTGGTGCTGGCGGTGCAGGCCCATCACAAAATTGCCCATGAGATGACCCGGCAAGTACATATTGACGCATTTGATTCCTACATGAAAACGGTGCCGCTGTTTATTCATGACCACAAGCCCTATCGCAGTGACCGCTTTCCATTGCCACCATTCGCCATGCTGTTTGTGGCACCGTTCACGCTGTTATCGCGTCCTGACGCGCAGGCGGCATGGGTGTTATGCAAGCCATTTTTCTTCGTGCCGATTTTTTTATTGGCACTTTCCATCATCCGCCGGGGCGGAAGTAATGTTTTCCCCGGAGCGCTTGTACTCATCAGCATCGCCTGGCTTTTCCCCGTCATTGGCGACATTCAGGAAGGGCAGATGAATCTGCTGATGCTCCTGCCGCTGGCGGCGGGGTTATGGATGGCCCAGGAAGAAACACTGCGCGGCGATGTTCTGGCCGGACTGCTGGTGGCCATGGCCATCTGCATCAAGGTTACGCCTCTGGCCTTTCTGGCGTATTTTCTGTTTCGCCGCCGCTGGATTATCAGTTCCGCGATTGTGGCGGGAATCGGCTTATGGATATTTCTCGTTCCGGCGTTATTTTTTGGATGGAATCAGAACATCATCTGGCTGGGGCAGTGGGGTCATATCATGATTTATCCCTATATTCTGCATGACAAGATAAAATTTGCCAATGGAGAATCCATCCCGGAATTTGTCCTCCGCCTCTTTGCCCATGTGCCGGCGTGGACATCCGTGCATAACGGAACGGTTCATCATCATTATGTCACGCTGGTGCGATTACCCCAGGCGGTAGCGCATAATATCGGCCGGATCATTCTTCTTATCATTGCGGCGGGCGGCATCTGGTGGGCGCGAAAACAATTGCCCAGCCTGCGTTGCCGCCGTTATGCCATGGAAATCGCGTGTGTGGGCATGTTCATGTTGTGGGCTTCCGAACGAACGTGGGTGCCGCACTATGTCACACTGATCTTTGCCCTGATGGCTGTCGGCATGATCGCCGAGGATTCATTGGTCGCAAAAAGCAGCCGCCAATTCGCGTGGGCGGCATTGGGCTTAAGCGCCTTTTTCATGTTATGGACATCTGAACTTGCGAAGGTATTTGGCCCCAATGGCCGCCATTACGTGGACACGGTGGATGTTGTTCTCTGGGCGTCATTCGCGTTGGCCGGGGTAATATTAACCGCACGGTTTACCGAGCCGTCCACTGATGCTGCGCAATTGCCTCGGTAATGCGCGTGGCCACATCGACGGCAAAAGCTCCATCTTCGCCGCTGACCACAGGCTCGCCGCGGGTGCGCACCGCGTGCAGAAATGATTGCAATTGCAGCTTCAGCGGCTCCTGATCGTCGATTTCCAATTGATCCACATGCACCAGTTCGGTGTAATCCAGATTGGATAAATCAGGAACTTCCTCGGCGGCGAGTTGCTGTTGCAATATATCCAGCTGCGCCTGATTGGCGGTTTTGGTAATGACCACCCCCGCTTTTTTCTGATAATCCACGCTCACATACGCATCGGGACTGAAAAGTCTCATGCGGCGTTCGGTTTTCATCGCCAGGCGTGATGCGGTGATATTGGCCACGCAACCATTGGCAAATACGATCCGGGCGTTGGCCACATCCTCATGCCGACCGATCACCGCCACGCCGACGGCGGCGATGGACGCCACCGGTGAACGTACAAAGTGATGCACAATATCAATGTCATGGATCATCAAATCCAGCACCACGCCGATGTCCACACTGCGGAATCGCATCGGGCTGATGCGATGAACTTCAATAAAACGCGGATCAAGTTTGTGTTTGCTTAAGGCCCGCACGACGGGATTAAATCGCTCGGAGTGGCCCACCTGTAGCACGCGTTTGTTGCGGCGGGCCAAAGCCACCAGTGCCTGGGCATCCCCTAAAGTAGGAGCCAGCGGCTTTTCAATGAGCGTATCAATTTCACGATCCAGCAGCAATTCCGCCAGCGCCCGATGATAGATGGTGGGGGTGGAAATACTCACCGCCTGAAGTTCGGGACAGGCAGCCAACAACGCTTCGACGGAAGTAAACGCGCCAACGCCATATTGTTGAGCCAATGCCGCCGCACGCGCCGCGTCGGTATCCACAATGCCCACGAGTTTCGCCTCCGGCAGTGAAGCGTAAATACGGGCATGGTGGCCACCCATGCGGCCCGCGCCGATGACGGCGACTTGCAACGGAGCGTCGGACTTTAAGGTCGTCATGGTTATGCGTCCTCCGCGGTGGGACGCCACGGCGTTTTGCCGCGCAGGGATTCGCGGTAGCGCCCGAATTTCCCTTCCGCGGCCCGGCGGATAAAGGTGAGCATGGTGTTAATTTCCGGATTGTCCGGGTAGATCTTTTCCAGCTCCGCCGCGCCCGCGGCGAAGGGTGTTTCCCGGCGATACAGCAGGCGGTACGCTTCTTTAATCGGTTCAATTCTGTTTTCGTCGAAGCCGCGGCGCTTAAGACCAACGCGGTTAAGCCCGCGGATGGAAGCGGGACGACCATCCACGGTGAGAAATGGCGGCACGTCATGCACGACCACCGCCACGCCGCCGATAAATGAGTATTGACCGATGCTGACAAAATGCGTGACCGCTGCGGCACCGGACAACACGGCACCGTCTTCGACTTCAATATGTCCGGCGAGCATGACGTTGTTGGCGAAGATGCAATGGTCACGCACAAAGCAATCATGGGCGACATGCACATTGACCATCAGCAGATTGTCGGTGCCGATTTGCGTGATTCCGCCACCGTCCTCAGTGCCCATGTTAACGGTGGACAACTCCCGGAAGCGGTTATTATCGCCGATGATCACGCGGCAATCACCGCCGCGATATTTGAGATCCTGCGGAATGCCGCCGATGACGCAGCCGGGGAAAAACTGATTGTTCCTGCCGGCCGTGGTGTTGCCCTGCACCGAAGCGTGATGATGAACCACGCACCCGGGGCCCAGCACCACCTGAGGGCCGATGTAGGCAAACGGCCCGACGATCACGTCATCAGCAAGTTGCGCTCCGGTTTCAACCACGGCCATGGGATGTATCTGCGGCATAACTTCCAACTCAAGAATTCAAAGTCAACAAAAGTTCAGTGCGACCGATTTTCGCGAAACCCAGGGGCCGCGGCGGTACGCCCGGTGGGTTAAACCCACCGGCTAACATTCCCCGCGTGCATTGAATCCACCGGCTCGCCAGCCAACGCCTAACTCCTAACTCCTAACTCCCAACTCCTAACTTCTAACCCCTCACCCCTGCT
The DNA here is from genome assembly GCA_021809365.1 of Planctomycetota bacterium. The sequence goes on along the minus strand of JAKBAC010000007.1, from coordinate 1,197 downwards.
GTTCATCGACCAGCATAAATTTAATCACCGCTTCCGCGGCCAGTTGATCGCCCACCATCGCCCGACATTTCACATGGCCGGTGCGGGCCTTTACACGGATCGTTTCGGATTCCAGAATCAACTGATCTCCGGGAACAACAGGACGGCGCAGTTTGACTTTATCCATGGAAAGCAACATCGGCAATTTACCGCTGTGCTCCAGTTGGCGCGCTAAAAGCAATCCGGAAAGCTGCGCCATGGCTTCCACCACCAGCACGCCGGGCATGACGGGAGCTCCGGGGTAATGCCCCTGAAAAAACGGCTCGTTCATCGTGACATTCTTAATCCCCACCGCGTGGTGGTCAGAATCCATTTCAATGACCCGATCCACCAGCAGCATGGGAAAACGGTGCGGCAGCACCCGTGTGATCTGCCGAATGTCCATAACCGGATCCCGCAGACTCAACGCGGCATGGCGCTGGGCGTGCAACATGGAAACGAGTTTGCGCACCAGGGCGTGATTCAATGAATGGCCGGACTTATAGGCGATAATTTTCCCGCGGATGGAGCATCCCAGCAGATACAGATCGCCGATTAAATCGAGAATTTTGTGCCGCACACATTCATCCGGAAAGCGGTATTTGGTGGCAATCGGGCCGTCATTATCAATGACCAGCACATCGCCGGGCTGCAGGTGCAGGCCCAGGCCGCGCTGCCGCAGCATATCCGCTTCGTGCTTGAGCACAAAGGTGCGGGCCGGGGCGATCACAGTGGGGAAATCCTCGCCCAGGGTGTAGGAAAACAACTGATGCCCAACGGGCGTGTCGGCACCATAATCAAGATCGAAAATAATCTGAAATTCATCACCCGCCGCCGGGGAGGCAATCAGGGTGGAGGTGCCATCGGTCACTTCAATTGGCTCGCTGATGCGCAGAAACTGCTTTTCCGCGGACTGTTCCGCAATCCCGGCATTCTGCAGCGCCTGAACAAACGGCAGGCAGGAGCCATCAACGCCCGGCACTTCGCCACCGGTGATGTTGACTTCTATATTGTCAATGCCCAGCCCATGAATCGCGGACATGCAATGTTCAATGGTTTCAACCGAATCCGCGCCATTGCGGATGGTGCTGCGGCGTGTGCGTTTTGTGATCTGCTGCACCAGCGCGGGTATGCGCACGGGCCGATCCAGATCACTGCGGACAAATACCACGCCATGGC
>JAKBAC010000125.1 GCA_021809365.1 Planctomycetota bacterium | reverse complement strand
CGATGCCATAATTTTGTCTTCCAACCGTGCCAACTCAATCATCCACAGCCCACGCCGCAGCAAGATGACGATTGTACCCGCTAAGCACTTCCAGAACACCGTGGTGACAACCCGGTGGTTGATTCGTGGCACTGGATCAACCACCGGATTAATCATCCGGTGCTCCGCGGGGCGCATCGTGTCGTAGAGCACCGTGGTGACAACCCGGTGGTTGGTTCGTGGCACGGGATCAACCACCGGATTAATCATCCGGTGCTCCGCGGGGCGCATCGCGATTAATATTTCCCGTAGAGCGGACCGAAATTGCGGCAGGCGGCAAAATCCGCGGACTGCGGCTCGTTAGCGCCAAAGGCGGTCCAGACGGCGGGACGGAAAATGCGATCATCAGGCACGTTGTGCATATACACCGGAATGCGCAACATCGCCGCCAGCGTCATCAGCTCATGGCCAATATGCCCCGAGCTTAGCGCACAATGATTGGCACCCCAATTGTTCATCACCGAATACACATTGCGAAATGCTCCCTGCCCGGTGCAGCGCGGTGCGAACCACGTGGTGGGCCAAGTGGGATTGGTGCGCTTATCGAGAATATCATGAACGCCGGCAGGCAAATCAATGGTCCATCCTTCCGCGATTTGCAGGGCCGGCCCCAATCCCTTGATAAGATTCAAGCGGGCTGCGGTTACCGCCATGCCGCCGCGCGTTCGATAGCGCACGGAAAAACCGCCTCCTCTAAAATATTCATAGATGGCCGGACACCACTGAGCACTGCGCAGACACTCGGCGGCCTCCTGCGGTTTTATCTGCCACCAGGGCTTGATGGCCGGCCGAGAGTTCTGTGTCTGGCAACCCGTTGCATCCAATGCCGCGGACCCGCTGTTAATCAAATGCAGAATTCCACCCGCTGCATCGTCCTGCAGCTCGTGCCCGGTGGCCTGAAACACCGATTTCGGACTCCAATAGGTACGCACATCGGCAAAGACTTGCGCTGAGCCGGTAAGCAGATGGCCGAACAGCATCGTGGCCCCGTTAAGCGCGTCATTTTCTGTCGCGACAATATACGGCTGCCGGATACCGCTCCAATCAAACGAGGAATTCAAAATGGTTTCCAGATAATCACCGTTGGGGTAATGATCGGTCCAATGGCGTTGCCCCTGAAAACCCGCGGCAATCGCGTTATATCCCAGGGCTTCCTCCCCATAGCCGAGTTTTGCCAGTTGCGGATTACCGACCATCAGATCGCGCACGATGATCGCCATTTTTATACACTGTTCCCACTCTTTGTTTTTTTGTGCTCTACTGCGCCGACTGGCTGCGCTATTGGCATCCAACCCCTCGGCGCAGTTGGCTTTCGTCCACTTCATAGCGTGCGCGAATTCCTGCGGATCAAAAATATTGCGGTCAATCCTTCGCACCAGTTCGGTCATATCCACATTCATGACCCGCATGCCCAGATACGCTTCAAAAAAGCTTGCATCCACCGCTGACCCGGCAATACCCATGGAGACCGAGCCAATCGAGCAATACGACCTGCCGCGCATATCCGCAACCGCCACGGCCGCGCGGGCGAATTGCAGTAATTTTTGTTCCACATCTTCCGGGATCGCGCTCTGGCTGGCACCTTGCACATCCTGACCGTAGATATTAAACGCCGGCAACCCTTTCTGGCTGTGGGCCGCTCCGATCGCGGCCAGATACACCGCTCCCGGTCGTTCGGTGCCGTTAAACCCCCACACCGCTTTGGGAATTAGTGGATCCATATCCATGGTTTCCGAACCGTAACACCAGCAGGGACTGACCGTGATGGAAGCGCCGACACCTTCAACCGCAAACTTTCGCGCGCAAAGCGCCGCTTCCGCCAGAGAGCCAATCGTCGTATCCGCCAGAACGCATTGCACTTTCGTGCCGTCCGCATGACGCAGTTTCCCGGTTACTAATCGCGCTACACTTCGCGCCATATCCATGGTCTGCTTTTCCAGGGATTCCCGCACGCCTCCGCGACGCGCATCAATCGCGGGACGAATGCCAATTTTGGCGTTCGGTACCACCAACCGGTTTTTCGGGGCGTTCATAACCATTTGTTCCGTCGTGCTCATCATGTGTCCTTCTTAATTATTGTGTCATCTGCTGTTACAGCAAATCACCACATCGTCCGGTCTTACCGCGCTACCCACGCCGGAGCGAACGCTGTGGCCAACTGCTCAATGGGATTGTACGCCAGTAACGCCAAGCCATTTAAAATACCCGCAGCCGTAAGCAGCAATAACACGCCGCCGGCCAGGTGCCGCTTCTTTCGGCGTTTATCCGTTACGGCCAATGGCTGGTTTATTTCCGGCATACCCATCATCGCATAACTCCCGACGCGCATCACCGCACCGCTGCCCATTAAAATCCCCAGCGCATTAATACCTAAAACCGCCAGACCCAGTACAGAGCCGGGGCCGGCAGCTGAAAACGACTCAATACGGGCAATGCTTCCCAGCGTCGGCGGAAGGCCGCCAAGCGACAATAGCGCCAGCAGAAAAAGCAGCGCATGCAAAGGCTTTACACGGGCAAAGGACGGCCACTGCTGATTTAATCCCAGGGATTTTCGGCCGATAATTCCAACCGATGAGCCTAATGCGATCCCGACGGTAAGCGCATACAACAGCACGCATCCAACCAGATCCGCAAGCGCCACATGCCTTAACGAAATCCCGGCGGCCAGCGTCACAAAGGTGCAGGCCATGAATATCCCGATGATGTTTCCTAAAATATCCGGGACCACAAACTGGAATAAAGCTTTAACCCCATAAGCGCCAACCGCCAAAGCACCCAGACAAATTACCGTCAGTGTGACCACGTTGGCGGCGGCGGGCGCGATGAAAATTAAGCGGTGCATAATTCGCAGGTAGGGTGCTGCTGATCCCATGGCGGGTACCACCAGCAAAAACAAAACGACGGGGGCAGGCGCATCACCAGCGGCGCTACCGTACCACCAGATCAGCGGAAGGCTGCCGGCCCAGAATAACATGGGGGTCATAAATAAAATCACCAGCACGCCGCCCCACGCTGACGCACTGTGCGGCGTGGTGATAAGCGCTGGGCCAATCTGCAGGCCAAAACATCCCCTGGTCAGGGCCGCCAAGGCTAAAAGCATTACTAATAAGCTGGCCAGCAATGCCACGGTTGTAAACGCCAGGTGATCGCCTGCTCTAAAGGTAGAGGGCATGGCCAGAGGAAGCGAAGCCAGCAGCATCCCCCCCGCCATAACCGGCAAACTGTGTAATGCCGGCATTAAGCTCCAGCCCACTGTACTTAGGGTAATCAGCAGGCAGAATCGCAAATCTCCCTGCCCGCTATAACTTCGCAAGCGCCGGGTCATAACCGCCGCCGTCGCGATAAGCAATATCACCGTCGTAAAAACCCACCCCATCGGATCCACAGCCAGCCAGGGCGGTACAGAGGCCGATTGCGCGGTGCCAAACGTCAGGGGATAAAACCGCAACTGCATTAAGCTTGCAATCACCATGCCCGTAAAACAGATGATGACACTGCCCGGGCGCGAAGCGCCAGAGCGCATCAGGGAGGTAAGTGCCAGAAACCCAACGGTAACCAGCAGCACAATCTGCGGGGCCAATATGGCAAGCACGTGGTATGTCAGGCGTGGCTCTCCTGTGCGATAGTTTCAATTGAGTTCATAGTTAAAATCCCAGTTTTATGTAATGGCAGCCTGCCGACGGCTCTCACCGCTCAATGCAGCACGCCGCTAAGCGCACGCGCCAAAGCCTTGAGCACCGGCGCAACAGGATCCAGCACCAGAAGTGTCGGTAAAATACCTCCGGCAAGTAAGGCGATGATCAAAGGCAGAAACACCAGTCGCTCGCGCAGAGACAAGGCATGAAAATGCTGATGCTCCGGGCGCCCCGGTCCGAAAAACAGCCGCTCAATGGTCCACAACAGCACCGCCGCCATCAGCACCATGGCCAGACACATCGTCAACGCCGCCGGTAACAGGGCATTCCCCATCAGCACATGCTGTGTGACACTTGCCGATGCCGCACGGAACATTCCCAATATGGTCAGCAAGTCCCCGCCAAAGACCGCCAACCCCGGCAACGCCAGCGCCGACATAAAACCAATCATCGAAAAAATAAATAAATCCGGTATGACCTGGGCCAGGCCGCCCAGGCGCGGCAAGTCCCGATGGCTGGCCCGCACTTCAATAATATGACTGGTCCACAGCATGGCCATGGTCGTTACCGCCGCCCCCAGACTCAACAAAAATCCGCCATTAAGGCCCGTTATATTTCCCGCAGCAACCCCCAGAAGAATAAAGCCGCCCTGCCCGATCAGCCAGTAAGCAATGACGCGGCGGAAATCACTTTGCGCCAGGCCGCACAGGGCCGCATAGACCACGCCGGCAGCGCCCAAAATGGCCAGCGTATTGCGCCAGATCGCCAACTGCATGGGAAACAACGCCACCACAAACCGATCCAGGGCATAACCGGACAGAAGAAACTGCGAACAGATAATCATCATCGCCGACGGAGCTGCGGATTCAGCCAGGGCGTCGGGCAACCAGAAATGTACCCCCGCCGTCCCCAGGCGAATTCCCAGCGCCAACATCAGCAGCCAGAACGCCGCCGTCGTCCACGGATTGGCCGGCCCTAAAGCCAGTCTTAATTGCGGATCCTGGGCGATACGGGCAAAGCTTAGCGTGCCCTGGGTAAAGCCTCCAACACCGCGGGTAGAAAGACCTATTAACAAACACGCGCCCAACATCGCTGCTGAGCCGGTAATCCAGAACAATGCCAGTTTCAGAGCCGCCGGCCTTCGCCGCGCCCCTCCCCATACACCGATCAGCAGAAAACAGGGGAACAGTGAAAGTGTGGTAAGCAGATAAAACAGGAACAAATCCATGCTCGCTGCCGCCCCCACCACGCATCCTTCCAGCAGCAGCATGACCACATAATAAGCCTTCACCTGGGCATTGACTCCGTAGCTGGCCAGAATAGAGATCAGACTTATGCCGCAGATCAACAGGACTGTCACCATGGATAAGCCGTCCACACCCACATGGTAGTGAACATTCAAATCCCGAAACCACATCACGTTTTGCTGCAGCTGCGCCCGGCCGCTGAATTGCGGCGACCAGTTAAACAGCCGCGCCGCCGCCAGAGCTATCAGCATATTGCCCGCGCTGACGGCCACAGCGCTGTAGCGAATCAGTCGCAGACGTCCGATGGGCAAAATGCCCAGAACAAATGCACCGATTAACGGCAGGACCATCAGCCACGTCAGAATTGAACTGTAAAAAAATGGTTTCAAGTCTACCTTTCAAACTTGCCGCAAAATTAACCTGTCCGCGATCCGCCGATATCGGGGTTACGCACCTATCCATGCCGCCAGCAACGCTATAACACTTACCATGGCCAGGGCCAGCAGGACGTAGACCACCGGCCGGTTGCGCTTCAATGTTCTTAGTTGTCCTGCGGCCGTCCCCGCCGGACGTTCCAGGCGTTCCCAGAAGGAAACATTTAATCCGGTTTCCGCAGCGGCTACAAGAATGCTTGCCAACCGGATCACAATGGCCAACGTCACCAGCAGCCATTCCACCACCCACCGATCCAGGAACGCCGCCGCCTTTCCAATGACCTGTGCGGGAAAGCCCAACAGGACAAAAAACAGATCCGCAAAATACATATCGGCCGCCAGCCACCGATATACCAGGTTCGGTCCCGGGCGCCGGCGCAGCGTATCGGCCTTTTGCAATCCACCGGCGTAGACCAATGCCACCACCGCCAGCGCCGCAGGCCCCAGCCATTCCAGGGGCCGCAATAACATCCCGTCAAAACCTGCCGCAATGTGCCGCACATGTCGGACTCCCGGCATCCCAATGACATGGGCAAATAAACCGCTTAGATCCGCAAACGGTTGCCCCGCAATAATGACTCCCACCAGTAGAATCAGCAAGGGAAATGTCTGCACCGCCAGTTCACCCTCTTCCAGCGGTTGGCCGCGGGCTTTGCCGGCAAAAATCAGATACCACCATCGGGCCAAGGCCAGTGCCGTCACATAGCACATGATCAGCGGCACCCAATATAAGCACTTCCCGAATTCACCAATGCCCCAGCCGTAGGCATGAACATGCAGCAAACCCTGCCGCATAATTTCCGTCATTCCCGACAACCCCACGCCCGCGCCGCCCAGCACCAGCATGCCACTGACAATGGCTGTGATGGGCAGGCGTCGCCACACGCCGCCAAGCTGCGTTATATCACGCTGACCGTCGCTGGCGCGTAAAACCGTTCCAGCAGCCAGAAATAGTCCGCAATAAATCAGCGCGGTCAACAGCCCACCCAGCAACCCTGCCGCTTCGTTGCCGGAACCGAAAAATACAAAATTCAACCCCGTCTGGGCAATTAACAGCCACGCCACCGCGCGCTTAATATCTTTCTGCACCAGAGCAATACATGATCCGCAAAATTGCGTTGTGGCCCCCATCATCGCTACAGTCAACGCGGCGTTGAGATTCAGCAGCCCCGCGCAATGTGCCAAAAGCAACAGGCCGCCCCCGGCTATCAGCGTTCCAGAGAGCATGGCGTTTGCCCCCGATAAGCCGGTGATGGTTTCCGGCACCCAGGTATGCAGGGGAAACTGCCCGGATTTCGCCAGAGCCGCAGCCACCAGGCACATACCACCCAGACTCCGCCAGGTTAAACCCGGGAACCAGCCTTTCAGTGCGGCAATGGGTTGCTGCATTCCCCCGGCAACTCCAGACATCCGCGACGGATCATGTCCAAAGAGAATCTGATGGTCCAATGGCGTTCCATGCAAAGCAAAAATGGTAATCCCGATCAGAAATAAAGCATCGGCAATCGCGTGCGGCAGCAAAATACGCCGGGCAATGGGCCGCTCGGGCGGTCGATTCGCCCACTGCAACATGCTGCAGGCCGTATAAATGGCCAGTTCCAGCAGCAGATACATCTGCATCACATTGATCGATAATGCTGCCAAGGCCAGGAAAAATGCGGTCAGAGTGCCCAGCGCAAAATAATCCGGACGAATCGCCTTGTACTTGAGCATTCCCAGCGTGTGCAGTTGGGCTAACAGCACAATGAACAGAAACAACATGAAAAAAACCAGATTCAGCGATCCGCTGGAAATGCCCATCGCAATCATCGGTGTGCCGCCCGTGCCCGCGACGCCGGGCAGAGGTAACCAGGTAAATAAAAGACTGTGCGTCTGTGATTGCCCCGGTACTCCGGCATGCGCCAGGCGGCGGATAATGGCCGCCAGACCCGCCGCCAGGGCTGCCAGTAATGAAATAATGCTGATATAAGCGGCAGTGTGGGCCGATCGGCGCGCCAAGCCGGCCATAACGATAAAGCCACCCAGCAAAAAGCCGACCGCCAGCAACAAAATAGTATTCGCGTATATCAACCGCAAGAATCCATCGGCACGGGGATTGCATAGATTCCGAAACCCCTTCGGCCCTGCTTCCCCTGAACATGGCTAAAGTCTAATCCACAGCGGCCTAACCGGCTACCGTCTGTGGGATGATTGTGGGACGATTTTCCCCTTGACTCGCGCGCTTTGACGCTTATTATCAAGTTGGGGAAAAATAGTTGACCGCAAGAAGCGTGAACGGGCTTCGGGTTTTTAGACTTTGGGCCTGTTGCGTTTTACTGGATGGCTGTGGTGGCGTTCTTAAAATCTAAAGAAATGTTCAGGGTCGTGCTCAGGACTCCCCACGGGGGGAGAATACTGTTTAATCATTTTTGGAACAGAGGGCGGCAGGCCAAAAAGGTTTTCCGCGGAGAGGCTCTCGGTTGGGGCATCCTGGTTGTTTTGTGGGTTCTCGGTTCCATTTTTGTCGGCCATTGCGGCCGGCGTGGAAAAGGGGCCAGTTATTTGTTTTACGGAGTAACGTTATGAAATCTATGAAGAACACGCTTATGGTGGCAATCGTTGCCGCAGGATGTGCTGCGGCCGGCACGGCCCAGGCGGGTGTGGTTGACATTCAGTTTCTGGTGACTGGTGGTACCACGGCCACGTCATTTAGCAATAAGCTATACCGGTGGTAGCCCGAGCCATGGTGAAGCCGATATCAACGGCTTACAGGTCATCAGCGGTGCGGCAGCGGTTCCCGCACCAGTCACCCTCGCCCTCTTCAGCGCCGGTGCGTTAGGGCTATTGCTGGTGGGCCGAAAACACAGGAACGCCTGAAGCGGAGCTGCACGAGCTTCCAGAAATATTTCCTGAAAGGCGTCAAAACCAGCCACCGTGGTTCCGGTTAACAAACAACCCCGCAGCCTGGGCCGAATAAAAGGCCCAGGCTGCTTTTTTTATAGTTGCATTCCTTCCAGCGGCTCCGCCATCCGGTGCCCGGCGGGCGTAGCGTCACAGAGCACCGTGGTGATAACCCGGTGGTTGGTTGGCGGCACTGGATCAACCACCGGATTAATCATCCGGTGCTCTCGGTGAACATCGCGTTAGAGCACCGTGGTGATAACCCGGTGGTTGGTTGGCGGCACCGGATCAACCACCGGATTATCATCCGGTGCTCTCGGTGAGCATCGCGTCATGGCACCGTGGTGATAACCCGGTGGTTGGTTGGCGGCACTGGATCAACCACCGGATTATCATCCGGTGCTCTCGGTGAGCATCGCGTCATGGAGCACCGTGGTGATAACCCGGTGGTCGGCATGCAATTCACAACAGACTGTAAAAAAGACGCGGATAAACGTCGGGCCTTCCGTTTCGGCGGCAGCCGCTCTCACGTTCTATCCTTATTTGCTCTACTTTCACCTGTTCTACCCACACCTGCTCTAATCGGGCCGCAGCCCGATTGGTATCCGCGTAATCCGCGGTTCACCACCGTTTGGGATCGGTAAACGGCAAAGTTCCCCATTCTCGACGTGCGTCAAGCAGACGATTGCGGCACCGTACGGGCGGAACACTTGCAAAACGTCCCACCCTGGGGCTGCCCGCCATCCAAGACATCTTGCGGCAATGCGACTAAACTAATCGGCGGTAATAAATGCGTGGAAGGCTTACATGAATTGGGATGTTTCGGTGGCAGCAAACCTGAAAGTGTGTCAGGGCGAGGAATTTTATGGCGAAATCAGGGCCTGCGTGAAGATCAGCGTGAGCTACCGGCTGCCTAGGCGGAGTTACCGATGAACGATTTACCGCTTCCGGTCTATAGCCCGATCGTGGCGGCTATGGCCCGATGGTACATCCCGCGCTTTGTGCGCAAGGCCTTTCATGCCGTGCGGCTGGATGCCCAAAGCATCATCCCCCAGGCTGTTACCCCCACGGTTATTTATTTGAATCATCCCTCCTGGTGGGACCCGTTGCTGGGGGCTGTGATAGCGTGCCAATTTTATCCGCGCCATAAACACTATTGTCCTATCGATGCCCAATCCCTTGCGCAATATCCTGTCATGCGGAAACTGGGCTTTTTCCCCGTCCATAAAAACACAGCCCGTGGCGCTGCGGAATTTTTGCAGGCCAGCCGGAATGTGTTGCAACAAAATAATGCCATTCTCTGGGTAACGCCGCAGGGGGATTTTGTGGATGCTCTGGTTCGTCCGGTTACGATCAAACCCGGTCTGGGCCATCTGGCCAGAGATATTCGCCCGATTCGTTTTGTACCCATGGCGGTTGAATATATTTTCTGGCAGGACCGCCTGCCCGAGGCGTTGCTTTCCATCGGCGCCGAGATCAACCCCGCATCCTATGAGGATAAAACTGCGGCACAATGGACCGAACTTCTCGCTTCCGAATTGGAAGTGCGGCAAAATATGTTGCGGGCCAAAGCCGTTCTGCGATCAGAAGAAGGTTTTACCATGCTGTTAAAAGGCCGGTCAGGCACCGGGGGGATTTATGACTTACGCCGGCGCCTGGGCGGAAAAAAGCCGGTGTCCGGTTCCGCAAGTCATGCAGAACAGGACCGTCTATAATGCTGCCGACACTGGTGATGATGGCATTAATCCTCGCGGGTATTCCGGCCGTGCTGCTGACGATCAATTTTTTCTTATTCCAGGCACCGCCGCCGATTGGGTCGCAACGGCCTGCCGCTGCAGTATCGGTTCTGATTCCCGCGCGAAATGAAGCG
>JAKBAC010000124.1 GCA_021809365.1 Planctomycetota bacterium | reverse complement strand
TGCAATACAAGGCCCTGCAGGCCGACTCCTTTGGCTCCGCGCCGTCGGGCAGTTATACTGATTCCATAAGCCCGACGCAGCCTTCGACATCGTCGAACGCGACGCTGACGTTTACCCCGCTGATCGCAGGGTACTGGGCAGTTTCAGTGAGTTGTTCCGTGACCGTCACCGATACCAAAACCAACCAGTATTGGGGCGGCAGGGCCAACGCCGGGCCGGAAGATTTGACCAGCTATACACTGGACATCACCTACACTGGGCCGTTGGTCGGCGGCTCCGACAACGGCACGGTGGTGACTAACGAATTCCAAGATGTTCACGCTGGCTGGCCGATTAATCTTGGCGTAATTTGGGAACCCTCCGACCTTGCCAGCATGTTCGCTTGGACCATCTCCGGGGCGGGGGGAAATGGTGCCGCGGCAATTTCGGGGTATACCGCGACCGCAACCAGCGCCTCCGTTGCGACGCTAAATGCGGATAACGATCCCGGAAATGCGTTCGGCCCCTATTATTACACGAAAACCGATAGCCTCGAAGCGGGCGTGACGACGAAAAACGGTTTTAGTGTCCCGCCGGTGCATACGACCTTCAATGTTGCGGGGCCGACCACCACGCTCACGGCGGATTATCAGTACCCGACGCGCGTAATGACAGATCCCATTTCCGGCGGCCCTGACGGAGTGTTATACCTACAGCAGACCGGCGCAGTGTCGCAGCCAAGCTTCACGTCCGATTCCCAAGCGGGAATTTTATTCAAGCACCCGGCCGTCAACAGCACCACCTTCAAGGGACACACCTATTTTGTACAGGTCTACCAGTTCGATCACGCATACACGGGCCTGAATGGGGTTCAGGACTGGTCATTTGCGGAAACGGCCTTAGACAACGGCGACCCCTATAGCGGCAACAACCAATCCGCTGGCGTCGACAGCACCGTGGATGGCCCCCAAGTTCCGACGGACGGCCTCGCGGGTAGCGTCAATTACTCGCCGGTCACGGTCAACGACAATCCCACGATGTGGGTCATGTACCGCCCGGCTGCTTCCGGTTCCATCGACGTGCCTTTGGCCAATTCCCCTTGGAGTTGGGGCGGTACCGCAACCTACAGCGCGGCCGAACAATCCTGGTCGTTTGCGGGAGCAACCCCTGCGACAGCCGGCAACGCCCCCGCCAGCCCGATAGACGTGTATCCGGTGTGGACAACAGTTTACACGAACGGCAGCGAAGGCTTGCCACCAAAATAGGCAATTCCATAGGCCTTATTTTTGAAGACTCAAGGAGTAAGAATGATGTGTTTAAGTTCCGTTTTTCGGTGGCGGGTGATGGCGATTTTATTAGCGATCTTGCCGGCATGGCTCTGTCTGGCCCGGGCACACGCAGGCCAGCCGAAGAGACCTGTGGTGCGCATGCACTTGGCGTGCGCCCGGAGTTGCGTTTCCGGTTCGGTGCTATGGACCCGGCTGCAGCTTATCAACCGCTCACCCTTGCCGCTGCAATTGGACGCGCTTGGCTTCGGACACGTTGCGCTTGCCCGATTTTATGTACGGTTATCTGATGCCTCAGGAGGACCCGGTGGGCGTGTTCTCCACAACGCCAACGGCCGACACAATGTTGTGTCGCTATTGCCGGGCAGCAAGACGTTGGAGTCAACCCCGGTCGTCCCGGCCGGTAACAGCGTGGCTTGGCTTCGGGGCTATTCGCCCGCAAGCTATTACGACATGACAAGGCCCGGAAAGTATCGACTGGCGATTGCTACGCGGCAGGGGCTCTATTTGGTCCGAAAGAAGGTTTGGCAAAACGGCCACGCCGTTTCGATCGGACAGCACTTTTACCTCCCGGCACCATGGGAAGCGCGTACGCTCGCCCCGAGGGCGCGCAGGTGGAAGCCGATTATGAGCAACTTCATTTCAGTGGCAGTGGACGCCCCATACCACAGGCTACGGTCCGCGGCCTTAATGCTGACACATGGCTCAGTGGCGAAATTTGCTCCCGTAATGACGCCCGGGCTGCATGTCGAATTAGTGGGGCCGACTGTCAAGGGGCCGGGGCCAATCGTTGTCCGCGCACTGTTTGTTCACAAAGGCCGCAACCCGGCGATAGAGCGGCTCACTGGCAATCCTTTTCTCGATTTCCGGGCAATCCAGGTCCAGGGGCCTACTTCCCTAGACCGCGTGGCGCGGGTCGGAACACCCAAGCCACACGAGGTTGTCACGCAGGTAGCGGCCCCGCGCAGAACCGCCTACGGGCGGTGGATTACGAAGCATCCGCCGGGGCACCTCAAACAGCGCGAATACGCGCTTAGACCTGATATGGCGTACAAGTACGCCGAGCCAATCAACTTGAGTTGCCAATACGACATGAGCCTTCCGGGGGTTTACCGCGTCCGGGTGGAATTGGCGAATACGCATACGTGGTCACCATGGAGAAAAATAACCGTTCTATCGCGCTGACGACGGCACGAGTATTTTCCACACGCGGGCGTGTCGGAGGGCGACCTTTCCGCGCAATATGATTGGCCAGTTGCCAATGTGCAGTACAAGGCCCTACAGGCCGACACCTTTGGCTCCGCGCCATCGGGCAGTTATACTGGTTCCATAAGCCCGACGCAGCCGTCAACATCGTCGAGTGCGACACTGACGTTTACGCCGCTAATTGCGGGGTATTGGCAGGTTTCCGTGAGTTGTTCCGTGACCGTCACCGACATAAAACCCATCAGGGATGGACCGCACGGGCCAAATGGCAATTAGCGAATAAACTCCTTGGTGTCGGCTGGCTTCAATGGTAAGCTATGGGCTGGAATTGGACGGGTGGGCATAGACGGAGATGAATCCTATGGCCAAAGCGAGTGTTGATCCGGCGGAGTTGCGGCGGTTTGCGCAGGGGCTGATGCAGTTTAATAATGATCTGGAAGGGCTGATGTCGGGATTAAATTCCCGCCTGCGGTCTCTGGAATCAAGCTGGCGCGATCAGGAGCAGCAGAAATTTGCTGAAACCTTTGATCAGGCGGCCCAGTTTCTTGGACGCTTCATGGAGTCCTCCACCGAACATGCCAAGGTTCTGATGAAAAAAGCTCAGCATATAGAAAAATATCTTAACGAGCGATAGGACAGAATATGGCCGAGAGCGCTCGCGTTGAATCTGTGGATTTGCTGACCGGCTTTCAGGCGGTGCTGTGGAAGTTTCAGGCCACGGCCAATGCCGCCCTGGAAGATGCGGATTCCGAGCTTCGCCGCACCATGCTCTGGCTGGAAATTGAACAGGAAAGCTTCTGGAAAGATCAAACACGCAAACGCCAAACCGCCGTTGAACGGGCCAAAGAGGCGGTTCGTATGAAGAAACTTTTTAAGGATCATTCCGGAAGGCCGCTATCCGCCATTGAGGAGCAAAAAGAATTACAACGCGCCGTGATCCGATTGACCGAGGCCGAACAGAAGTTGGCCAATGTGCGGCGCTGGACGCGGGCGTTACAAAAGGAAGTGGAACTCTATAAAGGTTCTCTGCAGCGCCTTGCCACCAGCGTGGAATCGCTGGTGCCCGCGGGCGTAGCCCATCTGGAACGGCTGGTCGCCGAATTGCAGGCATACGCCGCAATTGCAAGCCCCGGCAGTGTGAGTTCTGAAAACGCCGGGCAGTTTACGGCTGTCCCTGCAACGGATGGCGCGGTGATGTCCCGCGGAGCGCAAGGGCCGGAAGATCAGGCCGCTAAGCGCGCTGAAAATGAACCGGTACTTCCCAGCCCCGACGAGCGTCGCACGGCATTGCCGCAAAAAGATTGGCCCTTTTCCACACCGAAATTAACTGATCCGCAGCGGAACGCCCTTGACGCGCTTATCCATGATGGCGGAACGTTAAATGGGGAGGCGAAAGTAACTTTCGCGCCATCAACGAATAACGAATCGCGCATGCTGATGCTGGTGCACAGCCAGCCGCTATCACCTGATGACACGGGCTGGAGCCTTGCTCCGCTGGATAAAGCCCCCGGCCCATGGCGGTCGATTACACTGGCCGAGATTGAACAAGTAACTCCGGAGTGGCTTAAAATTCTGAAACTCCCGGTGGGCTTTTCGGTTATATTGAATGCTCAGGGAACCGCAGAGATTAAAGACCCCCAGGGGCGGGATGTCGGCACGCAGCGAAAGTAAACGTACCAGCCTGTCGCTGCGAAGTTGAAAAATGGTGCAAGTACAAGGCGGGCTATTTTATGGGCGTTTATGAAGGACGCGGGCAACTGGGCAAGGCACTGAATCACCTGCAGCTAAGCTGGGAGGAAGTGAAATTCGGCTGGAATGATGAGGCCAGCGCCCGTTTTGAAAAGAAATTTCTTGAACCGCTGGCTACCGACCTCCACGCGGCCGCTAACGCCATGGAGCATATCGCCATGGTGCTTACACAGGTGCGTCGCGATTGTCAGTAAATTCGTGGTGAGGCTTTAATACCCATGACCCAGTTACATCCGCAGTCTGATCCACCCGTTTCCTCCTTGCCGCAAAAGCATGGTGCCCCATGTCCTCAGCGGGACACGCAGAGAACCATTTTGCGCGATCTGCTGGCTCTGGCTGTCCAGTGTGCCACGCAGGAAGGGCAATTTTTGCGGCAATTTCGCGGCGC
Source organism: Planctomycetota bacterium (assembly GCA_021809365.1). Next base: position 5,603 of record JAKBAC010000124.1, on the reverse strand, counting down.
CAATGATCAGGCCAAAAAAGATCTCAACAACACACTGACGCAAATCGAGAGCCAATATTCAACAGAGGTTGAAAAACTCGCTGCGCAACGTGAACGCACCCTGGAGAAAATTGCCGCCGATTATCAGGAGCGTCTGGTCCAGTGTGCGGAAGAATATAATCAGGCGCAAGCGGGCATGAAATGGGAACATACCGAGGCCCAGCGAAAAGTCCGCAATCAGATCGAAGAAGCTAAATGGCTGGCCGAAGGAGAAGTTGAAACAGCACGCAATCAGATCCGTGCGGAAGATGAAGAGCTAAGCAAAGTGTTCCAGGAGCATGAACAGGCTCTGTCAGAAGTAGCGCAATCCGCAGCGGCTTTGATGGCCCGCTGTTTCCGTCGCCCGCCGCCGCCAGCGGAAACGCCGGGCGCTGCGGCACTTGCCGGTCAGGACCTGCGGGCCGCGATGGTCACGCAATTGGAATCAGCCCGGAGAGAATTGGCCGCCCTGCGCGGATTGTTGCTGCCACGGCTGGTTTACGGCGTTACGCCATGGATCTTTCTGGTATTGCTGTGTGCAGCATCTGCGGGAGTGGCTTACGGCCTGTCCGGTTCGGCCCCGGTGCAGGTCAACGTGATTGCCATGGCGGTGGGGGGGGCCTTGGTGGGTGCGGTTATTCTGGGACTCGTGCTGCGCTCGTGGGCTAAAGCCAACTTGCTGGCGATCAATCAACCGCTGAATGCCGCCATTGCTGCAGCGAGACAGGCGGCCAAGGAACACGCGGAACTGGTAGCCCAGCGGCATGAGGCCTACTTTGCCGACACGCGCAACAGAGCGTTACGCGAGTTGCAGGACCTGAAACAAAAGGCCGTCGGAGCTGCACAAACCATTGAGGGCCGCCGCGCCGGGCAGCATCAGGAATCACAACAGCAGTTCGATAAGAGCAAAGCTGATAGTGAAGCGCACCGCGCCGCCGCTGTCGGGGCCGCCCAAGAGCAGAGCGATTCTCAAAATCAGGCCCTGCAGCAGCAGCATGATGCCGATGTTCTCGCGGCTCAACGTCGATACGATGACTCTCTGGCGGAAAATCGGCGGCGCTATGATCAGTCCATGGTGGATTTGAAAAACCGGTTGAAAAGCGGGTTGGCGCACACGCAGACGGCCTCGCCTGATGAACACACAAATGGACATGCGTCTAAGGTAGAGAATGGTAACCCGCCCGCCCCGCAGTCCTGGGAAAACTGGACGCCGTCCAACCTGTTTCCGAAAGTCATCCGCTTCGGTGAGTTTGTGGTGGACCTCAAAAAGGCCGTGGCTGCCGGTGTTAAAGGTGATGCGGTAAAGCTGGAATTCCCGCAAGCGTTTACCGCGCCGGCGATGCTGGAATTTCCCTTTGGCGCCTCCATGCTGGTGCGCTACGATCGTACCGGGCGGCCCGCAGCGCTGCGGATGCTGCAATCCGTGATGATCAGCATTCTTACGCAATTGCCGCCGGGCCGGGCCAGATTTACTATCATTGATCCTGTGGGACTGGGGCAGAATTTTGCGGGGTTCATGCGCCTGGCGGATCATGATGAGGCGCTGGTGGGCGGACGCATCTGGACGCGGCCGGAGCAAATTGAACAGCGACTGTCAGATCTCACGGAACACATGGAAACGGTCATTCAAAAATACCTGCGGAACGAATTTGCCACCATTGATGATTACAACGCGCAGGCCGGTGAACTGGCCGAGCCATACCGGTTTGTCGTGATTGCTGATTTTCCAACTGGTTTTGAGCGGGATACCCTGCGCCGGCTGGCCAGTATTGCCGCGACCGGCGCGCGTTGCGGTGTATATCTGCTGGCAGCCGGTGATATGCAACTTCCCGCAACCTCCGCAGCGCAGCTGGAGGATATTGCCGCGCATTGCGTCAATGTTATGCAGAAGGGGGAAGCCTTCGGTTGGAAGGATGAGGTGCTGGGCCAGTTTCCCTTGTCACTGGATCAGCCGCCCGGCGAGGATGTGCTTACACCCTTATTGGATAAAATCGGTTTGGCTGCCAAAGCCAGTCAGAATGTAGAAGTCTCCTTTGATACCATCGCGCCGGCTGATGAGGAATTCTGGACGCTCGACAGTGCCGACGGCCTGGCTGTCCCGATCGGCCGCATGGGTGCCACGCGGCTGCAGATGTTGCGCCTGGGCCGGGCCATGGCGCAGCATGGGCTGCTGGCCGGAAAGACTGGTTCCGGCAAATCCACCCTGCTGCATGCGATTGTGACAAATCTGGCCATGTGGTATTCACCGGACCAAATTGAGCTTTATCTGATTGACTTCAAAAAGGGCGTGGAATTTAAAACCTATGCCACGCATTACCTGCCTCATGCGCGGGCGATTGCCGTGGAAAGTGATCGCGAGTTTGGGTTAAGCGTTCTGGAACGCCTGGACGTGGAATTGGGCCGCCGGGGCGAATTATTCCGCAAAGCCGGCGTGCAGGACCTGCCTTCTTATCGCCGCAGTTCCGGAGCACAAAACCTGCCCCGGACGCTGCTGGTGATTGATGAATTCCAGGAATTTTTTTCCGAAGATGACAAACTGGCGCAACAGGCCGGCTTATTGATGGATCGCCTGGTGCGGCAAGGCCGAGCCTTTGGCATTCATCTGCTGCTGGGATCACAGACAATTGGCGGTACTTCCGGATTGGCCCGCAGCACCATTGGCCAAATGGCAGTGCGTATTGCCTTGCAGGTCAGTGAAGCCGATTCGCAGATTATCCTTGGAGATAATAACTCGGCGGCGCGTCTGCTTTCCCGCCCGGGCGCCGCCATTTATAACGATGCCGGCGGCCTGGTGGAGGCCAACAGCCCCTTTCAGGTGGCATGGCTGCCCGATGAAAAGCGGGAAATTTATCTGGATCGAATCGGTGTTCGGGCTAAGGCCGCTGCCATCAACCACGAGCCACCGGTCATTTTTGAAGGCAACGCTCCAGCGGATGCGCAGATGAATAAGCAACTGACTGCTCTGCTGGCCGGCGGCAGACCCACCGATATTCCAACCTCGGCCCGGGCCTGGATTGGCGAGCCTGTCGCCATTAAAGAGCCTACGCTTTTGACCCTGCGGCGGCAAAGCGGCTCCAATGTTCTGCTGGTCGGGCAGCAGGAGGAACAAGCCCTGTCGCTGATGGTCTGGTCGTTAATTTCTCTGACGGCACAGTACCCCTCTGGTGGGGCAAAATTTTATATCATGGATGGGCTGGCGGCAGATTCCCGCCTGGCCGGAACATTTGAACGACTCCAGCCCGCACTGGGGCCGGACGTGCAAATAGTCGAATGGCGAAGCATTGGAGATACCATCCACGCGGTCAATCAGGAAGTTCACCGTCGGCTGGCTGAAGAGTCACCCAATGCCCCGGAGATATTTATTTGTATCTACGCTTTGCAGCGGTATCGCATGTTGCGGAAAAGCGAAGACGACTTCAGCTTCTCCATGTCGTCAGGCGATGAGGCCAAAGCCCCCAACCCCGGCAAGGAATTCGGCGAAATTCTGCGTGACGGCCCGGCGGTTGGAATCCATATATTAACTTGGGTTGATACGTTAGCGTCCCTGGAACGCACGTTTGAACGATCGGCGCAGCGGGAATTTGATAACCGCGTACTCTTTCAAATGAGTGCCGCCGATTCCAGCAGTTTAATCGATTCGCCCGCCGCCAATAATCTCGGCTTCTACCGGGCGTTATCCTGCAGTGAGGAACAGGGCGTCATGGAAAAATTCCGTCCTTATGCCCTGCCCGGGGCGGTATGGATTCAAAGCCATCAACGGGAAAAATAATGTCAAACCTGGTGCGGAAGTTGCCGAAACAGGCCGTGGAAGACGATTTCGCGGCACCTCGGTTGGGAATTATCCAGGAGCCTGTCCGAGTAATCGCCGCGATGCGCCGGCGTGACCTGTTGCTCCCATGATGTGCCTTCCAGGCAGCAGGATCAATGATCTGTGAGTAAAATAGAAAAACTAGCCGCGTCGCCGTTTTCCTTTAATTTATTTTGCCGACGGGGCGGGAGCGTCAACCATGATACCGTGATGCACGCGCCGTTGTTCCCAGGCTATCAGCGCGTAGGCAAATCTGCCCAGCGACCGGTAGTCTCCTATCGCCTTTTTCATGTGGAGCTGATTCCATCTCGTTGAAAAAAGGTTCTTTAATGCGGCGCTCTGGCGAGGGGTAACAAGCTCAATGCGACCCATCATTACCCGCGTTACGGCCGGGTGTGATGAAATCCGCAGCGGCAGGTAATAATTCGTCCATGCCGGCGGCACGATAAAAAACAGCCGCTCCCCGCCGCTTTTAAAGTAAGACTGCTGCCATGTATTTAGCATGGCTGTGGCTTCATCGGAAAATAATCCCTCGGACACCAGCCGGTGATGCATGCTGCGTTTAAGCGCTGCTAATTTAGCTCGAGAAAAGTCGGCTTTTGAAAAATTATCCCGCATGATGGCGAAAACGCCGGTTCGTGCGGAGGCATGCACATTCTCAAGCGTGGTAAATGCGCAACGTCCATCCGAACGGAATTCGGTGAGCCATATCTGGTCGACGGTGGTGACCGCCGGCTCGCCCGGAGCCAGACGTTGCATGTGAATCGCCAGTTCGCTGCCATGGCGCACCACACGCAGCGGTGCCCGGACGTGCCCCACACCGCGATAAAACAGAAACCGTTCAACCTCGCCATCCCCGGCTTCTACGTAGGCGGCTTTAACCTTCCGCGGTGCAGTCCACACATTGTCAAGGGTTTTCGGCCCGCCAGGTGCAACACCGACGCGAACGCCTGTCCATCGCAGGGAGCCGACGGTGGATGCGGTCAACGGCCCGATGTGCACTACCCCATTCTTGCCAACCGAAACGCCCGGCGCGACAGCGACGGCATCTGGATAATACTGCGACAGCCAGCCCCCGCGAAACCGCACCAACACGTTGACCAGTTGTTTGGGAGCGCCGGGCGACGGGTAAAAATACAACACGGGCGTTTCCAGGCGCATGGTCACGCTGGGCTTCCCGGCAGGAATTCCCTTGCCCAGTGCATTGATCAACCCCGGCACGAGGTCATGTACAAAGGGAGGCACCGGCTCATCATCCGTGTTGATGCCGCCAAGGGCGTGCCCATTGGCCTCTTCGCAAGATGTAAAAGTGCCCCATTCATGCACGACCAGCGTGGCTGGCCCGGCGGCCGCCATGGCACCGGGCAGGGTCGCCGCCGCCAATAAAACCGAGGCACCCATCTTGATAAAAAATTTCATTGAGGATACCTCCGCGATGACGTAGCCGGGCCGACAATGATCGCGCCATTATGGTAGGCACATCCGACCCGCGATGCAAATTGTTGCGGCGGGAGACTGTTACCGGTACGCAGCCAAAATTGTTGGTGATCAAGGTGGCCAAGATGTCCAAGTTAGGGGTGCAAGGTGGCCAGGTTGGGCATGTGGAGGAGGTGGTTGATTTTAGCGGGTTTGGTTTAAGGTGGCCAAGATGGCCAGGTTATTTTAAGTTTTAGTCTTTAGGAGTTAGAAGTTAGTCTCCCATGATGCCAAGCCTCACCCGCGCAGGATGAAAAAGGGTCGTGCGCTTGCTATCATTTCTACAGCTTGCATTCCTGGG
>JAKBAC010000123.1 GCA_021809365.1 Planctomycetota bacterium | reverse complement strand
GGCCCATCAACTCGCGTGTCAGTCCCTGAAGGGGGCACATTAACCGGAGAGCCGGATGCGGCAAATCCGCACGTCCGGTTCGGAGGGAGGGGAGACCGCAATAAAAGCGGTCTTCCCTACCCCTATAACATCAGGTCACAATCTGTTATCTCGTGGTAAATACTGTTTGTCGTGGTCGTCGTCGCGTCTCATCTCTGTGAACTCTGTGACCTCTGTGGCTCCCCCCGTCCTATCTTCGTCGTAACCCGTTCTACTCATTATTATTCACTTGTGACATCCTGCTCGTTTTTCCCCGCCCGTACCCCTGGTCTGAAACTGCCACAGGCACTTTAGCCGCGTGTGCCGCCGGTCAACGTTTGTTCGCCAGCGTAGCAGCGAAGAATTGTCTCTTGATGCGGAGCGTCAGTGCCACGGTCTTTTCCTTGGAAGCAAGGGCGGTAAAGTCGCCGGTTATCCGTGCGGGTCCCAGAGCGTCGGTGAAATAGCCGCTGGCACCGGTCAGGCGCAGATCGCCATCTACCAGCGAAGCATGCATTCGGCGCGCATGCGAACCATTATGCAGGCGGACAAAACCGGCTCCCTCGTACATGCCGCAGCCGTTGGGGGTAAAAATCAGGTAGCGGATGGTCGTGTTGATCGCAGTGGATAATATGGGTGTAACACCCGGTATGGGCCGCCAGAATACCCGTAGAATCATCACCTGACGAATCTCACCGCCGGGGACTTTGGTGGCGGAAGCGAGAATAAAGTGATATGCCTTATCCCGGCTGACCCGGTAATAACTGGCGGTGAAATCCGGCCGTAATGTTGCCCCGGTGGTGGAGGTGACCGGCTTAATGCGCATCGGCCCGAAGGATTTACATCCGGATATACCGGCAATCGCTATAAGCAGAATCAGCGCTATGGTGTATCGTTGCTTCATCCCTGTAGCATAATCGGTGTTACCGGGACGCGAAACCATGCCGGTGATTTTATATCATGGCAAAGCTTCAAACGGGCGTGACAATTTTTCCGGGCGAACGGCGCAATCAGCGGCATAAATGCCGGCGCTAAGAGAAGGGATCGTCCTGAAAACTCGCACCCCAGAACCCTGGTTCGGATTGCCACGACCATTGCGCTCTTTCGTGGCTGATTTCAAAGCGCCGGTGGCACCATGTCGCCAGCCGGGCATGACGCCCTGGGGCGCCGTCATGGCCATGCGGTGCCGTCGGTATCCGCGGGGAGCGCAACGGCACCGGGTTATTTTCGCCGCGGTCTGCACCCCGCAATCCCGCCATTGCGTGAAATGCGGCGATCAGGAAAACTGGCGTTGCAGGTCCGCGATGACCTTCAAATTGAATGTTGCGTCCGTTCCGCGCGGGCCGGTTTGCAGGGATTCAAATATCGCCTTGGCTTTGTCAAGTTCGGCCAGGCGCAGATAACACGCGCCGAGATTGAATTTCGCGTCATCGCCGATGATGCGCGGGTCAAAGCTGGTGTGCCGGTTGTAGTTTAGCGTTTCACCCATCCGCACCAGCCGCCGCAAAACTTCCGCGGCCCCGGCAAAATCACCCGTGCTGAATAGATACTGCGACTCCCGCCAAAGCAGCGGCGGTGAATCCGGAAACCACCGATGCGCCAATTCCAGAATCTCCGGCCACGCCAATGCGCGGCCAGACGGCGGCGCATTGGGGATCATCAGATACTCAAGCACGCCGGCGAGCATGGGTGATGGCGGCTGCGGGTCATTGCGATGCTCCACCATCCGGGCGGAAATCTGTCGCAACATATCATGCCCGCGTTGGTCCCCCAACATCACCAGTGTGCGGCCAAGTTCCACCTGATAATATAATTGTCCGGGCCGATCCGCGAGTTCCAGTTCCAGCAATCGGGCCGCGCGGCGGAGTTTTTCAGCGCGGAACCGCGAAAGGTACCCATCATGGCGAATCCGGATTTGCGTTGAACATATCTGTTTGCCCTCGCGGGCTGCGATTTCGTCAAGGCTGGGATGAAAATCAGGATGACAGCGGCCAATGAATCGCAGGTCCGCGCGCCGGGGGAAGAGGCGAATCTGCCACATCTCCGTAAATGCGGGTGGATTTTCAGAATGCAAATCTTGCCGGAGAATGGCGAAGGCCAGGGCGGTGTGATCGTTCAGGCAGGCCCGCACGAGGCCGACGGATTCGGGCAGCAGCCACTCATCGCAATCCAGCAGGAAAATCCAGTCCTGACTGGCCAGGCTCACGGCCTTATTGCGTGCTGCGGAAAAATCATCGCACCAACTGAAGAAATCCACCTTGGCCCCAAGCTCGCGGGCCAAATCAGGTGTACCATCCGTGGAACCGGTATCCACCAGAACAATTTCATCCGCCACGGCCTCAATGGAATGAATCGCCCGCGCCAGGCGCGGGCGTTCATTGCGGGCGATCATGCAAACCGTGATTCCCATAATTACTGCTTGCGGAATAAACGCAATGGCACCAGCAGCAGGGCCAGCAATCCACCGGCAAAAAGGCCAACAGCCGCAGGCTCCGGCACGACATTGGCACTTAATGAGCCGCCATCCGTGGGGCTTGAAAAATTAACCAACTCTCCAGAGAGCGATACCGGAGGATCCGATGGAAGCTGCACACCGTAGCCATCAAGGACCGCAACGCTGGATGTCGGGACACTGTTAAGGAAGGTTTCGACGGAAGAAATATTGGCACTTTGAAGATCGGCGACCAGCTGGGTCTCCGTGGCGGTGCCTGAATTGGCAAACGCGGTGTCAAAGGAATCACCGGATGCGATGATGCTTGTCGGGTTGTTGAACAACGTGGAGATTCCCGTGTTGTTGCCGTTGGTATACACGCCGATGAACCCGAGAAATCCGCCATTTAGAAAATTTGTGTCTAAGCCGGAGAGGGTTACCGATCCGGTATTGGCGGTATTGGCGGTGAGGGAAACGGGCCCCGCCAAATCGCCGAATGGCGAATAGTTGAGCATCAGGTCCGGCGAGCCCGAACCATTGATGTTGAAAAAGAAAAAATACCCATCGGAAATGTTCTGCGTCGGGTCAATGGTGTAATTGACGACCGTGTTGGGGATCGCAACCAAAGCGGATGCGGTGTTTGTTCCGGCACCATAAGCCGTCGCGATACCGACACCCAGGCAGGCAACTTTCAGACATTGCTTTGTCACAGCCAATGCACGTTGCTTGGGATACATTGCGTTACCTCTCATAAAAATCTCCAGTGAAAGAGTACCAACCACCGGGCATCCGGGCCGACCACACACGCGGTCAAAAACTCCCGACGCCCGGCGAAACACATCAACTTCTAACTTCTAACTCCTAACTTCTAACTTCTTTCCCCGTTTCAGCAGCAGCCCCGCTCCGGCAAGGGCCAACATGGCCAGTGGCGCCGGTTCGGGGGCAGCAGCATCCTGTACGCCGACAAGAATAACGTTGCTCGGGTTTACGCTCGAGTTGTTCTCGGTGAACGTCAGGGTGGTGAGGCTGCTGGGGTCAGTGATCAATGGGTCAAGTGGAATGAGCCCCAGGTCGGTTGTCAGCGTGGAGATGCCCGTCACATCACCAGTGCTGGTGTTACCTCCATTGTTCGAAGCCCCAAGTGCGGACTCAAGTGATGAATAGGATGCCGAGCTGCTGTTGTTGTAGGTAAATGCCTGAATTCCATCGGAACCATTGAGCTCCGAGCTGCCTTCGCTGGTGAAGGTGATCCCTGAGGTTGAAACTGAGTACGGTGATGTCAGTGGATCGGTGCCTGGCTTGGTGGACGGATAGCTGCCTGTGTTAGAGGGATCCAATGGAGTGATATCGATCCCCAAACCGGCGTATGGATCGGCGAAACCGGCGGCGTCAACCGCTCCGTATCCACCGAGTCCACCCGCGGACGCTTCCGCGAAGGCGTACGCAGCGTCGCCCGCGCCATCGTTGGAAAAGGCGTAGGCGAAGGAAAAGGTGTTCGCACCCACCGACAGGCCCCAGAAATAGGCTGTGCCCCTTGGGGAACTGGCCAGTGCGGCCGAATAACTCCAAGTGGGGGCCGAAATCCAGAGCGACTCCGCCGCATTTGCCGCAGAGGCACCCAGACCCATTGCCGCCGCCACCGCCGCACCTAATGCGGCACCACGATAAGATTTGAGATTGCACATACGTGCTACTCCTTAAAAGGAATTCGCCACGCTTCCCAGGCGGTGTGATCACACCACTTGGATCAACGAAAAACCCGCCTCATGAAGCAGCGGAGAATTCGCAACTTTCGTTCCTGCACGCCGCGTATCGGCGGATCCGAAACAATCGAAGCCAAAATGCCGATTAGCGGCCAAGATGTTACCATCGCATCCGTGCGTGAAGGATACTTTTGAAATCCCATCCTTGCTGGACCAGAAGCGTCCACGAATTGCGGCGGCGGACGTTTCCGTCCGCTGCCACTTTGCTCGTATCCTTCTCGATCTCCACTTGCTGCAATCTCCTAGAGGCTTCGGGCGAACGCGCGCTACAAGCACGCGAGCCTCGCCACAATCTCCACACCCCTGGTTGTCCCATCTCGCCGCTCGCGATCAACTCCGCTTGCCAATGCCGCGCGTCCTGCGAATCAGGAGCAGGCTCGTTCCGGCAAGGGCCAACATGGCCAATGACGCCGGTTCGGGAACCGGTGTGGATGAATTAAGATTATTGGTTATCCAAGCAATGTCCGCAGGGGTGAGGAAATCGCCGCCTGCTGTTTCGTTATTCACTTTTGTTCCTGGGATGGTGGAAAAACCGAAGGTATGGACGGCGAACTCATCGTTCGTCAAACCCGATATGGTTACAGGCCCGCTTTGCGTTGATACCGTAACAATATTCTGCGAGTCTGAAGACATGTAAGGCCCACCGGAATCACCTGGGAAGGACACGCCTTCGCCGGCGTTGTTCGCCGGCGCTACGGTGTTCCAAAGGACTGCCTGGTATGCGTAATTGCCGCTGAGGTTAGTTGTTGGAATCGTGATGGCGTAGGAAGAGTTGTTTTGGAATCGTTTGGTTCCAGTGCTGTTGGCGATTTCCGTGTAGCCGCTTATTCCAGCTACTGTAAATGAGGTTCCAGTGTCGCCGTAGCCATATTCGGTAAAGGCCTGACCGGAATATGGGTTCGGTATAGTCGGGCTGACCACGGTGACTGGGTTGACCCCGGCGTATGCCCCCGCAGCCACAGTTACTGAGAGCATCGCCAGATCCTCGTTTCCCGTCGATCCGCCGCGCGCGGTGACCACATAAGGGTTAAGATTCAGGGGCTGTGGGCTTCCAAATCCGACATCACCGTTGACTGGCGCTCCTCCGAGATTACCGGTGGCGGAAATAACGTGGTCGGCTGTTAGAACCGTGAGGTAATCATTATTTCCGGATTGGTGTTTACCAATGACGGTACCGGTGCCGATGCTCCCGTCGCTTCCCTGTACCTCTACTACGGACCACAATGACGTTCCCGCGCCGAAGGCTACGTCGCTGACCGTCTGGTCGGAAGGCGCGATCGCACGCGCTGAAGTAGTCAGTTCCAGCAATCCCACCAATGCACTCGCGGCGGCGAGCGCTACAACTCCGGACCGTGATGTTGACCTGTTCATGTTCAGTTCTCCTCAAAGAAACAACCTTAAGAGAAAGAGCGCCGTAAGCGCACGGCTCTCAAAACATTTTCTTTTGCATCCCTGCCACGAAAGAACTTCATCGGGACCGCATCCCTGCGATCAACCGAACACGTATTCACTTTTTTCTACTGGCGACTGCGAATTTGAGCCTTGAAATTGAAGCGGCGAATCTCTTTTCTTGCCGCGATCTTGCCCAAAGCTCCCACCTATCTGGTTTTTTTTAGCTCTCACCAGAGAGGATGAACACTAATATATACCAACTCCGATAACAAGTCAAGTAAAATTAGATTAAAGTTTTCTTCTTATCGCATTTTATGGGTAAGTCCGTTACGTAAGTCCTTTATAGGACGATACTTATGAACATTAAAAGAAAATAGCAAATTGTGCGAAAAATCGGTTGACTACGGCAGATTTGCCGTGCCGGTGGGTTGAATCAGCGTGATGCTGTTCTTGTTTTTGGTCAGATTCCAGATAATGCGCCGGGCTTGGGCGTGGATGTTGCCGGTGACATCGGAGAGAATGGCGTTGCGGCCATTGGAGCCATACGCCTGCGCCAATTCTTCGGTGGCGTTGAATTTCAACATGTCCGCCGCCAGTTTCAGGCCGCTGACTTGCAGTGCGGCGTTATTGGCGGTGACGGATTTCAGTCGCGTCGGTCCGCCCATGCCCAAATCAACGCCATTTTTCGCCGCCGGCCCGGTGTGATTTAATTGGGCGAGCAATTCTCCGGCATCCAGTAAAACCAGATCGGCCATGCGATTGGCGGGAGCCTTTCCGGTGCCCGGTTGCGTGGCCGGCTGCGCGCCCGGCAGGGGAATGGGTTTAACGGGATGAAATACCAGGCGGACATGGCCAAGCAATTTAACCAGGCCGGTATTCGCGTGATAGGTCAGCGATTTATTCCAGGAAAAGGCGCTTTGGCCGCGCTGCTGCGCGGTGTCGGGGCTGGTGGGGGGGCGGTAATCTTCAAGTGACATCTGTCCGGAAGCGGGAATTTTCAGCAGCCCCTGCACGGCGTTGTAGGCCAATTGCGGGCATTGCAACCGCATGCGGGTTTGTAATATTCCTGTCTTACTGTAGCTGACATCGCGGGCAATGACCGTATTGCGACTGGCCGGGCCGGAGGCGAGCAATTGGGCCAGTTTCAATGCATTGCGATCGGTTTTGCGGCGCTGAAAATGAATCAACATCGTGGGGGCCGTGAGGCTGCTGTGTTGTTCCGGCCGGCCCACAAGCTTGGCCAATACGTTGCCTGCCAACGTGGCCTGGCGGGTTTTGGCGGAATATTGCATGCGTGTTTGCCAGGAAACCACCACGCGCGGCTCGGCGGCTTTGGAGGATTGCGGCATACTTAATTCGCCGGGTCCGGGAACGGTTACTCTCTGCGCGGCGCGTTGCAGTTTGATGGTTTGTCCCTTCAACCAATCTGCGCCCTGGAAAATGGCCGCAGTTTGTTTTCCGGTGTTGTCCGATTGCAGGGTGGCGGTGCCCGTGCGGCGATCTCCGCTTACTTGATAGGCGACGGCCTTAATTGGTTTTCCAATGTTATAGATATGAACAACAGTATGATCCCAAATCCGAAAGCGGCTTACGGTATATCGTCCGCCGAGGTCGTCGCTGCCGGAAGTTTTCAGAGCGCGGGACTTTTTTGCGCCCACCAGCATGGCCAGCAGATGGCCACCGCTGATATTAAATTTCTCCGGGGCCGCGCCGGCTTGCGCGGGCTTTTGATAAAAAATCAACGCCACGCGGTTGTGCGCCTGCAATTGATAGGGAACCGGGGGTCCTCCCGCGGCGGGCCGATGGGTTGTCAGCACCAGATGCTCACATGCCAGGCCATTGGCATCGGCAACCGGCAGTCCGATGTTGGCGGATAAAATCCGGACGTGGCCATCGGCGGAAAAAAGACGTAAAGCGCTGGTCGCGTTTTTCGTCGTGGTCTGCACAAATCGGGCGGTGAACGTGTGCGCGCGCAGGGTGGTCTGCGCATTATGTAAGATGGTATCACCGGTCATTACAATGGTTTTCACCGCTAACTTTCCCTGACCGATGGCCGGGCCGGTGGAACTGATATTCTTTTGCGCGGGAGCCAATTGGACGTCCAGTCGGGTCGACCATGATCCGAGCCACGGATTTTGTTTCGCCGCGGTGCCGGTCATTTTGAATGATCCCGGCCCGGTAAGCCGGGCCTGGTGCGTGAGGTTGCTGTAGTTCAGTGTCGCGCAGGTGATGTCACCCGTGGCGGCATCGGACAATTTGACTGGTATCGCATGGCCCGCGCGCATGGTCACGCGTTGCAGGGCGGAGTCATAAGTTACCTCGGCGGCAGCGCCGCTGCGCGTGGGGCCATCGTGCATGATGACGGGCCTGCCGGTCGTGCCGGTGGCACGTAGAAAAACATCCCGGCCGCCGGAAAGCGGCACGGGCGCATGCCGGGTCGGGCGCAATACCAGCGGGCCGGTCCAATGAATCACCAATGGCGGATTTTCCGCTTTATTGGCGGCGGCGGGGGGCTTGGCGGGGGTGGATGTTACGACCGTGTTTGGCGATGGGGTTCCGGGATTCACGGTGCCGGTACCCGCGGTATCGGGCGCTTTGGCACTGGTCTGAAAATAAAGCCGCAGGCGATTGGCCTGCAAAGTCTGTGCTCCCAACGCGACATCGACATGCCGTCCGAAGGTAAGCGCATACGTGGTAAGCCTGGCGGCTATCCGGGTGGTTGCGCCGGTGGTGTTTGCGGATTGGGTGGCTGGATTGGCCGGAGCAGCGCCGGAATTTTTCTGGAATAAACCGCTGATCACCAATCGATTGCCGCGGGCAATCTGTAAATCTTCCAGAGTTTTATTGGCGGAATTTATTTCGACCGTTAAATCCGAGCCGTCGAATTGCAGTTGATCGCCGCGAACTTTTACGGTTCCGCGGCTGGTAAGCAGCCCCTGCTGATAATCAAAGTGCAGAGGCCGGCCGAGCTTCATCTGTATTTGTCCGGGCTGTCGTGTGGTCACGCCGGGATGAAAGGAAGCTAAAGGCCCCGTGGTGATGGTGACATCGCCGGTGAGCGTGCCTTTGCGCAGATACGGGTTGCCGAAATTGTCAAATTGCCCCATTCCAGCGCCGCCGCCGCCGGTCGAGCCGATGACCACATCCCCGGTTTGGCTCTTCACCAGAATGGACTGTCCATTGGCGGTGTAAAATTGCAGTTCCGGTTGGTGAAGTTTGTACTCACCACCACCAACCGGAATGGCCAGCCTGGCCCGCATCACATATTGCAGCACGCCCTGCGGACTGCGATTTTCGATGGACAAATTGGCGGCACCGGTGCCGGCTTGGATGGTCAGGGGCGAGACCGTTTGTGAACCGCTTCCGGCCCCGGAAGAAAAGAACTCTCCTTTCATCCAAACAAATAGCGCCACCGCGACCACCAGGCCGACAACATAAATCAGAAATTTTCTCTGTACGGAAGTTATGGTCAAGCCTCACTGATACCGTGCCAAAACCTGATCCCACAGGTTCATCTGCCGACACATCCATTCCACCGCGTCGCGGACGGCACCATAGCCGCCGGGGAATTTTGTCACATACCGAGCCACCGCGCGAACTTCTTCCGTGGCATCGGCGACGGCGATGGGGCAGCCGCACTTGCGCATCACCGGCAAGTCCGGGAGATCATCGCCGATATATGCGGTCTGGGCATCGGTATAGCCTAGCTGCTGCAGGAGATCGTTATAAACATCCAGTTTGTTGCTGACATTCTGATACACATACTGAATGCCAAGTTCCTCCGCGCGATGTTGCACCACCATGCTTTCCTTGCCGGTAATCAGCGCAACATGTCGATTCAATTTGCGCCAGCAGACGATCCCCGTGCCGTCGCGCACGTGAAATCGCTTAATCTGCTGGCCGCTGTCATCACGGATGATTCCGCCATCGGTTAATACGCCATCCACATCCATAATCAGCAGTTGAATTTCCGGGGTCAAACCGCGCGGCGGTGGGGTGGTTGTTTCCAATTCATTCATGACGTTTGCACTCCTGTTACGGCACGGTCCGTCCACAAACTGACGATTCCGCCTATTCCACAATTCGCAGGCTTACAACATCCTGCACATCAATTAATCCTACGGGCCTGCCTGCTTCATCCACCACGGGTAATTCATCAATACGGTGCGCATTCATCAGTGCCAACGCCTCACTGGCCAGGGCATCGGCGCTGATGCGTTTGGGATTGGCCGTCATCAATGTGGCCATTGGAGCATCCAGCACATTGGCCGTTTGCCGCAATCGCCGGCGCAGATCGCCATCGGTGAATATGCCCGCCAGTACCCCCGCCTGATCCACAATAATCATGGCACCGGCCCTCCGTCCCGGCAGCTCTTCGCCTGTCAATGCCTGTCGCAATGTGGCGCTGTGGGGCACAACAGCCAAATTTTCGCCCATTTTGAAACTCATGACATCCCGCACCCGCAGCAGTCTTCGGCCCAGTGAACCAGCGGGGTGAAAGGCCGCAAAATCTTCCGCGGAAAAATTGCGCAGACTCATCACTCCCAGCACCAGCGCATCCCCGACGGCGTTCATGCAGGTGATGCTGGTGGTGGGGGCCAGTCGTAACGGG
>JAKBAC010000122.1 GCA_021809365.1 Planctomycetota bacterium | reverse complement strand
CGGAGGTATCCCCATGTTGCCTTCCAACTGTTTTTCCGGATCAGAAAGTAAAATGGTGCGACACCCCACCGAGGCTCCGGCGGCCACATCCCGCGGCTGATCTCCGATCATCCAGCATTGGGCGAGATCCAGATTAAAATCCTCCCGCGCCGCCTTAAGCATTCCGGGGCTGGGTTTGCGCCATTCGTGATCCAGCTTGTACTCCGGCACCGTCGCATCAGGATGATAGGGGCAGTAATAACTGGCATCGACGTGCGCGCCGGCCTGCTCCTTAAGCTGGCGGATCATCTCCTGATTAACCGATTCCACGGCGGCTTCATCAAACATGCCACGGGCCACGCCGCTTTGATTGCTTACCACCACAATGCGATAACCCAGACGGCGCAATGAGGCGATTGCGGCAGCCGCTCCGGGCAGCAGTTTGACTTGCGATGGATCACCGAGGTACCCATCGTTGGCGATGATGGTGTTGTCCCGATCGAGAAATACAGCGCGTTCAGCCATGATACAATCCTGTCTTTATCACCCGTGTGCCAATCCGTCGGCATATAGCCAACGGCTCGCTGACTGCCTGCCGCCAAAGCTCCCCAAATTAAACGCACGCCAATTGCGTACCGGGCGGCACCGCGCCTTGCCGCGGTCCCCGCAGCGAATCAATTTGAACCGATGCGCGATTTCTCCACAATGCGCGTGGTGGAGCGCCCCGCCAAAATCGGCGCAAGAATCACCTGCCCACCGGCGGCTTGAACGTACTCCCGTCCCACCACAGGTTTATTATGATAATCAGCACCTTTAACCAATACGGCGGGGGTGATGGCGGAGATTAATTCCAATGGTGTATCTTCTTCAAAGGATATCACGTAACTGACCGACTCCAGACCGGCCAAAACCGCCATGCGATCCTCCAACGGATTAATCGGGCGGCCCGCTCCCTTGAGCCGCCGGACCGAAGCATCGGAATTAACACCCACGATCAGCACGTCTCCCTGGCTGCGCGCAAAGGCCAGATATTGGACATGCCCGGCATGAAGCAGATCAAAGACGCCATTCGTGAAAACCACTTTTTGCGAGCCGTGACGGGAATGCAGGCGTTCAAGCAGGCGCGGAAGCGGCAGAATTTTTCGCGTACTGGCGGAATCCAACTGCCGCAATTCGTCGGTAATTTCAGCGAGGGAAATGGGCACGCAGCCAAATTTTTCCACTTCCAGCCCGCCGGCGATATTCCCCAGATCAATAGCCACGCTCCAGGATGCGCCATTCGCCCGGGCCATGGCCAGCATGGCCAGCACCATGTCTCCAGCGCCGGTAACATCATAAATATTGCGCGGCCGGGTGGAATGCAGCAGGCCGGATTGCCCGCGCTCCAGACGGTACATGCCATGGCGATCCAATGTCAACACGCAAACGTCCAAGTTCAGTTGTTCCAGAAGCGCAGCGGACAACCGCGCAGCTTCCTCCTGAATATTGTCCAGTCGTAAGCCGGTGGCCAATTCGGCTTCGGTGCGGTTGGGGGTAATGGCCGTGGCACCGCGATAGCGGCGATAGTCCTTAATCGCGGCGGGATCGACCAGCACTTCCCGTCCGGCGGTGCGGGCCATGAGAATAATTTTCTGACATAACGATTCAGAAAGCAGGCCCTTGTTGTAATCCTCAATGCAGACCAGATGGCAGGACGCGATTTCATCTTCCAACGCGGCTAATAGGCGCTTTTCCGTCGCGGCATCAATCGGTTCCAGTGTTTCATGATCCAAACGCAGCATCTGCTGCTGGTGTCGATGCTGAGCCAATCCGATGAAACGGGTTTTGGTGGAGGTGGGGCGGTTCGCAACGCTGATGACGGAAGCGGCATCCACCCGGGCCTGCAGCAGCAGTTCCCGCAGGGCACTGCCCGACGCATCATCGCCACAAACTCCGGCCAGCACCGGTTGGGCACCCATGGCCGCCAGAAAAACCGCCACATTCGCCGCGCCGCCGACCCGCATCTGTCGATATTGTTCCCGTACCACGGGCACAGGCGCTTCCGGGCTTAGGCGTTCCGCGTCACCGTAGACGTATTGATCAAGAATCAGATCGCCGACGATCAAAATGCGCGGCTTACCAAAGGTTTCCAACGAGGCCAGTAATTCACCCGATGTATGAATCATAGTACTACTACTTTACTTTTGACGGGCAAAATCAGCCAGCGACTGCCGCCATAATTCTCCGGCTACTCCGGTTATTCGAGCGGCAATGCGCACCTGCCACAACGGTACGGGCGGATTGAAATTCCGCAGTTTTACCCAATCTTTGGTGGTTGTAACCCATGCCGCGGGGTGCCGTTCGGCGGTGAGTTTGAGCATTTCCGGAAAATCAAGTTCCGGTGCATAGCGATGATGATCATCAAACCAGCAACCCGCGGAAACGTGCATGCCCAAGTCTGAAAGTGTACGCACAAAGCCATCCGGATTGGCGATCCCCGCGAAGGCCAGAACGGTTTTATCCCGGCTTGGCACGGGGTTACCCGTCTGGTCAAACACGCCGACAACTTGCGTAACCTGCTTGTAAATGCGGCGGGGATTCACCCATTGCGTTAATAATCCGGCGGCCAGATCGCTTAGCTCCGGAGAAACCTGTTCGCAGCGGGTGAGAATAATCTGATGCGCCCGGGACAGCGATGCCGGCCCTTCCCGCCACGCACCACGCGGCAACATGCCGGGGACGCCTAACGGACTCGTGGCGTCGATAAGTACAATATCCAGATCACGCGCAAGTCGGCGATGCTGAAATCCATCATCCAAAATCAATACATCGGCCTTATGCCGGGCGATGGCCTCCTTGCCGCCGGCGATCCGATCTGGATTGATGACCACCGGAATGCCGGGGCATTCCTGTTCCATGACCATGACTTCATCCGAGCGTTCGCCCTTTTTGGCACCATATCCGCGTGTGAGAATCGCCGGTTTTAATCCCGCTTCGGCGAGGCACTTGGCAATCATAATGACGGTGGGCGTTTTCCCGGTGCCGCCCGTGGTGATATTACCGACCGAAATGACGGGCACAGGCATACGTATGATGCGCTTCCAGCCCAGGTCATACGCGATATTTCGCCATTGCGCGATCTGGCCATAGATCATGGAACAAACAGACAGCACCCACCGCAGAATAGCGGGAATCACGCCGACCGCTTCGCCGGTTATTACGCGGTTGTACCATTGCTGCATGAGCGCGTCCTGACTTCATCTTAGACCACAAGATTAATCATGCGGCCTTTAATGTAAATTTTCTTTTTCACCGCCCGCTGGGCCAATCGGCTTGCCACTTGTGGATCGGCGAACACCAGTTCCCACAGCCGATCATCCGCGCAATCAGCGGGCATGCGAATGTGTCCGGCCAGTTTGCCATTGATCTGCACCGGCATATCTAACTCTTCATCCACGCACAGCCCCTCATCAAACTTGGGCCACGGCAACATTATAATGGAAATCGGCGCATCGGCCCCGGCAATCTCATGATACAGTTCGTCCGCGATATGCGGCGCAAATGGCTCCAGAATCCGCAAAATATTGATCGCCGCGTCCATCGGTACCCAGGTGAGTTTGGCCAGGGCATTATTGAATTCCATCATCGCGCTGATGGCTGTATTAAATGCCAACCGCTCAATATCCTGCGTGACTTTGCGAATGACCCGGTGCATGGGCCGGAGAATCGCGGCGGCGTCGCGCGCGGCCTCGGCTGCTTGGGTCGCACTGAGTTCACGCCCGCCGCAAAGCCATTGGCCCGCGGCAGTCTGCCGCACCACCCGCGGTGATCCATCCTCACCACCGAGTAGATTCCTCCACACGCGCTGCAAAAAGCGATACACGCCCTCCACGCCGGCGGTACTCCACGGCTTGACCTGCTCCAGCGGCCCCATGAACATTTCAAACAGCCGCAATGAATCGGCCCCATAATCCGCAATCACATCATCCGGATTCACGACGTTGCCGCGCGATTTGCTCATTTTGAATGATCGTGCGTCCACTTGAATCCGCGGATCGGCCTTGAGCACAAACACATCGCCGCGCTTTTCCACCGTCGCCGGGTCGCACGCCTTGCCGACCGCCAAAGCACCTGTGGATTTATGTCGGCTGATAATCTCCGGGCGGCCATCGGAGCCAACACGCGTGGTAAACTCCGGATCAACTTCAGCCACGGATAGGATGGTGCCATCCTCCAAGGCAAAGCGGGTATATTCCGCCTCGCCGAGAATCAACCCCTGATTGACCAGTTTACGAAAAGGTTCCGGCGAGCTGACCAGCCCACGATCGAAGAGCACCTTGTGCCAGAACCGCGAATACAGCAGGTGCAGTACCGCATGTTCCACTCCGCCGACATATAAATCCACGCCGCCGGCCATCCAGTATTTTTCTTTATCAGGATCGCAGAAACAGCGACTGTTTTTCGGGTCAATGTAGCGCAGGTAATACCAGCACGACCCGGCCCACTGCGGCATGGTGTTAAGTTCACGCCGTGCCGCCACGGCTCCGGGCGTATTGGCCGGAACCACGCGGGCCTGCGGATTTCCGGGGGAACCTTCCAGTAGGACGTGCACATCCCGCCAGGCTGCGGCCTTAAACAGCGGCGGCTCCATGGTGCCGGTGGGCTTGAAATCCTTCACTTCCGGCAAGGTTAACGGCAATTGTGAATCTGCCAATGGAACCGTGGTGCCATCTTCCAGGTGTACCAATGGAAATGGTTCTCCCCAATACCGCTGGCGGGAAAAAAGCCAATCGCGGATTTTATAATTGACCTGCGTTGCTCCCAGCGCATTACGGGAAAGAAATTGACACATTTTGGATTTGGCCTGTTCCGTCGCCAATCCGTCAATGTGCGGTGAATGGACCGCCCATCCAGGTGTTTCCAAAGGCAATTTGCCGGCATCCGGATTATCCGCCGCCGCACTGACCACGCGGCGAATCGGCAGTTCCATTGCGTGCGCAAAATCGAAATCGCGTTGATCATGCGCTGGAACAGCCATGATAGCGCCCGTGCCATAGCCCATTAACACATAATCAGAAATAAATATCGGGATGCGCTCCTGGTTGACTGGATTGATCGCATAAGCGCCGGTAAAAGCTCCGGACTTGGAAGTATCTTCCTGCCGCTGTCTTTCAGACCGCGATGCCGCGAGTTTTTGATACGCCTCCACCGCCTCGCGCGGAGAACTCTTGTTTTCACGCCACCGGGGCGGAGTATTTTCCGGCCAGTGTGCCGGAACCAGGCAGTTTGGGCCGTTCAATGCCACCAGCGGATGCTCCGGTGCCAGCACCATATACGTGGCACCATAGAGCGTATCCGGACGGGTGGTGAAAACGATCACTTCCTCTTGGCGATCCGCAATGCCGAAACGCACCATCGCGCCTTCGGAACGCCCGATCCAGTTCCGCTGCATCATTTTTAGCGATTCCGACCAGTCCAGGGAATCCAAGCCGTCAAGTAATCGCTGGGCGTAAGCCGTGATGCGCAACATCCATTGGCGCATGGGCCGGCGTTCTACGGGAAAGCCGCCGACTTCACTCTTGCCGTCGATAACTTCCTCATTGGCTAGCACCGTGCCCAGGGCCTGGCACCAGTTCACCGGCGCTTCAATTTGATAGGCCAGGCGATACTGTTCCAGCACGCGGCGCTGCTGATCGGCTTGCAGGTCGGACCAGTTTTTTGCGCCGGCGGATTGCGGCAGCGGCTGCCGGCCGGATTCAAATTCCGCCACCAATGCAGCAATGGGCCGACCCTTTTGCTGCCGGGCATCAAACCACGTGTCGTACAATTGCAGAAATATCCATTGTGTCCACCGATAATAGTCCGGATCGGTGGTATTCACTTCACGTTCCCAGTCATAGGAAAAGCCGATGGCCTGTAGCTGGGCGCGAAACCGATCGATGTTTTTTTTTGTTACGACCGCCGGGTGGGTATCCGTTTTAATGGCATATTGTTCCGCGGGCAGACCAAATGCGTCCCACCCCATGGGGTGCATGACATGAAATCCCGCCGCCCGCTTATACCGTGCCACAATGTCCGTCGCGGTGTATCCCTCCGGATGGCCGACATGCAGACCTTCCCCCGAAGGATATGGAAACATATCCAGCACATAATACTTCGGTCTGGTTGAATCATTATCCGCGGCGAAGATTCGATTGTCCCGCCAGATTTTCTGCCATTTATTTTCAATACTACCAGGATTATAACCCGCCATGAGTTCCATTCTCCAATAAAGCCGTGGTCAAAGGATACGAAAGCCACCGTTAAGCCACAAGTGACCGCAACCAAATTATTGGTCGTGGCAATAAATCCGAACGAGTGCACCGGGACACCCCATCCCGTCCCACACTTGGCGGAATCTGTCACAGGTCCCAGCGGGAATCCTTGAATGTGGAATGGTTGAATACTTTTCATCAATCGCTTACCTTTGTTCAACGTAGTATGAATTTATCCCGCAGGAGATGGAATTAATATGGCGAGAATTGGTGTTGCACAAATGCGCGAGGGGGATGTCCTGGATCAGCCATTTCTGATCTCCGGCAAACAAATGGGAAATACAGTCAGCAATAAGCTTTATCTGAAAGCCACTTGCGCCGACGCCACCGGCGAGGTTCATTGCCGCATGTGGAATATTTCCAAGGATGTTTATGAAAAGCTTCCGGCCAAGGGGTTTGTGCATGTACGCGGGCGCGTGGAAAGTTATCAGGGGCATCTGCAACTGGTAGCGGAAACCATGGTGCCCATTACCGATACCAGCAAGCTGGACCTCACGCATTTTATTAAAAAGACGCAGAAAAATATTCCCGCGATGCAGGCTCGGCTCAAGGAGATTCTTGCCGGGATCAAGGATAAAGATCTCACAGCGCTGGTGGAATCTTTTCTGAATGACAAAGATTTCATGACCCGATTCAGTCTGGCTCCGGCGGCCCAATCCATGCATCACGCCTGGCTGGGTGGTTTGCTGGAGCATACCGTGAGCCTGCTGGAACTGGCCGTGGTGATTTGTCCGCGCTATCCGGATATTGATCAGGATGTCATGCTGGCCGGGCTATTTCTTCACGACATCGGCAAGACGGCGGAACTCTCCTACGACTTCATGTTTGACTATACAGATATGGGAAAGCTGGTGGGGCACATCGCGTTGGGGACGCTCTGGATCAATCAACGCGCTGCGGCAATTTCAGAAAAACAAGGGCGGGCTTTTCGACCGGATCTGCTGATGGTTCTGGAGCATATTATCCTTTCCCATCATGGATTGCCTGAGTTTGGCGCCGCGGTTCTTCCCAAGACGCCGGAGGCTATTCTGGTCAATCTCATTGACAATCTGGATGCAAAAACGCAGATGGCCCTGGATGCGGTTGCCGCCCCAACTGAAGATTCCACCTGGACGGAATACAAAAAAGCGTTCAGTACCAGCCTGTATCGACCTTCAATCACGGAGAAATAAGCCCGCTGCGCGGACTAAAGTCACAGGCTGTCAATATAGGCTTGTAATTCTTCCATGGGTACCGCGGAATCCACCGCGATATATAAAATCATCAGGCTGAAAACGGCCACCACACCGACATCATAAGGAAATCGCAGATAATCCAATCCTCCAGTCATGCTTTTGGAGCCGATGGCATCCAGCAGCCAGAGGCCACCGAGATAAGGAAATACCCACCAAGTATGTTTCCAAGGCAGCGCGGCAATGCCTTCTCCCGTTATGGTTCGCCAGAGCAGAAAAATAATCAGCGCGCCGGCAAGAAGTTCCAGCAGAAAACTCAGAGTTTTTACCCCCGACCAGTAGACGATCAGATTGGAAATAATAAAGGTGATCGGCGCAAGAACATTAGCCATCGGCACGCGAAAGGGCCGCGGGCGATTCGCCTCGGGCAGCGTGCGTCGCAGGGAAAGCAACACCACCGGCCCGATGCCGTAGGAAAGTACCATCACGTCGGAAATTTCATTGACCATTGTATGCCAACTGGGAAATGGGAGCATAAAAAGGCTTCCCACCGCAAAGCTCACGATGCTGGCCGCCCATGGCACACCATAGCGATTTAAGTTGCGTAGAGAGCCGTGAATCAGCTTGCCTTCGCTCATGGCACAAATAACGCGTGATGAGGTGGTGGCATAGATAAAACCTGTGCCGCCGGGAGAGACGATCGCATCGGCATACAGCAGCATGGCCAGCCAGGCCAAACCTATTCCCGATGCCAGCGCCGCCAGCGGACCGGCACCTACCGTAAAACCTTTCGCGTGGTTCAGACCGCTCCATCCATACTGGGCCAGGGATGCCGGATTTATGGCCATGACAAACGCAAGTTGTAAACCAATATAGATGACCATTCCAATAATCACCGATCCAATGACCGCGATGGGGATATTGCGTTGCGGCTGGGATGTTTCACCGGCCAATTCCACCGCCTGTCGAAAGCCCAGAAAGCTGAAGATCACGCCCGCCGTACCCAACGCGGTAAATACGCCGCGGATATTGGAGGCCATCTGATGCGGCAGCACATGCAGATTGGCCGTGTGATGTGCACCAATAAGCAAGCCAAAGATCGTGATAACCGGCACCGCCAACTTCCACCAGCCCGCGGTGGTGCTGATACGCATGACCCATTTAATGCCGAAGAGATTCAATACCGTAAAAAACGCCAGCATGAGAACCGCGAAACAAAATCCCGCGGGCGTGAGGGCATGATTTTGGGGATAAATCAGCCAGGGCCAGATATTGGCCATATATCCCAGCGTCGCCAGCACTTCCACAGGGGCGACCGAGACATAACCCAGAAAAAGAATCCAACTCCAGATGCGCGACAGTAATGCGCCGTGGCTTAAATGTGGGAAATGCACGACGGCACCGCTGCGGGGAAACATGGTCGCCAATTCCGCATAGACCAATGCCAAAAGTAAAATCGCCGTGCCGCCCACAAGCCAGGAGTAAATGCTTAACGGCCCTGCCTGCTGGGCCGCTTCCATCGGACCCTTTAGCCAACCCGAACCAATAATGCCGCCGAGGCTTGCATACAACAGCCCGATCACGCCGGCTTCGCGTCGCAAACCGCTTTTTTTTCCCGATAAATCTGCCATACTTGCCGTAAGCTCCTGAATACCGGCGAGGATCACGTCGGTTTCATTTGGGCATAATAGTCCTGAATCGCCTTGACCGTCCAATCGCCTTGCTTGAGGCTGACAATGGCGGCGGCGGCGGCTTCGGCTCCGGTGACCGTCGTGATGATCGGGATGCGGTGCAGCACGGCGGCGGCGCGAATGCGGCCTTCGTCCGTGGTGGGACCTTTATGCGTGGGGGTATTAATCAGCAATTGCACCTGGTGATTTTTGATGGCATCAATAATATTCGGTCGGCCTTCCTGGATTTTATTGATTTTCCGGCATGGTACTCCGGCTTCATTAAGTGCCGCGCAGGTTCCACTGGTGGAAATGAGTTCAAAACCGGCCTGGGAGATTTTTCGCGCCGACTCAACGATCATCTTCTTATCCGCGTCACGCACGGAAATGTAGACCGCGCCCGATGTCGGAAGACTTCCTCCCGCGGCCATCTGCGACTTGGCATACGCCACCGGAAAGCTGGAATCAATGCCCATTACTTCACCGGTGGAGCGCATCTCCGGGCCTAGAATCACATCCACGCCGGGAAATTTATTGAAGGGAAATACGCTTTCCTTAACCGCGACATGTTGGGTGGGAATAATTTCCCGGCTGATGCCGAGTTCCGGCAGCGTTTTTCCGCACATGACTTTGGCGGCAATTTTGGCCCAGGCCACACCTGTGGCCTTGCTGACAAACGGCACGGTCCGGCTGGCACGAGGATTGACTTCCAGCACGTACACGTCGTTGTCCTTGATGGCAAATTGTACGTTCATCAGACCGCGCACCGACAACGCTTTGGCCAACGCGAGCGTGTTGGAATGAATCCTTTCAACGATGTCAGCCGGCAAGCTGAAGGGCGGCAGCGAGCACGCGGAATCACCGGAGTGAATGCCCGCCTCTTCGATATGTTCCATCACGCCGATGACCAGATAATTGGTGCCATCACCCAGTGCGTCCACATCCACCTCTGTGGCGTCGCCAAGAAATCGGTCAATGAGCACCGGATGATCATCGGCCACTTCCACCGCATGACGGATGTAGTAATCAAGCTGCGTTTCGTTGGAAACGATTTCCATCGCCCGGCCACCGAGCACGAAGGATGGCCGCATCAACACCGGATAACCGATCTCCGCGGCCACTTTGCGGGCCTGTTCGGCGCTGCGGGCAATGCCACCGTCGGGTTGCTTGAGGCCTAGGGTGTTAATGAGATGATTGAATTTGTCACGGTCTTCCGCGGCTTCAATGG
>JAKBAC010000121.1 GCA_021809365.1 Planctomycetota bacterium | reverse complement strand
AACGTACCGAAACAAAATGAACTCTGTGTACGCACGCTCCCCCGCCATACCCCAACCCGAAAAACCCGCAAACCCGCCATCTGTCCCATTTTCCACCCCATCGCCAATACTGAATGTACTGATCAATACTGCAATTACTGCCCAATACTGATTCTAGAAATTTGAAACTTCCAATAATTTATTCATTACTCATTATTCCCTAAGCGAAGCGCCGTCGTTCGTTAATCCGTGTCCATCGGTGTAATCTGTAGATCCTCCGCCTGCGTGGCCTTGGCGAACAGCCAAAAACGAGGTTAATTTGATTCCCAAGTCTTCAATGACTCGGCGGACCAGTGGATCACAGAGCGTCTGAACTTCCGAGATCCGAGGCTCGCGATAATTTGAATCTAATTGATCATCAAGGCCCGGATGGCAGCTTAACTCGGTAACACCGGGTTGGAGGTTGTTTAACAGCGTGATGAGATTCGCGATGGAAACATTTTCCGGCCTCGGAAGCAGATGTTCATCCTGCCCGAAAAACGCGCCCCAGAAACGAACCTGCATACCAGTGCCCCGCAGCACAATTCCCATCTGCGCAGCCAATTCCTCCATCGCCGCTCTTATCAGTGGCCGCTGATGCGTGTGCTGATGGGAATCCAGATGTGTGGGATTCCGCTGGGTTAAATCTCTGAACGTCGCAAGCTGATATGCAATTTCATCGCGCACGGCGGATGGGGTATCCAAGGGCACCACAAATCGCGTCTGTATCCACTGATGATCATGCAGCGCCCATTCCCCCAGATCAATATGCAACCCCACGCTTAGTCCGGGATCATCTACGGCATATTGCACCGCGTGCCGGGCCGCGGGTGCATGCACCATGAGGCTGGCGCTGGTCAAAACACCGTGCTGACGACATTGAATAATGCCACGGTTGGTTTCGGTGCTTAAGCCAAAATCATCGGCATTAATAATTAACTCTTTTTGGGTTCCCCGGGGCCTTACAGTGCCATTAGAATTCAGCATCCGATTTGATCCATGACATTCTTCAAAACTTTTTCCGCGGAAAAGTAGTGCTGGGCAATGTCCCGGGCCGCCCGGCATTGGCCGGGGTAATCGGAATTAATTGCTTCAACGGCCTTAAGAATATCACCGATGGTCTGAAAAGAAAACAATCCCTGTCCCACGGGCAGATGGTTACTGAAGCCGGTTTCCTGATTAATCACCGGCCGCCCCGCCGCCAGATAACAGGCGCTGCGATCACTGAACCAGCCGCTTTTGAGCCGGATATTCTGGTCTTTGGCCACCGTAAATTCTCCGCGGGATTGCCGGATGTAATTTCGATAGCGTTCCATATCCCGCGAAACCGTCACGGGATCGGCAACGCGCCATTGATTGGATTTGAGCATGTTTTGCGTTGGGGCATCGGCGCTGGTTGCCAGTTCAAATCCCGCGGTGCAGCGCTTCGGTAAATCAATAAATTTGAGAAATTCACGGTCCTTTGACCAGTAGTAAGTCTCGCCGTTAAAGACGATATCCTTTCCCTTGTTTTTCCACGTCGCAATGGTATTGAACGGTGCACCGGGAATCGCCGGCACGGGTTCCCATAAATCCAGCAGCACCGGCTGGCGCGTGGGCCGCCAATTGTAGCGCCCTGCGGGAAGCCCGCAATCCGGATAACCCAGATTTTCCCCGTAAGTAAAATGGTGCGTATACTGATCCAGCGTGGCCAGCGTTCTTGGATCATTCTGGGAAATACGAATTTGTGATTCGACCGGATCGGTCTCCAGATAGACGCGTACGGGACAACGCAGATGTTCTTCCCGCAGTTCCTGCGCTCCGGTAACGTTGATCATCACATCTGCGGTCCGGTACAGCTCGGTGATCTGTGAGTCGGTCATGCCATAGCATTTTCCGCCTTCATAATTCCCGCGAAATGCCCAGCGGTCCGCCAGACCGTGCCGGCTTAGAATGGGAGCCACCGTATCTATGTTTGCGGCAGCGTCGGGAGAACAATCACCCAGAGCGGGGACATAGACCCACCGTGCGGAATCTTCCACATAATAAGGGTCATACCCCAGCTTCCGCAGGCCCAGCATAAAGTGCAGAAATTGATAGGTCACCCCGGCCAGCGGATACCAGAACAGAATTCCGAAAACAATTATTTTAGGTTTGGTTGTGTCGTCCAAGGGTGTCCTCCTTTTCCTGCAGGAACCGAATGATCCGCGCCGGATTGCCGGCGGCAATACAGTACGGGGGTATATCGCCATCCACCACCGATCGCGCACCGATGATGCTGCCGTCACCAATGCGCACGCCCGGTAATATGCAGCAATCAAAACCAATCCATACGTTATTGCCAATGACCACCGGGCGGGGGTTTACGGGCACCGGCAGCGGATGGTTGCGCCCGGCGGCAAAAGCCTCCAGCATGCGCCGGCGCGACGGAATATCTTCCGGGGCACGGAAATTGTCCATCACGACCACATTCCACGACACCAGGCAATGCGTGCCAATGGTCACGCTCTGATCGCAAATCAGCCACAGGCCGTTAAGCAGGCTGTACGCTCCCACATTCAGTACCGCGTCGATGCCCATATCAAACATGCAGCCCATATAAATCGAGCTGTTTTCTCCCAGCATGATTGCCTGATCCCGCCGGCTGCGGGACAGATGAAAACTCCAGGACGTTTGTACATACGCACCGTCACCCACGATGGCATTGTCCGGAATGTATCCGGGATGCCAGTCTCCCGGTATCGCGCGGCCGGTCATAAGGCCTCCATCGGACGCGCCGGATTGCCGGCCACACGCGTGCCCGCCGCAACATGGCGTGTTACCACGCTGCCCGGCCCGATCCAGGCTCCTTTGCCGATATGCACACCCTTAAAAATCGTGGCATTAGGCCCGATCCACACATCATCCTCAATGACCACTGCCGCCGTCAGCACATTGGGTCGCGGCACCGTGGCAGCCGGCGAACAGGCCACCGCGTCCAGAATTCTTTCTACGGGGGCAATAGGATGAAAATCACTATCTGCGATAACCGCATTCCATCCAATCAGCACATAACTGCCAATGGATATGGACAGTTCACACATCAGCACGGTGCCGGTGAAACAGCAGTAATGGCCAATGTTAATCCGAGCCGCCGGCCCCACGGAAAATTGCACCCCGTCCATGGTTGCGTGATCACCAATGACCAAAGCATCGGGGGTTCGGCCGCGAAATCTGCGAAACGCAGCGTGACCGATGATGCGGGTATCTTCGCCGACTAAAACTCCCTCGGGCAGCGCTCCGCCATCCCATGGTGTCGTCGAACTCTCGCCTTGGGTATTCATGGAACCCCCGCCGATTGCAGATGCGGTTGATGTTGTAAGTTATAAAGATGGCGGTACAGCCCGTCCTGCTCCAGCAGTTGATCGTGCGTGCCGGTTTGAATTAACGCTCCACCCTGCAGCACAATAATCTGATCCACATACCGTACCGTATGCAGGTGATGGGCAATGATGATCGTCGTGCGGCCCGCCATCAGCCGCTTAAGCGCCGCTAAAACATCTGATTCGGTTTGGGCGTCCAGACCAGTAGTTGGCTCATCGAGCACGACAATACGAGCATCTTTCAGGAACGCGCGCGCTAAAGACAACCGTTGCCGCTGTCCGCCGGAAAGCATCACGCCGCGTTCTCCGATCAGTGTATCAAAACCCGCCGGCAATGCCTGAATAAAATCCCAGGCTCCGGCAGCGCGGGCGGCGGCATGGACATCTTCAATTGTGGCCGCCGGACGGGAATAGGCAATATTTTCGTAAATACTGACATCAAAAAGTACCGGATCCTGCGGCACGATGGCAATCTCCCGGCGCAAAGACGCCAGCGTAATGTCGCGCAGGTCGCAGCCATCCAGCAATATCCGCCCGTGAACCGGATCATAAAAGCGCACAATCAGAGATGCCAGCGTTGTTTTTCCCGCGCCCGATGGCCCTACCACGGCCACAGAGCTACCGGCCGGAAGTGTCAAGTCGATGTCGCGTAAGACGCTTTGATCGGGCTTGTATCCGAATGTGACATGATCAAACTGAATTTTCCCGCGCACCGGCGTTTTTATCGCCGCCGCGTGGGGCGAATCACTGATCAATGATTTTTTATCCAGAATTTCAAAAACCCGGTGTGCCCCGGCCACCGAACCCTGAATGGATGATGCGGTATAGGCCAGCGTTTCCAGCGGCTTAAACAGCAGGGCCGTGTAACCCACCATCAGGACAATATCGCCCGGTGATAACCGACCGGCGATCACGCGGCGCGCCGTCATCCATATAATTGCGGCAGTTCCGCAGGCGAACAAAACCGCCACCGCACTTTGACTGGCGGTTTGCAGAACCGTCAGTCGCAAACTGGCTTTCAGGCTTTCGCTGGCCTGATGGGCAAAGCGCTTGGATTCATGGGCCTCGCGGCCAAAGGCCTGCACCGCACGAATACCGCCCAGGGTCTGCGTCACGCGCGTACTGACGCGGCTTTCATTCTCATGCACACGTGTGGATAGCTCGGTAGTAGGCTTTTCCAGGCGACGCACCAGCACTAACAGCACGCAGCCGATAATCAGCGCTACCACCGCGATTCCCCAATCCTGCCCGACCATGACAATCGCAATGCCCACCAGCGTGATGCTCGATGATATACTGGGCACCAATCCTTCATTAAACAGGGCCTGCACCGAATAGGTATCCCAGGTAATGCGGTATAACGAGTCACCGACGGTGGTACCATCATGGTAACTTAGCGGCAGGCGCTGAATATGTTCAAAAATGCGGCAGCGAAGTTTAAAGACCATGCGCAGGCCGGCTGAAACCAGCAGCCAGGTGCTTAGAACGCTTATCGCCGCGCTGGTCAGGCTGATAAGCAGCAATGCCAGGCATAACAATCCGATCAGGGCGAGTTTGTTGTTACCAATGGGAATGACGTGGGCGATAAAATTTTGGGCGGAGACCAGAAAAGCGGGCGGTGCGGATTTCGTAGCAACCACATTCATAATGAATTTCAGCGGCCACGGCTGCAACAGCCCCAAAACGGATCCTGTCAGCATCAACAGCATACCGATACTGGCTGTTCGCCCTTCGCCGCCAATGCACAAAGCCAGCAGTCGCGTGGCCGTGCGCATAGCGCCAGCCCGGACGGGTCGGACCGTTTGAGCCGGCACGTTCATGGATCATTCCTGACTTCGCATTCACCGGGACGGTTCTGACGGATGTATTTGAATATGACCGCCAACGCCGCGCCGGCATCCATTGACACCCGTAGCGCCAGCGCTGCGGCCACTACCAGCATGGGAATAGCGCCGGGCCAACTGCGTGCCCCAAGATCAAAAATGCCCAGGGCCGTTAACGTCACAAGAATGACCAGAATAACGCGCGGAAATGTCGGGCAGGTTCGCAAGCGGGCCAACTGCCGCCCGTTACCATGTTCTTCAATGGTCAACCGAATGCGCGAGGAGCCAAATGTGCCGCTGCGGCACGCCAAATCCCAGCGGTCAAAATCACCGCCGCGCTGCACACACATCCCTTCCTGTTTAAGGAAAGTTTCCAGATCAGCCAGGCGATCTTCCGCACTGCGCCATGCTTCACTCCACAGAACAAATTCCCGCGGCACAGGAATATCCAGACCACTGGGAAACCGCATACGCCACGGGGATAAACCACGTGACAACCGACCGCGCAAACGCGCCACCGGTTGAATGAGATAACACCACATGGTCAGAAGCCGCAATTTCAGCACGGCCCTTCGCGTGCGGGGGATCTCGTCAAAACGGCAGTAAAACGCCCCGATAATCGCCTGAGTAACGGTCGCAGCAAGGGCGGCCACAAGCAGCACCCCCAGTACGACCGGATGCCAGTAGAAGCCCACCATAAACATCACGCTTAACATCAGCACCGCCAGATACCATTCCGGCGTCATGGCCAGCGACATCAGAACGCCCGGTGAGCCGTGGTAAACGCTTTGAAACAACGCGCCTCCCCAGGAGCCATGATATATGCGGCGGCGTCCCCAGTTAAGAAACTGCCACAGCCCGCGGCCATAAAGCCGCCCGCGCCAGGCGATATGGCCAAAGGCGTTATATTTTTCCGGCCATTTCCGTTCCAGCATGGCTTCAGCTTTACCGTAATTCAACTGTTGCCGCCAATAAGCGCGCAGCGAATTGCGGCGCTTATGCCACACCACTGCCGCCGGACTGAAGCCTAAGTGCCAGCCGCGCGACTGCAGCCGCCAGCAGGCGTCCACATCATCACCGGCAATTCGAAATAGCGGGTCAAAACCTCCGACCGCCCGCAAGGATTGCGTCATAAACGCCATGTTGCAGCCGGGAATGTGCTCCGCCTCTGTATCGCTTAACAAAACATGCATCGGGCCGCCGGGGGAATGGGCGACTGCATCGGCAATATCCGCATCACCGGGCGGTGCAATGTTCGGCCCCCCTACTCCCACATATTTTCCAGTGCGGAAGGTTTCCACCAGAAAATGCAGCCAGTATGGCGTGGGGCAGGCGTCATCATCCAGGTACGCAACAATTTCCCCGGTAGCAGCTTCCAGGCCAAGATTGCGGGCGTTGCTTAAGCCCTTGTTTTTGGATTGAATTAATTTCACGGGATATTCCCGCACCATCTCCGCCAGCCCATCGGTTGAGCCGTCATCCACGACGATGACTTCATAATTTGCATAGCGCAACTGGGAAACGCCCTGCAGGCAAAAGCGAATGGTACGCGAGCCGTTGTAACTGCAAATGACGATGGAAACTTTCGGCCATTTCGCATCAACCCGGAACGGCAATTTTGAAAAGGCATCCTGGGCCGCCGTCAGAGCAGGCTTGGGCCGACGATCACGTGTCGTAAGTCCGAACTCCCAGCCGGTAATTTCACTTCCGCCGCGATACCATTCATCGGTCCAGGCAAACAGAAAAGTCCCCGCGCAGCCGCTTTTAAACACGGTGCGAATCTGCCACCCCAGCGTGCCGGCCTGCTGGAATTCTCCTTTGGATAAACTGTCTAACCCGATTTCCGCCAGCAGCAGGGGCTTGTCACCTGCAATGTTGTGCAAGCGGCTGATATATTTGCGCAGTTTCTGCTTATCTTCCAGATATACATTCATTGCCATGAAATCCAGAAAGGGCAGATACAAGTATTCTGTGGTGGGATAATTGACATACGTAACCAGCGCCGCAGGATCAACTTCCTTAGCTACGCTGTAAAGTTGTTTGAGGAATCGCTCTATGCGCCGATACCCGTACCAGCGGACAATAGGCGCGGGAATTTCATTGCCGATCGCGAACGCCAGTAAAGCCGGGTGCCCGGCGCACTGCTGCACGCCCTGGCGCACGCGCTCCATAATGGAATTCCGCGTTCGCGGGTGATCCAGAAAGGCGATGTGCTGTTCCCATGGCAATCCCACAAACACGTGCAGACCATGCCGTTGAGCCGCATCCAACAGCCAGCGGGGCGGAACCGTGTATACCCGTACCGCGTTTATGCCGTGTTCGGCCATCATGGAAAAATCAGCGTCTACCTGTTCAGCGGTGTGGTATTCACACCCATTGGCCTCCGGGCGAAATGGGCCGTAAGTGACGCCTTTTATAAGAAACGGCTCATCGTTGCAGCATAAAAATTTTCCATGGACCGATAACCGTGCGGCTGGCCCAGGGGAATAAACTACCGGCGACGGCGTTACTGTAAGAGGTGATAAACTTGTCTGTGTCATTAGTCCACTTCTCCTCACCACATCCCTTACCAAAGTTCAAGCTAACGATTATAGCACGTCTTAACGAATTGCCATAAGGTGTGCAACTTCCAGTGCCACGCGCCGCGCCGCAGGCATTTGATCTGAATATGCCGCCATCGGGGCGGTGAGGGCGGATAATTCCTGCGACATGGCCTCCCGCTTGTCCGGGCGGGATAATAAATCGCAGGCGGCGTCGATAACGGGTTGGACCGGACCATAAAATGGCATAAATTCCGGAACTAATTCACGATCCGCAAGGATATTTACCAGGCACAGGAATTTGCTTTGAATTAAAAACCGCCCCACCAGATTCCACTTCCACCATGCCACACGATACAACACAATCATGGGCTTATGATGCCGCGCTATTTGCAGAGTAGCCGTCCCACTGCATGTAATAACCAGATCAGCCCATCGAATTATGGCGTCCGTAGCGCCCGTGCGAACATCAATTTTGGCACCATACCGTGGCAGAATATTCCGGATTTGCCACCCTCGGTCCGCATCCGCTGCCGCTGCCGCCGCCGCAATACCCGGAAACTTGCCACGTATGGCCAGAAATGTTTCAAGCATGGGCGGAAAATTTGCGGCAATTTCCGCTTTGCGCGACCCCGGCAGCAACGCTATACGTAGCGGGGCATTGGGTAACGGCGGTTTAAGCGTTTCCGGATCAGATTCCGGCCGATTGGCCGCTTGATCAAACAATGGATGCCCCACATACACCGTACTGACCCCTTGATGACCGAAATACTGTTGCTCAAAAGGCAGAACGCAGCAGAGCTTATCGACCGTGGCACGCACCCCTTTAATGCGCCAGGGTGCCCAGGCCCAGAGTTGCGGGGCTACGTAATAGCAGACTGGAATGCCCAATTTTTGGCCCAACCGGGCGATGCGTAAATTCACCGTGGGGGAATCAATGGGGATAATCACGTCGGGTTTATCAAGCGCCAATTCCTTTTTCATCCGCTTCAGCAGGTCCAACCAGTAACCGATCTGTGCCAGCGCCCCCACCAACATGGCTGAATTTTTGGTTGGGTCAGCAAATATATGGCATCCGGCCTTGGCCATTTTCGGTCCGCCGATGCCAATAAAACGGGCTTTGGGAAATTCTCCGCGCAACGCCTCTATCAAGGCGGCTCCCAGGGCATCGCCGCTGTGCTCAGCTGCGGAGAGAAAAAATACCGGCGAACTGATGACTTACGACTCCTTTACGCCATATTGATGGCGAACCTGCGGATAGGCCCGCGTTTCCACCGCCTGCACATAGGCACTGGCCGCCTCCGCCACCGCCGCCGTAACGGTGCCAAAACGCTCGACAAACCGCGGCACCTTTTCCGTATAGCCCAGCATATCATGCAAGACCAGTACATGCCCATGGCAGCTTGGCCCCGCCCCGCACCCCAGCACCGGGCAGTCCACCGCTTCGACAATCCGCTGACTCACCCGGTCCGGAACCGCTTCCAACAGCAGCAGTTCCGCACCCGCCTGCTCCATGGCCACAGCTTCCCGCACCAGACGATCCGCTTCCTGCTCTGTGCGGCCCTGATACCGATAGCCCCCCTGCTGCACAGCCCGTTGCGGCAACAGGCCCAGATGCGCACAAACCGGAATGCCCGCCATGGTCATCGCCCGCACAATGCTTTCATGCCGCAGATCGCATTCCAGTTTCACGCAATCTGCACCGGCCTCCGCCAGAAACCTTTTTCCATTACCTACCGCGGATTCCACCGTGGCATAGCTGCCAAACGGCATATCCCCCATCAAAAATACCTCCGGCGCTCCGCGCCGCACCGCACGGGTCAGCAGAACCATAAAATCCATCGTGGCATAAATCGTGGAAGATTCACCCAATACCGTCGTAGCTGCAGAATCCCCCACCAGCAGAACCGGCACACCGCAAGTAGCTAAAATTTTGGCGGTTGGAAAATCATAACACGTCAGCATGGCAATCGGCCTTTGTGACTGCCGCATGATTTTTAACGTATTAAGTGTCGTTTTGCCGGCAGAATGCTTTACCGGTATTTCAGCCGCCGGCTTGTTATTAACAGAAGTTACAGTCATAGGGCAACTCTTTTCCTGACCCAATGTTCAATAGGAGCCTGTCCGAGTAATCGCACTGCTATTATAACGAGTTACCCAGACTGTTATAGTATGCCAATCCGGTGCGGACTTTTTTATCACGGTCTCACGCTGCATGGAGAATCGCCGTAAAATATGTCCGGAATTTCCAGCGGCGGCCATATAACCATGAGAACTGATTCCGGGAGCGCTATGAACCACGACGCACAGCCTATAACAATACAGGCCGATCAGGCGAAAGCTGCCCAACCATACGAAACATGTTCATTTGAACACCGCGTCGCCGAGCATATCGGCTGGGTTTACAGTATCGCCCGCCGCCAATTGGCCGACTCTGACCTGGCGCACGATGCCACGCAAGTAGTCTTTCTGATCTTGTGGCGGAAGCGGCAACATATTCTCAACAAAAATCAGCATGTCGGCTCCTGGCTGGTGCGAACCACGTATTATGCATGCAGTGAAATAAGAAAATCAGAACACCGACGAAAGCTACGCGAGCGAAAGGCGGCGGCCATGCGAAGTGAAGAAACTCGCCCGTCCGATGACGCGGCGGAATCCAGGACCGAACAGCTC
>JAKBAC010000120.1 GCA_021809365.1 Planctomycetota bacterium | reverse complement strand
CATGATTTTTGCCTTGATGGTGCTGGGAATGGTCCTGGGACTTTCAGGTGTCCGGCATTTTGGAGCGCATAACCCATGGGTGGCGGCCCACATTGCCAGTGTGCTGCTGGGCACCGCAAGTTTTGCTGCTGGTTGTGTGGGAGGAATTACGTATCTATTGGCTGACCGGCGGCTCAAAAAGCGTGGCCGGGCGGGATGGGACTTATTTGCATTACCCTCACTGGCTTCAATCGAAAAATTTACCCGCCACGCGATCGTGCTGGGATTTGCGCTATTGACCCTGGCGGCCCTTACCGGCATTTTCCGGGCCGTTCGCGATCCGCAGCTCATGGGCCGGCATTGGTATTTTTCACCTAAAGTTTTGCTGACCGCTGTGGTCTGGCTGGTGTATGGGTCGCTGTTGAACATGCGGCTTGTGCCGATCTTGCGTGGCGCGCGTTGCGCCTGGTTAAGTATCGTTGGATTTGCTTTGCTGATGACGGTTTTCGTCCTCATGTTATAAAGGTTTGGTAAGCTCGCGTATGGAACACATTATTCCATCTGAAACATCAGTCCTGATGGTGGGGCTTAACCATCGCACGGCACCGGTGCGCCTGCGGGAAACGCTGGCCTTTTCCGATCAGGCCGCCGAACAGGCAATCTTCGCCTTTAAGCAACGCTTTCCATCTTCTGAAGTGGTGATTATTTCCACGTGCAATCGCGTGGAGCTGTATGCCGCCGCGTCTGGTGCCACACCGCCCACAACCGATGAACTGGTACAATTTCTTGCCGATAACCGGGGTGTAGCTTCCGCTGAAGCCGGCGGCAGCATTTATCGCATGCAGCAGCAAGCCGCGGTGGAACACTTATTTAACGTGGTAAGTTCTCTGGATTCTCTGGTGCTGGGCGAAACGCAAATTCTACGGCAGGTCAAACAAGCCTACCAGCGGGCCGCTGACGTTCAGGCGGTGGGGCCGGTATTTCATACGCTGTTCCAGCGTTCCTTTGCCGCCGCCAAAGATGTGCACGAACAAACCGGTCTGGGAGATGGCCATGTGTCGGTAGCCAGTGTGGCGGTGGACTTGCTGCGTGGGGTTTTTGATCGCTTTGATGATAAAACTGTTTTGCTGATAGGGGCCGGCAAAATGGCGGCTCTGATGTTGCAATATCTGGTGGGCCTGCATCCCGGGCGTATGATTGTCACCAATCGCACCGCTGAGAAAAGCGCTGAAATGGCGGGGCGGTATCGTCTGGAATCCGCTGATTTTTCCCGCCTGCATGATCTATTGACGGCGGCGGATATCGTGCTAACCAGCACCGGATCACCCGAGCCTCTCATCACCGCCGAAGCGCTTAAACCGCTGATGAAAGCGCGGCAATATCGCCCCCTGGTAATTGTGGATATCGCGGTACCCCGGGATGTGGATGCTCATGTTGCACGGCTGGGCAACGTGTATCTTTATAACATTGATGATCTGGAACGCGTCGCTCAAAATAATCAACTGCAGCGGGGGGCCAAGGTTGATTTGAGCCGTGAAATTATCCAACGCCATATCGCAGATTTCATGCATTACCTTGCGGCGCGCAACACCGGTCCGTTGGTCAAGGCGCTGTATCATCACTGTCGGCAAATAAGTGATCAGGAATTGGACGCACTTCTGGCCGCGAATCCGGAATTTTCCGAAGCGCAAAAGCAGGCAGTCCGTAAAATGGCCCATCGGCTTGTGGGGAAAATTCTTCATGTACCGGTGACGGAATTAACCACACAGGAAGTTCATCACCGGCGCATTCACCTGGCCGGTGCCATTCAGGAATTATTCCATTTGCTGCCGCCGGAATCGCCCCGCTCTGAACCGGAAAAAACCCCGGAAAATGAATCCGGTGGTTGATCCAATGCCGCCGGGGCGGACGGGGTTACGGGTTACAGGTTA
The DNA here is from genome assembly GCA_021809365.1 of Planctomycetota bacterium. The sequence goes on along the minus strand of JAKBAC010000120.1, from coordinate 8,863 downwards.
CGGGTTACAGAGGAGTTTGGGAGTTTCCGGAAGCGTCGCCGCTCTCCTAGGGTAAACCTGCCCGCTCCCTGTAACCTGTCCCCCGTAACCCGTAACCTCGGCCCGCCAGCCAACCACCGGGTTATCACCACGGTGCTCTGACGCGACGCTCTTCCGAGAGGCAAAAAATCGTCCCGGCGCGCCGGGATCACACCCCGGCGATTTCTCCGACGGGCTGCTGGAAAAATCTTGGATTCGCCATCGTGTCCGCTTGGTGTATAGTACGTTATTTGTCGCCCGCCGATTGAACGGGGGATCAGCGTAATAGAGGTTCACGGATGGCCGTTGATGTCAATGAGATTCTGGAAGGTTTAACAGCACCGCAACGCGAGGCGGCTTCCCATATCGACGGGCCGCTGCTGGTACTGGCCGGCGCGGGTTCGGGCAAAACCCGCACCATTACCCGCCGAATTGCCTACATGGTTGCCAACGGCATTCCTCCATGGAATATTCTGGCCGTTACCTTCACCAATAAAGCCGCCGGAGAAATGCGGCATCGCACGCTGGACTTGCTGCGTGCCATGCCCCCGCGACTTTCCCGTGGCGTAACCGTGGCGACGTTTCACAGCCTCTGCGCCCGGCTCCTGCGGGAATATGCTCCGGTGATGGGTCTGGCTCCTAATTTCAATATTATGGACACGTCCGATCAGCTTAAACTGGTTAAGCAGGCCATGGAAAAAGCCGGGCTTTCCCCTGATTCCATGAAACCCGACCGGGTGCTTAGCGCCATCAGTGACGCCAAAAGCAAACTTAAATCCGCTGAGGCCTTCAGCAAAACCGCCACCATGTTTAATGATCGCAACATCGCCCGCGCCTACATGGCGTATGAGCAACTGATGAATGAAAACAAAGGCGTCGATTTTGACGATCTGCTTTTTAAAACCGCCGTCATGCTCCGTGATCATTCCGATGTGCGAACCCAATTGCAGGAACGATTTCGCTACATCCTCATTGATGAATATCAGGATACCAACCACGCCCAGTTTGTCATTGCCCACATGCTGGCGATGAGCCACAAAAATATCTGCGTCACCGGCGATCCTGATCAATCCATTTATGGCTGGCGCGGGGCCAATTTGTCCAACATTATGGAATTTGAGCAATTTTTCCCCAACGCCAAAGTTGTGCTGCTGGAGCAGAATTACCGCAGCACCAAAATAATTCTCAAAGCCGCCTCTGCCTTGATTGCCAATAACGTGGCCCGGAAAAACAAAGACCTCTGGACTGAAAATGAAACCGGCCCAAAAATCCTCAATCTAGTCTGCGCCGACGAACATCAGGAAGCGATTGAACTGGTCAAGCGACTGAAAGAATTTCATGATCAGCAGAATATCTCCTGGGAGAAAATGGCGATCATGTACCGCATCAACGCCATGACCCGCGTGCTGGAAGACGCCTTGATGAAATCCGGCGTGCCGTATCAGATCATCCGCGGCACAGAATTCTACGGCCGCAAGGAAGTCAAGGATGTGATTGCCTACCTGCGTCTGATTACCACGCCGGAAGACAATATCAGTCTTGAACGTGTTATTAATGTCCCTCCGCGGTCTATCGGGTCAACCAGCGTGGCTCGCCTGTCCGGCTACGCCAACGAACATGGGCTTATGCTGATGGAAGCCTGCCGCCGGGCGGAAACCATTGAGGGGCTACCCAAACGCGCCGGCGAAGCCTCCCGCCGATTTGCCGGAATGATTGATTCATGGCGGAAAAAATTTGTCCGCGCATCTCCGGGTGCCGCAGAAGCAAATGAACCCGTCAGCGAGGAATTTGCGGCAGAAGAATCCGGCATGTTCGATTTTTCCGCCAATGATGATCCGGGTAACTTCAATGCCCCCGCGCTTGAGCCTGACCCGGGAGATCCCCCGTTTGATCCTCTGTTCGACCCCCGGTTCGATCCGCTCTTAGCCGCCGATGGCACCGCTTCGGATGCACCCGTTTCAGATAGTGAGATGCCCGACGCTGGGATGGATTTTACAGGTGATTCATCGCAGGCCGAGGCTGATGTTTCCTCGGTTATACCGGTAGCGGAAATAATGGAGACCGTCATCGAACAATCCGGCATGAAGCTCATTAAATCCGGTTCCGGTGAAGATGATGAACAGCGCAACGCCAATATCCTTGAATTAGTCAATGTCGCCGCTGAATTTGATCGTCAGAATCCGGGCGGCAGTTTGCAGGATTATCTCACGCAGGTCACGCTGGTTTCGGATACGGATCGTATGAAGGATCAGAACGCTGCCGTCACACTCATGACGTTGCATGCCGCCAAGGGCCTGGAATTTCCGGTGGTCGCCATGGTGGGTATGGAAGATGGGTTAATTCCCCATCAGCGAATGTTCGGCTCAAACGCCGCGGAAATGAATCTGGAAGAGGAACGCCGGCTGGCTTTTGTGGGCATTACGCGTGCGATGAAACATCTGATTTTAACCCGCGCCACCTACCGCACGATGATGGGCCGCAGCGAAGCAAAAAATCCTTCGCGCTTTCTCGATGAAATTCCCGGGGATTGCCTGGAGGTTGTGGACCTTGCAACCCTTCAGCGTCCCGCCGGCTCACCGGGATTTCGCGACGGAGCCAGTTATTACGCACCACGCGGGTATTCCCCCATGGGGCCGGGACGGCCAGCAGCGCGACCGGTGCAGGAATCACCGGCAGTCGGCAATACTCGTTTCCGCCGGGGCACGTTGGTACGCCATGCCAAATTCGGGATTGGGCGGGTAGAAGGCGTTGATGAAGTTGGCGGCGATTACCGCGTCGAAATAAATTTCCAGGCATCGGGCCGCCGCACGTTGATGCTTAGTTACGCCAAGCTTGAAACCGTGGACGGCTGAACCCATGGCATTGCCCGTGCGCTCCGAACGGCCGCCACGCCTGGCACAGACTTATTGCGTACGCACATACTGGTGGAAAGCCTCCGTGAGTTGATAGGTGATGTTTCCGGGCTTTCCATTACCGATCGAACGTTTATCCACGCTGACCACGGGAACAATTTCCGCGCCGGTGCCGGTGAGGAAGCATTCATCCGCCGTGTACAAATCATAGCGCGTTAAATTGTTCTGCCGCGTGGGAATCCCGGCGGTTGCCGCAAGTTCCAGCACCACGCCGCGCGTGACGCCCAGCAGAATTCCGCTTTCCTCCGCAGGCGTTATTAAGTGTCCGTCCCGAACAATAAAAATATTATCTGCCGTACATTCACAAACAAATCCCAGATGATTCAACATGACGGCTTCCGCCACGCCGGCGTCAATGGCTTCCCATTTAGCCAGAATATTATTGAGATAATTCAGACTCTTGATCCGTGGAGATAGCGCCGCCGCCGCGATTCGCGATGTGCTGGCGGTGACGATGGCCATGCCTTGGCGATACGTTTCCTCGCTGTACATGGCAATGCGCCCTGCGATAATAAATACACTTGGCGTGCCGCAGTTGGCGGGGGAAATATCCAGCGATCCGCTCCCGCGTGTTACCACCAGGCGAATATAGGAATCCGCGAGTTTATTGGCTTGGAGCGTCTCATGGATGGCGGTGGCCAACTGGTCCGCCTGATATGGAATATCCAGCCGAATCGCCCGCGCGGAGGCGTAAAGCCGCTTGAGATGGTCCATCAAACGAAACACGCGTCCATTGTATTGCCGCAGCCCCTCAAATATGCCGTCCCCATACAGCACCCCGTGATCAAAAATGCTCACGGTCGCCTGTTCTGGAGCAACCAGTTTGCCATTCATCCAGATAACACTCATTGAATATCTCCTGCGCCGCCGGGATAGCGCGGTATTTAATATCCCGCCCAACAGGCCACCCCAATCAGCCAAATGATACATCCCGCCCCCGTTTCGCGCAAGCAGCCGGCTTCGCAAGCGCATCCTCCCGGCACTGTTGCTCTTTCGCTCTGTCCGGTATAGTACGGGCCAGGACAGGCTCCTGGGCGTTCACGTTTTATATTGACCAAGGCAACAAAGGAGAACCGTATGAAAAATGTGGATATCAAAGTCGAAGGCACTATCATGACTATCAAGGTGGATCTAGGTAAGGAATTTGGGCCGTCCGCTTCCGGCAAGACCATCATCATCGCCTCCACCGAAGGCAATGTAACCGTGCCGGACCGCGACGAAAAAATCGGTCTGAATGTCTACCGGAAAAAGCCGTAACGCGCTAGTGCTCTGTGACAGCAAGATTTCAGCGTGGGGACCCCGTGAAACCAAACCACCCTCTGCCACACGACCTCACTGCGTACCCTGATTTCTGGCTGTGACCGAGCACCACTCTTCCAGGGCAGGGCGGCGTGTTTTTTTTGCCCCCCTCTGCGGCGCGGCTCCTCGGAGTACCATCGTGTTGAGGTAGGCCATCGTCGCCGCTGCTTGTAGAGCACCGGATGGTAATCCGGTGGTTGATCCAGTGCCGCGAACGGACCACCGGGTTATCACCACGGTGCTCTTTAACCACGACGCGCCCGCCGAGGCCAAAAATCACGCCGTCGCAAATCGGGAACCTGTTGCGGGGTAGGCCATCACGCGTTTATTTCATCTTTCCTAACCGGTCATACAGTGCGGCGGCGGTGCGGATGCCGGCGTAGAAGCACTCCACATCCAATTTTTCATTCGGGGCATGCAGGTTATCATCCGGCAGGCCGAAGCCCAATAAAACCGACTCAATGCCCAGCATCTCCTTGAACCATGTAACCACAGGAATTGAGCCGCCTTCGCGCACAAATACCGGCTTTTTTCCCATGCCTTCTTCGCAGGCTTCCACGGCTGCCGCGATGGCTGGAGACGTGCTGGGTGTCAGTGCCGCCGGCGAGGCACTTAAACGTTCCAGTTTTACCCGCACTCCGGCGGGGGTGATCTGATGAATATAGCTTTCAAATGCCTCGGCAATCTTGATTGCATCCTGCTCCGGCACCAGCCGCATGGAAAGTTTTGCCAATGCTGTAGCAGGCAAAACGGTTTTGGCACCGGCCCCCTGATAGCCGCTGGTTAAACCGTTGATGTCCAATGTCGGGCGGCACCAGCGGCGCTCCAGCGTGGTGAAACCGGTTTCCCCATATAATTGATTAACGTCCAGTTCCTTGGCAAATTCGGCTTCGTGAAATGGCAATGATTTCCACATCGCCCGTAACGCTGCGTCCGGCACCTGCACGTGATCATAAAACCCCGGCACCGTCACCCGTCCCTGATTATCATGCAATTGACCGAGAATGGTACTTAAAGCATTGGCGGCATTGGCTACCGCACCGCCATAAACGCCGGAGTGCAAATCCGTATTGGCACCTGTTACGGTCATCTGGTAATAGACCAGTCCGCGCAAGCCCGTGGTAATGGCCGGCACACCGCGCGCAAACTGCGCTGAATCGCTGATGATCAATGTGGACGCGGATGCCAGGCGGTCGGCATTCTCCGCAATGACTGCCCGTAAATTGGGCGAACCAATTTCCTCCTCACCCTCCAGCAGCACCGTCAGCCGCACTGGCAATTCATAAGCAATCTGTTTCCAGGCAGCCAGGGCCGCCAGATGACAAAATACCTGTCCTTTGTCATCGCTGGCACCACGGGCAAAGATCTTGCCATCTCGTATCGTGGCCGTGAAGGGTGGAGAGTTCCAAAGTTCCAGCGGTTCGGCGGGCTGAACATCATAATGTCCGTAAAACAAAATGTGCGGTGCATCGGGGCGACACAGGCCTTCGGGCGTGGTGGCCAGCACACACGGGTGGCCGGCGGTTTTTACCAGCGTGGCGTGCAACCCCGCGCCCCGCAGATAAAAGGCTGCCCATTCCGCCGCCGCCTGAATGTCCCCTTTATGCTCCGGCTTGGCCGAAACGCTCGGAATCGCCAGAAACTCTTTGAGATCATGCATCCACAGCGACCGGTTCTTTTCAATCCATACAAGTACGCTGTCAAGCATTTTGCAACTCCGGCGTCAGGCGAACAGGAACTCCCCGTTTTGCCAGATACTCCTTAACTTGCGGCACTGACCAGGTGCGGAAATGAAAAATCGATGCTGCCAGAGCCGCGTCCGCCTTCCCCGCTGTGAGCACCTGGAATAAATGGTCCGGCTTACCGGCACCGCCACTGGCCACCACCGGAATATGCACCGCCTCACTGACGGCACGGGTCATGGCAATGTCATACCCTTCCAGGGTGCCATCCGAATTCATGACATTAAGTACAATTTCTCCCGCCCCGCGTGCTTCGGCCTCTTTGGCCCATGCCAGAACTTCACGCCCGGTACCCACGCGTCCGCCATTAACAAATACTTCCCAGAATTCGCTGCCGTCCGGTTTTTTTACCCTATTGGCATCCAGTCCCAGCACGGTAGCACAGCGCCCGAATTTTCGGGCAATGCGGGAAATCAGCTCCGGATCTTTCACCGCCGCGGAATTAAGGCTGACTTTCTCCGCTCCGGCCTGAATCAAGCCCGTGGCATCGTCCAACGTGCGAATGCCGCCACCGACGGTAATCGGCATAAACACGCTATCGGCCACGCGCCGCACCACATCGACCATAATCTGTCGGCCTTCGTGGCTGGCGGTAATATCGTAAAACACCAGCTCATCAGCCCCGCACTGGTCATAAAAAAGAGCCTGTTCCACCGGATCGCCCGCATCTACATGATCAAAAAATCTGACCCCTTTGACCACCCGGCCGGCATCCACATCAAGACACGGAATAATACGCTTCGTCAACATGCCACGATTATAAGGAAATCCGGAGTTTTAATACAGGCGACTGTTCACGGGGGGATTGAACCGCAGATTGCGCGGATGACGCGGATATGGATAGACTGCCTGTGGAATCGCCGGTTGGCGACGGATAACAGTGTTGGGCGGTAGGTCCAGTACGGGGCAGCTGCGGCGAGGTGACAGGGGACAAGCGAGGTTCACCACGACACGGCGGCACGAAGATTGAAGGATTTTTTCACCACAGAGGTAATGGAGGTAGTGGAGGATGCGCTTAACGGATAAATTATCGGAAGTTCCAAATTTCGGATCCGTGATCATCGTTGGTCCTCAATTTGCCTCTGCTTCCGCCTTGTGAATTAACGTGTTCCAAATTCCAGGTTCAACTGACAGTATGGTCTCTCGGTGATCAGCGCGTCGGCGCGGCGTGGGCGGGCTGGTTATAGCGGAGACAGGCCCGGCGGTGGGTCAAGAGGAAATAACTAGCTACGTCCCCGTTTCGCTCATGATCAACTGATTTGTGGTCAGTGAAATATCCTCTGCTTCCTTGTGAATCAACGTCAGGTTTTTTCACCACCGGGGCTGGCGAGGTTACGGGTTACAGGGGACAGTCGACAATAGTACCGAGGAGTTGGGAGTTAGGAGTTAGAAGGGCAGGGGAGCTGGTTTGGGATCGTTGCGTTATTGGCGGAGGTGAAAAGCAGTTCTGATTTCCATAACAGTTTTCAAACATCACCATGGGTGATGTGTATGGAGGCCTCGGAGCATGGAAGCCCGGTGTTTATCCGCGTAATCGGCGTAATCCGCGGTCTTTTTCACGGTCTGTTTTGGATTGCATTTCCCTTGGCGGGATTTCAGAGCGGATTTGCCCTTCAAGCCACTTATCCCTTGCCGCACAACCTCACTGCGTACCTTAATTTCCTGCTGTGACAGGGCACCAGCATTATCGATCGGGTTAATGTCCAATGGTTTGCAAACCGGAGATTTGCGGTAGAATAACAGTACCATTATCAGGCGGATTGTGATCAGGAAAACCGCATGGTTGCACTGAACGAAAAACTTCACCACAATGGCACGCCACCGAGAGAACGAAACGGGGACGTAGCTAGATTATGGATTTTGGACATACGAAAGTGTGACATCCACCGGTACCAGGGTTGGGCATAAAAACAACGAGGTGCGTGATGCAGAATTACGGTTGGCCGATGGTTATTGTGCTCCTGATTGCGACCGCCGTCGCTCTGCCCTTGGAGCGAAAGCAGATAGCGCGAATCGCATCCACTGGCGACCTCGCCCGGCTTAAACGGGTACGTGGGTTCCATAATCGGGTGTGGTTCGTCATAATCTTTGCAGTTTTGGCCGGAATGGGGTTGTTCGACCACGCTCCGAGCGCGATGTCTTGGCCCGATATGATGCTGTGGTCCATGTTCCAGTTGAACGCGGTGTTGTGCGTAAACCCGGATATTATCGAGTCGGGCGAAGAAATCATGACGCGGCATCGCAAATCGGGAGGGGACGCGGAATGGTGACATCTACCAATTCCATGGACGTGGGAAAAACGGGAAGTGAATCGGCATACGAGCGTTGGCTGGCGTGGGACACCTGGCGTGGGTCAGCTTGGCACCTTGCGGCTGGAGAGGTAGAACTTAACTGCTAGAATAACGTTGGCCTTTTTTCAGGCGGGTTATGGTTGCACTGAACGAAAAACTTCACCACAAGACACAACGGCACGATGCAATCGCCATCGCAACCGTGGATCCGCGCAATGCGTCCTATCACGGGACTCGATGGAACAAGCCGATACCAAAATACGCCAGCATAAATCTGTGCAATCCAAGAAATCTGTGGATGGTTACAATCTTCAGGGATTAATGATCACGGATCAAAAATTTGGAAATTCCGTTAATTTATTCAGTGCTCATTATTCATTGGGCGCAGCGCCTCCGCAGCAGCATCAAACCCATTGCGGCGGCACCGGTGAGAACCAGGGTTGATGTTGCCGGTAGCGTAGCCGCCGACGCCGATGAGGGGATTGTCAGGGTAATTTGATTGAGTAATATCTCGCCGGCTCCGGCCCGGATGGTAAGAAAATGTTTCTTGGCCGTGAAATTTGTCAGGGAAAACGTGGTCGTTGTCGTACCGCCCGCTGTG
>JAKBAC010000119.1 GCA_021809365.1 Planctomycetota bacterium | reverse complement strand
CATAACCCAGGCCGGCGATAATCAGGAGTACCGTTACTGCAATGCCCGCGATATTCAGCCACAAGCCGTTCACACGGTCCCCCATAACCTCACGATCATTGACCAGGAGCAGCAGAAACAGCAACGCCGGCGGCATGGCCAGCACCGCGATAACATTGACAATCAGAACAATAAATTCCAACGGGGCGTGCGGAATCAGCACGATGGCCCCTGCGGCGATCGCCGAGCCAAGCAGGGTGAGATAAAAAGGCCACGCGTCTTTGATGCTGCGGTTCAGACTATGGGCATGGTGCATGACTTCGCCAAAGGCATACCCGGAGGACGTTGAAATACTGATGGCCGCCACGAGTCCTGCCTCCACCAGGCCCAGCGCAAAGAGGCTCGAACCAAGTTTGCCGACATAAGGCTGCAAAGCCTGGGCAAATTGTGCTCCCTGATAATTCTCCGTACTGATCCCATGTGTATAAAGCGGCACGGTGGCCAGCACCACCGCGATGCCGAATAGGGCCGCCAGAAGTGTGCCGATGGAAGTGTCCCAGCGGCCAAATCCCACATCCCGCGGCTGCATGCCTTTGTCACTGGTGGCTCCCTGCTGAAAAAACAGCATCCACGGTGTGACAGTAGCGCCAATGTCCGCCATCATCAGAAGAATATTTTGTGACCGCAGACCGCCCGGCAGTGGGCCAAACGTAATAAACGCATGTCCTACGGCGTGCCAACTGGGATGCGACATCAGGGCCACGGGAATAAACAGACCGTTGAACATGGCCAACCCCAGCAGGATGCGTTCCCAGGTCCAATAGCGGCGCGTCATGGTTACCGCGAGAATAAGCGTTATGGCTCCTCCTACCGCCACCAGAGCTGGTATACCAAAGTAACTTAAGCCCGCGCGAATCCCGATAAATTCAGTGACCAGCGTGAGGAAGTTTCCCAGCATCAGATCCGCCATGGAGAAAAATCCCCAGAACGGGCCGAACCGGTCAAAGATTAATTCCGCGTGGCCGCGATGGGTTACCGACCCCAAACGCACGGTCATTTCCTGCACAACCCATGCGGCCAGAAATGTCAGAAGAATAAAGGGCAGAAAGAATCCGATACCGAATTGCGACCCGGTGGCGGCATAGGACAACATGCTGGGAGCGTCATTTTCTCCCAGAAATACCAGAACTCCCGGTCCGGCCAACAGCCATAAAAGACGCATCCAGCGCCAGGACTTACGGGACTGTACGCCGCCGCGGGCCTTGGCCACCGCCAGGCGATCACGTGCGCGGGAAATATCTTCGGCCGTCAGCGGGTCTGCGCCGGTGCCGGTGCCGGCCGATGCGATTTCAATTGACGTTGGTGAGGAGATAATTCCGGATTTCGGGGGCTTTGAGCTTTGATTCATTCTACCCATGATTAGAAAATACTTTCCAACGCTTATTCCCCGCGGAGCGGTTCAACGCTTCCCTTTCCGTCCCGATGAATCTTTCGACCGCTCCCGCCGTTCGCACCGGCACGGCGATTCGGACTAATTGGTGCGGCCATTTCACGGCCCGCCCATGACAGGAAAAGTTTACAATGGCCGCCGGGAAATGTCAAGAGATATTTTGAGTCATAATATTCCATACTTTGACTATTCAAAATCCATGATGTGCCATACCTGGCTTGCTTTCCATGCGACGGGAGCGGATGATGGGAGAGATGCAAGCGGGATTTGTTGTAGGATGGAACACCACGCATGGCCAGTAGAACCATTGAAAATTATCTCAAGCAATTGTGGCTGCAGCAGCAGGAGGCCCGCGGAAAATTTGTGCCCATGGGAAAGCTGGCGACCCTGGTGGGTGTGACCGCCGGAACCGCCACCACCATGGTCAAAGCCATTGCGGATTCCGGCCTGGCGAAATATGCGCCACGGGCCGGCGTGCGGCTTACCAGGGCCGGCGAGCAACTGGCGCTGCATGTTTTGCGACGCCATCGTCTGCTGGAATTATTTCTGGTTGAGATTCTCGGTATTGACTGGTCTGACGCGCATGCCGAAGCCGAGGAACTTGAGCACGTCATTTCGGAAACGGTTCTGGAGCGTATTGATTTATTACTGGGACACCCCTCGGTGGATCCGCATGGCGATCCAATTCCATCCTCTGCCGGAAAAGTGGAAGCTCCGGAATTATGCAGTCTGGCGGAATTGCAGAAGGGCAACTCTACCGTGATTGTCCGAATCGCGGATCAAAGCTCTGAATTTTTGCGATTTGCCCAAGCCAGCGGCCTGGTGCCTCAGGCCGCCGTGGTCATTGAACACCACAATCCACAGGCCGGCGCTATTTCCGCACGCCCGGATGGAAAACAGCCGGTGATGCTGTCGATGGCGGCGGCGGCGAAATTTCTGGTGCGGCCTTGCGCTCCAACCGGCAGGCGAAAAAAATAATCCCGCCATTCACGGCAACAAGGCAGGGTCGTAGCATTTGGTCCCCCTGCGGAGGGGCTGTACCACCGGGTTGAGGTGCGCCATCGTCGGTGCGACTTGTAGTGCACCGGATGGTAAGCCAGAGCTTGATCCAGTGCCGCCAACCAACCACCGGGTTATCACCACGGTGCTCTATAATCGCGACGCGCCCGCCGAGCACCGGATGGTAAGCCAGAGCTTGATCCGGTGCCGCCAACCAACCACCGGGTTATCACCACGGTGCTCTAAGACGCGATGATCCTGCGGCGGCCGTATATCATGCCGTCGCAACCCGGCGCTTATTCGGACCGACTCCCGGATAGATCCTATATGGTGATGCCCTGATTCGATCATTTATTCGGTCGCGGCGGTGATGACGGGAGCGAGATTGGCCGGTTCTGCGGAGAGTAAATCCGGGCTGTAATGGCACACTGTGACTTTTCCGCAATCTACCGCCAGCCAGGTTGAGGGTAATTCGGTCCAGCAGCCGCTGTTGAAGTAATTAATGCCGCCCTGGGCACCAGTGGCGCAGTGGTGCGTGTGTCCGCACAACACCACATCGCATCCCAGGCGGCGTGCGTAGGCGATGGATTTCCGCTGCACCTTATCCAGACAATGTAGAAAAATTTTCGACCGTGCCTTGGCCAATCGCGCGATGTAATGGCGGCGATCAACTTGCTGAAGGGTATTGTAAATCAGATCGCCGATCCAGGTGAGAACCGGGTGATCGTCAATAAAATCATCAAAAATATGCCCATGCAGCACCAGCATACGCCGCTGGCCGGAGGTGAATATAAATTCATCCAGCACCTGCACGCCCAGAAGATGCGAGACAATTTCCGCCGGGCCGTCATGGTTGCCGCAGGTCCAGATGACTTCCATTTTATCCGACAAGTGGCGGATCATGGAGAGCACTTTCCAGTGCGTCTTTTTTAACCGCCGAAAGTCGATGGAATCAAACACGTCGCCATTGATAATCAGCCGCCGCGTGGGAATGCGTCCTTCCAGGATATCCTCCAGAAAACGGATCAGCAGCTTGGCCTGACAATTGTCGCACCCGAGGTGAATATCCGAGATAATCACAGCGTCTAATGGCGATCGCGGAATATCAGTCAACGGCTCGGATGGCGGCTCATAGCCGGAAGCCATCGCTGCACCGTTCCATTTATGTTCCAGCAGGGGTGTGGCACGACCGGAGAACGCGCGGTCAACGTTCGCACCCGAACTCCCCGCAGGATTGGCCGAAGGCGCTGAAAAACCGATTTGCCTGAACATCTCCATAGCCCGATGCTAGGCGATCAATATTTAATTCATCAAAGCACCGTGCTAAGAAATCGGTAGCGGATAACGGCCGATAACCTACGGGTGCATGGGTTGGCGCGGAGTATGACAGCAAGGGCATTGCTTTAAGTATTCGTAATTTGAGCGTTGCTTACGGCTCATCTTCCATGTCCGCATCCGGAACGGTGGCGGGTTCATCGGCCGTTGGTGCCGGCTGCGAGGCTTTGATGGATTCCCAATCTTCCATCGTGATCAGCACTTCACTGGCTTGACTGCCCTTATACGCACCGACAATGCCGGCGGCACGCATCTGATCAATCAGGCGGCTGGCGCGGGAATAGCCGATGGTCAAGCGGCGTTGCAGCAGGCTTACCGAACCGCGCCGTGTTTCTATGATAATTTTGACCGCTTCATCAAAAAGCGGATCCTTTTCCGCATCACTCAAACCCGTTGGTGCCCCGATCTGGATCAGTTCCGGATGGAATTCCGGCTGGGCAATGTCTTTCAGAAATGCACAGATACCGCGGATTTCCGCGTCTTCTACAAACGCTCCCTGCCCGCGTAAAAGTGCTCCGCCATTGGGTTTGAGCATCAGCATATCGCCCTGCCCCAAAAGCAATTCGCCACCGGATTGATCCAGCATGATGCGCGAATCCAAACGGGAGCGCACCTGAAAGCAGATTCGTCCCGGCATGTTGGACTTGATCAAACCGGTGACCACCTGCGCTTCGGGGCGCTGCGTGGCAAGGATCAGATGAATGCCCACGGCGCGGGCTTTCTGCGCAATACGGACAATATGGCCCTCGACTTCCTTGCTGGTCATCATCAGGTCGGCCAGTTCGTCGATAATAATCACGATGTACGGCAGATGAAATGGTATGCGCGCCTCTTCCTCCGGATTGCTGGGTTGAAAGCGTTCAATAATCTGCTCGCGCGAAAGCTGATTGAACTGTTTAATGTGCCGCACGCCGGCTTCAGAGAGCGTTTCGTAGCGTTCATCCATTTTCTGCGTGGCCCATTCCAGAACGCTCTCCGCCTTGCTCATGTCATCAATAATCGGTGCCATGAGATGGGGAATCTGGCGATAATCCTGCATTTCCACCATTTTTGGGTCTACCATAATCATTTTCACGTGATCGGGCCGCTGGGTTAAAAGCAGCGTCATGATGATGGAATTGATACAGACGGATTTTCCCGATCCGGTGGTGCCGGCAATCAGCAGGTGCGGCATTTTTGCCAGATCTTCCACCAGCGGATTACCCGAGGCATCTTTGCCCAGACACATGGGAAGAGCCATTTTAGATATGTCTTCATGTGCCAGTTGCATGAGTTCCTTCAGGCGGACTTTTTCCTTGTCCAGATTCGGCACCTCAATACCCATGGTGGATTTACCCAGAATGTTGTCAATGCAGCGAACCGGCGGGCTTTTCAGGGCGCGGGCGATATCTTTGGACAGCGCGCCAACCTGTGAGCTTTTTATTCCCGGTGCAAGTTCCAGTTCATAAAGCGTCACCACCGGGCCGGTATCAATCGCGACGACTTTACCGTCAATGTTAAAACTCGTCAGGCAGGCCTCCAGCACTTTGGCATTCTGCCGCACGGCTTCTTCCTGCCCCTCGGTATTGGCCGGCTCGGCATCTTCCAGCAGATCCAATCCGGGGAGCCGATAATTGCCCAAATCCTGTTTTTGTACCGGCGGCGTCTTAAACGGCAGCAGCATGTCCGCGACAATCGGCTTGGGCCGCCGCACCACCACGGGTGCCGATTCCGGTTCTTCGCCCTTTACCGCCGCAGCGTCTGTTTTTTCAGCCTCCTTCTCCTTGGCCATAACGGGCAAGCCGGCAGTTGGCAAGGCGGATGCGGATTTTGACAGGGTTAAGCGGGGTTCGGGCTTTTTGCGCGTTGCGGTTTTAGGCTTGCGGGAGAATAGAGCCTTCCACAATGATCCGGAAAACCCCACTAGTCCTGTCGCGGCCGCGGAGGCGGCATCGCCCGCGGAATCGGCGATTTTTTCGTGCGGTACTTTTTTCCAGGTATGCCCAATCCATACCAGCGCCGCGATGACAATCTCATCCGCCGCCAGCAGCAAGCCCATAATGAGACCCACCATTAAAATCAGTGCTGATCCTGCGGTTGAGACGTGTAATTTGAGAAAATGCCCGACAGCCGCGCCCAATATGCCGCCTGGGCCGGCCGGCAAATTTCCGCCCCATCCCAGCAGATTCGCCATACCGCTGGCCACCACCAGCAGCACCGCTCCGCCGATCAGTCGAAATGCGGTCTGGGTAAGATTTCCGCCAACGCTCCAAACCATCAGGATCGCAGCAACCATGGCCAGGGCCACCCACGTTCCCGGCCCGAGGTTGTTCATCAGAAGATAGCCGATGGTGGAACCCACCGGTCCGCACCAGTTCTGCACCGGCACTGATTGGGTGTGATACACCGGCGAGCTTGCCAGCATGGTGGGATCTGACGGATGAAATGACATCACCGCCAGCATGATAAACAGCCACACGGCCCAACCCAGTGGAACCAGGCATAAACGCATCACGCGCTGATGGCGCGGCCCTGATTTGCTTGCCATGATAAACCTCGACTTCCAATGTCCTAAGGTCGGTTCTGCCACCGGCCCGTTCACCCCCGCCATCCAACGCGGAGTACAGGGGTACATTCTACCGTGATTATCGGTATAGACCAGCAATCGGGCTGCGGCCCGATTAGAGCAGGGGACAGGAGAGAGTTGAGCAGTAGAGCAAATAAGGCTGGCGCAAAAGAGTGGCTGTCGCCGGACGTGTCAAGTCCTGCGGTCTACTCTCTACTTTCTACTCTCAAGCCCCAATCGGGCTGCGGCCCGATTAGAGCAGGGGACAGGAGAGAGTTGAGCAGTAGAGCAAATAAGGCTGGCGCAAAAGAGTGGCTGTCGCCGAGACAATCCAGCGCCTCCTGCGGTCACCTGATCACCTGTTCACCTGATCGGTGCAGCGTTGCGCTACTTTCTGCTCTATCGTAATCTGCGGTTTTTTGTTTTCCGGGGACGCCACGGAATTAAACCTCGAATTTCGCGGATAACGCGGATACTGATGGGATGGGTTTATGATCATTGCGGTGTTGGCGGTGGGGTATCGGCATCCGGATTCAGTGGGAGAATGACCCTTACTTGTGTTCCGGTGGGCAGGGGACGAATAAAAATCTGCCCTTCATGGAGTTCCACGAAGCGCCGCACGATGGCCAGACCCAGCCCCAGACCGCGGCTGCCTTCTTCGCCGGCATCGCCGCTGTGATGTTGCATGGTATCAGCGCCGGTCTGGAACGGTTGGAAGGGGCCCGCCATGACTTCATCCGGCATTCCCGATCCGGAATCTTCGATAATTAATTCCACATGTCCGCTTACCAGCACATTGACCGTCACCCGCACCGTGGCACCATCCGGTGAAAAACGGATCGCGTTGCTTAATAAATTCGCCAGAATATCCCCAACTTTATCTGAATCACCCAGCATCGTGGGGATGGTGTCGGGCATGACCAGATCAAGCTTTTGCTTTCGCGCGCTGATAAAGACGCTCTGCTGATCGCAGACTTCAAGAATCACCTGGCGAAGGTCAAATGGATCGCGTCGCGGCTTGACGGTAAAGACGTCTTCCTGCACCAGCTTGAGCAGATCGGTGACAATCTTGGAAAGTCGCCGGGAATTTTTCAAAATTGAATCCAGCGATTTATAAATTTCTCCGGCGGGCGTGGCCGCGGTTTCGCCCGGTGCGGGCCGCGCCATCCCGGCGTTGGCTAATTGCCGGAGTATCAGTTGCGTGGTAATGATAATGTGGGACATGGGGCTGCGGAGTTCATGAGCCGCCAGGTCCATGAACCGTTGCTTGGCTTTGGCGGTTTGTTCAAATTGCCGCACGTTGGCGGCCAGACGGCGCGTCATTTCATCAAAGTCGCGCGCCAACATGCCCAGTTCATCCCGGCGGAACATCACGTCTTCCTGGTCCTGTGACAGCAGCCGGATGTTCAGTTCCCCCCGCCCGACCGCGCTGGTGGCTTCACGCAGCCGAAGTATCGGATAAATGATTTCTCGCTTGCTGATGACATACCCCAGGGCAAACAGGCCCACAATCAGCATGCCACCCGCCAAGGCCACCAATTCGGCCTGCCGCAGAATCGGCGCAAGAATATCCCCGGAAGATTGGCTTAAGATAATACTCCATCGCGGTGTCACTGAGGGCTGATCAATAATCTCAGACATGCGGCTGAACTTTACTGTGGCATCACCAATGAGGCATCCAGCCAGCAGATCCCCAACCCACCCGGAGCGGTTTCCGCCGCGCAGGGCAATATAGCGCTGTTGGCCCATGCTCGCCTGCTGTGAATTTCCCAGCACAAATACCGGCATGTTGAGTTTCTGGTCATAAACCTGTGCCACCGCCTGCGTTTGCGGCAGATACAAACGAAGCTCATACGTTAATGCGCTGACGTTCACTGTTTCCAGGATAAAACCCACCAGCACACCGCTTCCCGGGCTTACCACCGGAACAATAATCGGTATGGAGGGCCGGCCCGTAATCGGATCGGAAAATACCGAGCCGATCACACACGTTCCTCCAATGCCGCTGTCGGCAATTTTCCACCACCAAGTCTTTCGGACACTGAGAATGGCGGGCTGGACATCTGCCGCAATGACCACGCCGTGAAGATTAATCACCAGCACATGATACAGGCCCAGCTTATCCATGCTGATCAGGCGAATGCGGCGGGCGACGGGGTTGTTGATCAAGGATGAAACGCCTGGCTGCCCGTGGCCTGACAGCCTCGCAGATTCTGTGGCCGCCGGGCGGGTCTGGGATTTTATCCGTGCGGGATTCCGCACATTGTTATGCTCCTGGATAAAGCGGACCACTTCCGGCAGCGCGGCAGCGAAGCTCAGTCGGCGGACTTCCGCTTCAAGCTGAAAACTAATCGCATGTGCGCACGCGGAGGCAAGCTCCACATACGCATTCTGAACGGTATTAATGCGATTACGCGTGCCAATGCCCAGAATCGCCATCAGGCTCAAGGCCATGGGCAGCAACCCGACCAGCACCAGCGTACCGATTAATTTTTTACGAATCCCAAAGTGCATTCGTTTCTCACTAAACCCGCCGGCAATTTTATGGCGATGATAATCGGCCGCATGGTCTGCGGCCAGCCGCCCCAGCTACAACATTTGCTCCAGCATAGCAGTCATTTTGGCTAACGTCCCCGGTGGCTGTTCCGCAATGCGCCCGAATAATCGATGAAATACCGAAAAAAAGTGGATCAATTCCCGCAACCGTTCAACATACGCCGCATGATCGGCTTGCCCGGCCGGGTCAGCGGGCACACTCCCGGCGGACTGCAGGCACGCTTCCAGCCGATTCAGCAGCGGATCCAGTTCGCGCCGTTTACGCTCCCGAAAAATATTCTGAAATACCACCCATACATCCCCTTCCGTGGTGAAAAAATCCCGGCGATCTCCCGGGGAACTGGTGCGGCGTACAATTCCCCAGTTCACAAGATCGCGTAAATTCATGCTCGCGCTGCCGCGAGAAATCCCCAATTCCTGCATGATTTGTTCAGCGGTCAGAGGCACAGCCGAGACCATCAGCAAGGCGTGCATCTGGGCCATAGTACGGTTGACACCCCAGTGGCCGGCCATCTGGCCCCACAAATCGACAAACTGCCGTCGGGAGTTGGCCAACGTATTGGAAGAGTTATCCGTCATGTGGTCGATTCCGTTTTTGTGCCCGATCGCGACATTGTCGCATCCTACCCCGGCACGTACTATTCAAAAGAATATCCGCCATGGCATTCTATTTCCACCTATGCGGGAACCTCCGGAAAACCCGCCTTGAATCATACGGCATTATCGCTGGGAGTTGCGCGATCGTGTCTGGTGCTCGCTTGAGTCGGTAAAGGCGATAACTGTCGGGCCGTTAACGCGCGCAGAATTGCATCCAGCACCTGGCTTAATTGTTTGCCTATATCTTCCGCGAGAAAGCGCAGCACAAGATAGCCATTTTCCTGTAGCAGTTGGTCTTTACGCCGATCACGGCGATACGCATCACGGTCGTTCAAATGCTGCGAGCCGTCAATCTCAAGGACTATTCCCGCCTGTCGGCACAGCAGATCAACTTCCATTTGGCCCATGGCATCAAATGCGATCGGCAACCGGACGTTAAGCTTAAAAAGTCCCGCCGTTTGTTCAAGCGATTCCAACCGACGAAAAAGAAAGGCCTCCGTCGCGCTGCGGGCAAGATTTTCGTGTTGTGCGCCCGACGGAAACTCTTTGGCGATGTGAACAAATAGATTGCCCAGCGGTATATCCACGCCATCCCGGATGAGCCGTTGAACGCTGGCGGCATATTCTTTTTTCCATTGTGGATCAATCGGCAGGGGTACTTCGACGGGCCAGCCTGGCACCGCGCCAGCCGGGAGTAGAATTTTATATCCTACCGCCTCGTAACCGCGGCAGCGCCGATCAAACATTTTCGCCAGCATTGGGGCGTTGAGATCGGCGTAATCATAAACGCGTACCTCGCGTTTGCCGTCATACAGGCGGTGCAGACGGCCAACATACTGGGCGATGGTTCCGTGCCATGAAATGGGTAATGTCAGAAATAGTGTGTCCAGTCGGGCGTCATCAAAGCCTTCACCAATATACTTGCCGGTGGCCAGCAGAAGTCGTGGTTCATTCCCGGCAACGCATGAAATCGCGGAGGCAATATTTCCGATTTCCTTTTTACCCATGCCGCCGCGCAAGACAAATAAATTTGCAACATGCGGGGAGAGCCGTGCCGCCAACTCTGTCAGATGCGCGTTGCGTTCGGTCAGCAGGATGGGTGATCGACCCTGTTCCATCGCGTGCAACACGTCCCGGCAAATCATGGCGTTGCGATCCGAATCAGCCACAAGCTCGTTATACAGCGTCTGAAACTGTTTGCGGGAATCCGCATCCGCCGGCGCACAGGGACGAAAGCCGGTGGGGCGCACCAATACCGTGTGAACAAATGGACGAAGTGCCGCCTGATGCCTGGCATCAACGTGATGCCGGAT
>JAKBAC010000118.1 GCA_021809365.1 Planctomycetota bacterium | reverse complement strand
AACATGTTGAATGCGACATTTTTAGATATAGCCTGCCGCGAGATGGGCCAGGATGTAAGCGACTTCAAAAAACAATCCCAGGCGATCCATTTACCGGTAAACCTCTCCAGTACACCGCCAGCCCGCCAGGAGCCTGTCCGAGTAATCGCAATCCCGGCCATTCCTCGGACAGGCTAGCTGCACCATCGCCAGTGCTGGACAATTCCGCTCGGGTCCAGGTGCCCCGCAAAGGCCATTCTCCGGACCGGCGCTGGTCGTTCACCTCAGGCTTGCGCATAAGTGAATCGTCAGCACATTTATTCGCCCGAGAGTGGATTATGTCAGATTTACCGGCATAATCACATAGAGAAAGTTGGGGCCGGCCCGAAGCAGGCCCGGCTTGGCCGCAGATTTGAGTTCCAGCGTGACTTCATCCGTGGGGGCCACTTTTAAAGCGTCGAGAAGATATTGCGGATTAAAGCCTACATCCAGTGAATCACCGGAAAATTCAATTGGCATTTCCACCTTGGCTTCGCCCACATCCGGCGAGCGGCCGGAAATCGTCAGTACTTTCGTCGCGAAATTCAGTCTTACGGACCGTGAATCATCATTGGTCAGCAACGCCGCGCGGCGCACTGCACTTTGCAGTCGATCCCGATTCAAGCTGGTCTTACGGTCACAATCTTTGGGAATGACATCCTGATACGGAGGAAATGCACCCTCCACCAGCAACGCGCTGAAGGTGGCGCTGGGTTGCACGTCGGCCTTGGGCTTGTCCCCTTCCGCGGGAACTTCTGCGGGGATCACGCGCCCGAAAATCTTATTCTCGCGGAACTGCAATTCAACGGTGCTTTCGCGCGTGGTCAGTAACCGTTCAATCAGTGCCAAAGCCTTGATCGGCACCACTGCCGATACATCTTTGCTTTCGCCGCCGTGGGTTTCATCACGGGTTTGCGACAACCGATGCCCATCGGTCGCCACGAGCGATAATTTTTTCCCCTTGCGTTCAAACAGCACGCCATTAATGGCGTAGCGGCTCATTTCCCGTGCGGCCGCGAATCGCGTGCGATCGAGCATGTCTTTCAATGCGCCGGCGGTGATGGAAAAATCCGGTTCGCCCTCAAAGCCGCTGACCGGGGGGAATTCCTCGGGGTTAAATCCCAGAAGCGTAAAAGTGCTGTCCGACCCTTTGATCGTCGCTTTTTCGCCTTCCGTATCCAGCGTAATGGTTTCATCCGGCGAGTTATTGACAATCTCGCTAAGTTTGCCGGCCGGCAGCAGAACCGTGCCTTCCTGGCTTATTTCCACCTGGGAAATCGTAGTCTCCAAGGTCATTTCCAGATCGGTTGTGACCAGCCGAACCGCTTTGTCCCGGCCATTGGACACGGTACTGATCCGCACGCATGACAGCACCGGTTTGGGCGAACGCGTGGGCACCACGCTGCAGGCTAAGGCGAGGACTTCAACAAGGGCTTGACGATGCACGATGGCTTTCATGCTTTTATTTCCTGGTAAAGGGTTCCCAATATTCAACATTCTATCGCGGCGAACGGAAAATTCCGGTCCGCCGTGTAAAACGATTATCCGGAATAGTAATATCATGCGGCCAAAACAACAACACCCCGCGCTGAACTTGCTGCGCTGTAAGCAGCCACTTCATAGCTTCGGCCGGCTTCACACCAGTGGCCGGGCGATGGTTTGTGAACGCAGATAATCATGGAACGTCTCCGGGCTGTTTACTCCGCCGCCCATGCCGCTTAAATTGGCCCCACCATACGGCAGGCCATACGCGAATACATTATGCGCGTTAATCCAGCTGTTGCCGGCGATCATCCGTTCCGCCACGCGGTTGGCGCGCTGCAAATCCCGACTCCATACGCTGTTAGCCAGTCCGTAGGACAGGCTGTTGACCTGCTTAATGGCTGCCTCTTCGTCACTGAATGTTAAAGCATAAGCACTGGGGCCAAAGATTTCTTCGCGGCAGCAGACATTATCACTTGTACCGGTCAGAAGACTGGGACTTACGTAATATCCGCCGTCATGCCCGCTGATGCGCAACGTCTGCGGTTCCAGAACGGCCACAGCGCCCTGCTTTTTTCCGTTTTCCACATACCGATTCACACGCTCCAACTGAACTTTGCTCACCAGCGGCCCCATTTGCGTGCTGCGGTCCAAAGCCGGGCCGACGCGTGTGTTTTTCAGAATTTCCGCCGCTTTGGCCAACAGTTGATCATGAATTCTTTCATGGATAATCCAACGCGTAGCCGTGCAGCAGACCTGCCCGGTATTAAGCGTAATAGCTGCGGCAAGCTGCTGGGCCGTGGACTCTACATCCACGTCATCAAAAATCACCGCGGCTCCTTTGCCGCCAAGTTCCAGCTTGCACGGCACCAGGTTCCGCCCGCATGTTTCGCCAATAATTTTGCCCACCCCCGGTGATCCGGTAAAGGACATGCGTTTAATCAGCGGATGTCCGGTAAGCATGGCTCCGGCCCTGGAACCTGTGCCGTTGACCACGTTGATCACGCCCGCCGGGAAACCGACTTCCGCTGCCAGTTTGCATACATACAACGTACTTAACGGCGTCACTTCCGACGGTTTAACCACGACCGTATTACCGGCCGCTAACGCGGGCATGATGCCCCAGATCAGCAGGTCATAAGGGAAATTCCAAGGGAAAATAAATCCGCAGGCACCGTAAGGCACCCGATGGATACGTGCTTCAATATTTTTGACCGCCAGCGGAATATCATACTGGGCATGCAACGCCAGATCGGCAAAGTAACGTATACCCTGAACTCCAAAGGGAATATCAAAGGCCTCACTGTTGATAATGGCCTTGCCCACATCCAGAGATTCCAATTGTGCTAAATCACCGGCATGTTTCTCCATGCAGTCGGCCAGGCGGTGCAGCAGGACGCTGCGCTGATTAACCGGCATTTTGGCCCAGGCGGGGAAAGCATTATGCGCGGCATTAACGGCGCCATCCACCTCATGGGCGGAAGCCATGGCAACCTGAGCGATCACCGTGCCGTCCGATGGATTGATCACATCCGCTAAAGCGCCGTCCGTACTAAGCAGCCATTTGCCCGCAATGTAATGCGCCAGGGGCTCGTTCAGAAATGTTGTAACCTTGCTGTTGAGTTTTTCCGCCATGATGATAATCTCCTGCCAATGCCGGCCGTACAACCCTGGCCGCCGCACTTGCACTGTAATCGTTCGAGCGGAGATTATAAAGTAAAATAAAGCACGCAGAATTCGTCATGGGTATAATTTCCTGTAGAGTATCGGTGGTTGGCGTTGTTTCACGCAATGCCACTGCCGGATTGCAATGAAAAAGGGAATGATTATAAAAATGTCCGCGCGTCAGAAATTATTTATTGCAGGGGTGGCCGCGGCAGCAGGGCTGCTGGGCGGCTGTGCATCTAAGCATTCCAGCAACACCCGAAACGCCGCACAGTCGGGGGTCACATACACCTACCATCTGCGCGGCATCGTCAAAGCATTACCGTTGCCTGGAGAGTTGCCGGAAAATGTTTCCATTAAAGTTGGGCCGATCGCCCATTGGGTGGGAATGAATGGAAAAATCGAACCCATGATGGCCATGACCATGCCGTATCAGTTGGCGCACGGTATAACACTTCATGATATTACCCTCGGCGACAAAGTGGCGTTTACATACAAAGTGAACTGGACCGTGGACCGAATGGTCATCACACGCCTCAACAAATTGCCGATCGGGACTATTATAAAATTTTCATCCGCCGCCGGCACCCGAACGACCGGCCCGGCGGATTAGTTACAGGATGTTACTGATAGAAGTTCATCATGCCCAGCCACGAGTAACCAACCTGCATCTGGCCAAGGTTTTTCCAACTGACAGAACCGTCATTATAGAGTGTGTTGCCGCCATCCGGCTGGCCGCCGGCCGACAGGCTGTGATTGGATGCCGGCAGGGGGCCGGGCCAGGTCCAGTTACCGGCCAGATTGACGGTAAGATCGCTGGCCAGCACGGTAGAACCGGAATCCACGGGGGTTTGCGTAAACTCAGTTGGGTTGAAAATCGGCGAATTACTGGCAAGCGGGGATCGCTGAATCTGGTAGTAATAGCAATAGCCATACGCTACGCTGCCCCAGTTAATGGTTCCACCGTTTTTAACCAACGTCGGCAGATATTGGCCATCCACGCTGCAATACGGCCCATAGAATCCCGCCTGCGGACAATAGAACATCGCGGGGTTATCAATCATTTGCGTGGTGTACAGCAAGCCAAGTCCCGCCGGGGCCGCCTGCCCGTTCTGCTGCTGCCCGTTAGTCATGGCAAGAAACGGAATGGCGAAGCCGCTTCTGGCCAGAGCAGAATTACACGGATACTGATTGTTATTATTTGCGGCGTAAATCATGATGGCCTGCCCGATGGACCGCAAATTTGTGGCACACTGCACACGCTGGGCCAAACCCCGTGCCCGGCTCAAAGCCGGCAGCAACAGCGAAATCATCAGGGCGATGATGGTCAGAACCACCAGCAGCTCAATGAGCGTAAAGCCACGACGGATGGGAAACGTGTTATTGTTACGAGCGTACAACATATACCCTGGCTCCCGAAAAACCGCCGAAGCGGCTAAGAACACCGTTCACAACGCTGCAAGGCGATGGAACACACACACAACTACATCAAACCAAAGTTCTTACCGCGCTGGCTGATAGGACGCTTGGCGGTAAGTCACTACCTGATCGATCTGATTCTCTCAGGCACTGCGAATAAGTATCGGCAAAAGCCGGGGGAATCTTTGGCGATTCATGTGAATAAAATCATGGGGCTTTCAGGCTCCCATAAAAGCGGTTTTGCCGGGCGAAATTCGCTGTGTTGCAGCCAGATTCGTAGCCGCGTCATACCGGGGAAGCCGACCGGCGATTTGAAACTTTTCGGCGGCTGTTGGCGTATAACTAAAGCTTGCGGTACGATAACAATACTGGTTTGGACGTACTGGACCGTGATCATATACAGGAGATTCGCGTGACGCGACAGAACCTCATCGGAAGACTCTCATTGGCGGCTGGATTAGCGGTTGGAATATCTATGGGTATCGTCGTCGGAAATATTTCCGCTGCGGTAACGCTTCCCGCCACGCCCTCCACGGGACTTAAACCGGTAACGGCACATTTGCCCGCGCTAACACAGGATGTTCTCATGCCGCGGTCTCCGGCTCCGGGCAATCCGGCGGTGGCCATGGTCAATGGCGCGGCATTAAGCAAAGAGCATTTTCTAAATTCGCTGCTGCGCCTCAACGGTCTGGGGTTGCTTGAAAAATGGATTCAGTTGACCGTGCTTAAACAGGCTTGCGTCAAGGCGGGGCTGCATGTGGGAAAAGCGCAGGTGGATGCCGCCGAACAAGGTGTGCTGAATCAGCTTGCCGCCCAGCATATTCCTGCTAAACAACGGATTCCTGTTTTGGAAAAATTGCTGGCGCGCAAGGGTGAATCCCTGGCGGAATTCCGCATGGCCCTGGCCCGCACCACATACATGATGGCTCTGGCCAAGGGGCATGTGCATATCACGAACGCCGAGGTCAAACTGGCTTACAAAACCAACTTCGGCCCCAAGGTGGAAGTGCGTGATATTGTGGTTAACACCTTTGATGGCGCTGCCACGGTTCGCCATTTAATTATGGACAAGCACGAAAATCCCGCGGTGGTGGCCCAGCAGCACAGCATTAATAAGCAGAATTCCGCCAATGGCGGCTTGGAAGTTATTCCCCTGGAAGATAAAGCTCTTCCGCAAATTCTCCTCGATACCGCCAGAGAACTTCAACCCAATGTTCTTTCCGCAGCTGTGCCCATTAACGGCACGCTGCACTTGCTGTGGCTGGTAAAAAAAGTCCCGGCCAGCACGGTGCCGCTGTCTAAGGTGCATGCCGCCCTGAAGGCTGATCTGCTGAATCAAGGCGAATTGCAATGGGGGCAAATTGAATTAAACCGCCTGGTGGCGCAATCCAAAATTACGATTGCCAATCCGATTTTGAATCAGGAATTTGCCGCGCTGCGTGAAGCGTATGCCGAGCAGGCCCAGGCCATGCGCAATGAACAAAAAGCGCAGCAAAGTAATGCGCCGGCCCCCGCCGCGACCCAGCCGCAGGGAAAATCGGCCAAGTAAATGGGTCGATGCTTTCGTGCGGCGGACTGCGGTGTGTGCAGATTGTTTGACGTCGTATTTTCGTCGGGCAGTCACAGGTTATACTACATAAAACTCTCAGGAACCATGGACTGCGGAAGTGCGACCGGGTTCCGGAGCGTTGCATTACGAGAGGAGCCGGACGATGGCCGGCGGAAATGATAAGCCTTTTACAATTGATGTTTCCACGCGTATTAAACGTTTGCCGCCCTACTTATTTGCGCGTATTAACGCGTTGAAAGCAGCCAAGCGGCAGGCGGGACATGATGTTATTGACCTGGGCATGGGCAATCCTATTGATCCATCGCCGGGTTTCGTTATTGATAAACTCGCTGAGGCCGCCCATGATGCCCGTAACCATCGCTATTCGGTAAGTGTGGGCTTGTATAATCTGCGCCGCGAGGTCGCCCGCAAATACAAACGCCGCTACGGCGTGGACCTGGATCCGGAAACGGAAATAGTCGCCACGATTGGATCGAAAGAAGGATTCTCTCATCTGATGCTGGCGCTGCTGGGAGCTGGGGACACCGTGGTGGTGGGTGACCCGGCGTATCCCATTCATGTCTACGCAGTCGCCCTGGCCGGTGGTAATGTCATCAGCGTGCCGCTGGGCAATGATGAAGCATTTCTGCAGCGTATTGAACACGTGCTGAAAAATCTGTTTCCCCGTCCCAAGTTGCTGATACTGAATTATCCGCATAATCCATCAGCTATGACGGTGGATAGTCTGTTTTATCAGCAGACGGTGGCGTTGGCCAAGAAATACAATGTGCTGGTGATCAGTGATTTTGCGTATGGCGAGACCTGCTTTGACGG
The DNA here is from genome assembly GCA_021809365.1 of Planctomycetota bacterium. The sequence goes on along the minus strand of JAKBAC010000118.1, from coordinate 3,840 downwards.
GTATCAGGCTCCCTCGTTTCTGGCCACACCGGGTGGCAAAGACGTGGGCGTGGAATTCTCCACCATGAGCAAGCCCTATAATATGGCCGGCTGGCGGGTGGGGTTCTGCTGCGGCAACAGCGAAATGGTCCGGGCGCTATCGACGATTAAAGGATATTACGATTACGGGCACTTCGCCCCCATTCAGATCGCCAGCATTCTGGCCTTGCGCAATGGTGATGAATTTGTCCGGCAGCAGGCCGAGATTTATCAGAAGCGGCGCGATGTTCTGGTGTCCGGCCTGCGAAAAATCGGCTGGGATGTGGAATGCCCGCGCGCCAGCATGTTTGTCTGGGCCAGAGTTTCCGATAAACATCTCGCCGATCAGGGCACCATTGATTTTTCCCTGCGCCTGCTGGATCAAGCCGATGTCGCGGTCGCACCGGGCCGGGGCTTTGGTGATAACGGCGAAGGATTTGTCCGCATCGCCCTGGTGGAAAATGAATTGCGTATCAAGCAGGCCCTACGCCAGATGGATGCCTGCCTGAACGGCAAAACAAAAATTCAACGGCCCAATAAGCTCGTTGCCGGGACCCCGGCCACGCCCGCCTCGGATTCCACGACCATCGCGCCACACGCCGAGCATACTCTGGAGCATGATCATCCAAATGTCGTCGGCGGATGACAACACGGGCGGCCGCATTTGGGTTACAGGTGATAGGTGACAAGGGGGCGAGCCGGTGGGTTTATCCCACCGGGAATGTTAGCCCGCAGGTTTGACCTGCCGAGCAAAACAAATGCGCCAGCGCTTCCGCAAAATGCCAGATGCCACTCGCCGCAGTATAATGGCGGGACCGATTGGCCGTTACGGAGTACGGGCGGGCCGGCTCGTGATGCTTATGGTGGAATCTTCCAGGGAATCAATGGACGCAATTGAGCGCGATAAGATTCTCAATGCCCGGGCAATGTCTCCTGAACGCAAGCTGCGCGCGGGGCTGGAATTATTTGAACTCAACCGGGCATTAATTCTGGCGACACTGAAATCTCAAAATCCGCAGGCGGATGCCGCGACGCTGAACGCCCTTTTCCTCGAGCGGTTGGCGAAAATAAGACAATTGGAAGCGGCTCAATGAACGTTCTGGATGTAGCAGCGGAAGTCATTGATGCGTTAAACGCCCTTAACGCAGGCTACATGCTCGTGGGATCGCTTGCGACAAACCTTTACGGCATTCCACGTAATACCAATGATGCTGATTTCGTATTGTCGCCGCAAACCACCGATGCTGTGTCCGTTTCAGCCCATCTGGGAACCGCTTACCGGCTGGATAACCAAATGTCGTTCGAATCCGTGACGCTCACATCACGCCGGGTACTGACGCACACCGAAACCGGATTCCTCATAGAATTCTTCGGGCTTTCCGAGGATCCGCATGACCTTATGCGATTTGATCGGCGGTTACAAATCGAATTTCTCAACCGCCCGGCTTTTGTTCCCACCGTTGAAGACGTGATCATCACAAAACTCCGTTGGGCCGTTCTCGGGAAGAGAGCCAAGGATACTTCGGATGTCAGAAGCGTTCTGGCCGTGCAGCGCCTTTCCGAGATTAACGTTGCTTATCTCCGCCGATGGACCGATATACACGGCACGACCAAACTGCTGAACCAGCTTCTGGCGGATACGAAGCATCTTTAACTCCAACGCGCACGCCGAGCACCGGATGCTAATTCGGTGGTTGATCCCGTGCCGCCAACCAACCACCGGGTTGCCACCACGGTGCTTTATAACGCGATGCTCTGTCAACTCGCCGGAACTTACGTCGCGTCAACCCGGGGATTACTCGGACTGACTTCTGGCGATTCGCCGCAAAGCCTCCTACAATTCAAAGATGGATACACCAGTTACATGGTCCGGGGTGCTTGAGAGCCTGGCGCAGCGGGCGCAGGAGGTTGATATTGCCGGCCGATGGCCGCGCCAAAATATTGAAGATTTGGCGCGTTGCGGGGCGTTAAAGTGGTCGGTTCCAAAACCCTATGGCGGCATCGGATTGCCGCAGATTCAATTGCATCGCCGCTATGGACAACTGGCCTCGGCATGTTTGACGACCGCCCTGATTCTCACCCAGCGCGATGCGGCATTGGAATTTCTCATTTGTGCTGCCGATAATCCGATATGCGGCTCACAGTGCGGAAAATTGCTTTCGCAGCTTGCGGAGAACCAGATATTCGCCAGTATCGGTATTGCCCAGTTGACCACGTCCGGACAGCATCAAAATGGCGGTGTTACAGCCGTGAAACAGGGCGGGGCATGGCGCGTCTCCGGCATCATTCCCTGGTCTACCGGTGCCGGAAACTGCAACTGTATTATTGCCGGAGCGCGCACTGAAACGAGCGATCAATTATTGTTTATTCTCCGCCTGAAGCAACGGAATGTGCAGATTATTTCTCCTGCACCCATGGCGGTGCTCAATGCCAGTAATACCGCGTCCGTCAAACTTCAGAATGTTCTGATCAAGCCCGAGGATGTTCTAGGCGGCCCATGCCCCAACGCGTTGGCGGTTCGCAATAAGTATCGGCGCTTTTCGTGGAATACCTGCGTTCTGCCTTTGGGTGTTGCGGCCGGAGCTTTAAACGAGGCGCAGGAACTGGTTGCTACGCGATCGGCGCGGTGCAAAGCCGCAGTCGCGGCGTTGCGCCGGCAGCACCGGGCGTTGTCGCGGGTAATTTACCGGCAGGGGGCGGATAAGGTGGAAGCGGACAGTGCGGCCAAGCCGGCAATTTTGCGGGCACAATGCAATGATCTTTGTTGGCGTTGTGCCGCGGCGACGCTGGAACTGGCAAAAGGCCGCGGGTTGATGATCGCGCACAGTGCCCAGCGGCGGTTGCGTGAATCCATGTTCTTTTTTGTCTGGTCCAGCGGTGCCGGGGTCATTGAGGAAACACTGACGTGCCTGGAAGCCGGTTAATAATTCAATCATGGACTTGTTGGGACAAATTCCATATAATTAAAGGGGTTTATCCGCGACTGAAGTCGGCGGAGAGGGTTGAGTGTATGCAATATTTTCTCGTGAGGCTAGTTTATCAATACCATGAAATTTGATTCATCCGAAGAACGTTCGGAATTTCCCCCTGACACACTGGCTGTTCCTGAATCTGCTTCGCCGGGCGAGTTAATCTCCGGCCCTGCGGAAGCAGCGGCCTCCGATGATTCCGCGGGTGCCGCTAAACCGCGCCGCCGGCGGCGCGGTGGCCGAGGACGCGGCGGCCGCGGTCGCGGAAAGACCGTGCGCCGTAAAGCGCCGGTGCCCACGGCCGAGTCATCCGTCTCCGCAGAGCCGGATTCACTGGCCGCATTGCCTGCGGTTTATCAGAACGCCGGCGCGGGTCCTGTCGTGCCGGAAGCATCGGGTGCCCCGGAGGCTGGTCCGCAAACTTCCGCTGCGTCACCGGCGGCGGAACAGCACCTTGAAAATGCGGAGCCAAGTGAGCACCAAATCACCGCGTCGCCGGGGCCTTCCCTTCCGGCACCCGGTTCAACCGGCAGCGCGGGATATGCGGTTCAGCGTCCCAATCCGGATCGGCTTGTGGCACGCGTCGCTCCAAGTCTTACACGCCATTCCGGCCGTCGCTCCTTCAGTCAGGGAAAAGTGCGACATCAATTCCGCCCAACGGGTACGTCACGCAGCATAAGCTCCAGCGGAATTTCCACTTCACTTATCCCTGATTTGGCCGCTCCGACGCCGGCGCGTCATCATTCGGCCCGACGGCCGGCTGATCCGATCGGCACACCGCCCAAAGCGGAAAATACCACGATTGTTCCGCCATCCTCAATGCCGGAACCACTTTCCGCCCGGCCCGCGGATT
>JAKBAC010000117.1 GCA_021809365.1 Planctomycetota bacterium | reverse complement strand
GCCGCATACGGAATCGGTTCCATTTAATGATCTGGTTTCACTTGAAAAGGCGTTGGCCAATAAAGATGCGGCGGCATTTATTCTTGAGCCAATTCAGGGCAAGAGTTGCGAGGTCGTGGAAGACGGCTATCTGGCCGAGGCGCAACGCCTTTGCCGCAATGCCGGCACGTTACTGGTGGTCGATGAAGTGCAATCCGGTATGGGCCGCACTGGAAAATGGTTTTGCTTTCAGCATTGGCCGGAGGTGGAGCCGGACATTATCTGCGTGGCCAAAGGTCTCTCCGGCGGATTTGTGCCGGTGGGAGCCGTGGTCACACGCCCGCGCATTATGGATGCGGTATTTAATTCCATGGAACGGTGTGTGGTGCATTCCAATACCTTCGGCCAAAATGATCTGGCCATGGCGGCAGCGTTGGCCAGCATACAGGTTATTGAAGAGGACAAGCTGGTTGAAAATGCCGATGAACTCGGACGCTATACCATGGCCGCTCTGGCGGAAATCGGCAAGACCTGCCCGTTCGTAACGGAAGTACGCGGCAAGGGGCTGATGTTCGGCATTGACTTTGCCCGCCCGGAAACGTCGCTGAAACTTCGCCTGGCGTGGGACATGCTCCATAAGCTCAACTTCGGCGTGTTTGGACAGATGATTGTTATTCCGCTGCTCAAGAAACACCATATCCTCACCCAGGTGGCGGGTTATCACACCGAAGTGATTAAATTTCTGCCACCGCTGGTTGCGACCAGGCAGGATATGGATTGGTTCCTCGGAGCCATGCGGGATGTGTTGGCCGACACCCAGAAATTCCCGGGAGCCGCGTGGGATACCGTACTGGGTCTGGCTAAAAATGTTATCAAAGCGTAATCATGGCCATGCTTCGCCGGAGTGTCTTGCCGCGACGCATCCGGTGTGAATGCTTTTTTATTGCTTGTCTTTTATGGGTCCAATTCATCGCAGAGTTTTGAAACATACGCTGCAGCTTACGCGGTATCCCCGCTTCGTGCTGGGAATAGCGTTATTGTTGGCGGGGATCAGCGTATTTTTAGCCTGTACCCGCCTGCGAATTTCCACGGATCAAAATAAACTGTTTTCCGCCCATGTTCCTTTTTTTCATCAATATCTGCAATTCGTTAAAGACTTTCCGGAAAATGAGGCGGCTTATGTGGTTATCCAGGCGCGTGATCCGGCTCATCCACCGGCAGCCACGCAGTGGATTAAAGCCGCTAATGCGGTAACGGAATCGCTGCAACAACTCCCCAAGTATGTAAAATCGGTGGATAGCCATGTGCCGTTGAAAATGCTGGGCGATCAGGCTTTGCTTTTTTCAAATTGGCCCACTGTTAAAGTCGCCGCTGAAGGAAGCGGCAAACTGGCTCAACTGGCATCGGTCTGGGGAGAAAAGCCCGCTCTGCCGATTGCTCTTTTCGGTTCCACCCGCATGGAACGATTTTTGCGACTGCTGGCCACGCAACCAGCGGCACCACAGACTACCGCATTTACCAACACACTCTGCCAATCATGGCTTCATGCGCTACAGCAACCAGCAGCCGCGGCGGTGGCGGTTCCAGATTTAACATCGCTGTTGGCCAGGGGACCGGCGACTCCCGCTACCGCGGGCTATTATTACATCCGCGCGGGCAATGGGGCGGAACATCTGTTGTTGATTAAGGTCTTTCCCAAATTTACGTACGATTCCTTGGCCGCGGTATCCTTGCCGTTGGATAAGATTCAGGCCGCCATGGTCCGGGCCGCCCGACCATTTGCATCAGAATTCACCTTTGGCATGACTGGTCGGCCAGTTCTGGCGGCGGATGAAATGCGCATTTCCACATCGGACAGCGACAAAGCTGAAGCCGTGGCAATGGTCGTCGTGCTCATTGGATTGATACTCATGCTGCGCTCCATCTGGATGGGTTTGGCCGCCGGAATGACACTGGCCATTGCCATCGCGTGGACCTTTGGTTTCGCCACCATCTTTGTCGGCGAATTGAATTTACTTTCCACCGTGTTTGTCATCGCGCTCATCGGTATCGGCATGGATTATCTGATCCAGATATTGGTCCGCTACCGCCGGGAAGCACGACGCTATGAGCGTGACAAGGCTGTATGGGCAAGGGTGTTTCGCTATGCCGGGCCTCCTATTGCGACAGCTTGCGCCGGTGCGGCGGGCGCGTTTCTGGTGGCACTGACCACGCATTTCCGCGGCGACGCGGAATTGGGTTTGATCGCCGGTGGCGGATTATTGCTGTGTCTGTTGGCGGGCTATACCGTGCTGCCGGCGCTTCTGGTGATGTTTCCGCCCAAACTGGGCAAAGTGGCTCCGGCGCAACGCTACACCGATGACCGCCCGGCTCCGCCGGCGGGGTTCAAAAACTTTCTCGGCCTTGAAATATGGCTGATTATTCTGGCGGCTCTGATTCCGTGTGCATTGAGCCTGCGGTTTAATCCCAATCTCCTGGATTTACAAGCCCGCGGTCTGACTGCCGTGAAACTTGTGAAGAAAATGCCCACCTGGTACGCCGTGGTGGTTTCCAAGTCACTGGCCACATTGGCCCCGATTCGAGAAACTCTTAACACTGCTGCTGTTAATCCCACATCGCCGGTACTTTCCACCAGCAGTCTGCTGGATGCGAATCCCAAACAACATTTTCTTGCCGCGCACAATGCCGCCCTGCGCCATATTCAATGGAGCGATCCATCGGCCATAACACCACCGGAAATTCCCGCATTGGCCGCTGCAGCCAATATGCTGGCGACAACATGGATAAACCAAGCCGCCCACGCCACGCCAACTGTGGCCGCTTCCGCAACAGACGCGGCCGACAGCTTGCGGCGAATTGCCGCGGTTCTTATGTCGGCTGACACTATGCACAAACAGGAATTTGCCCATCGGCTTTCGCTCTGGCAGCAGAATTTCAAGGACTCGCTGCGGCAGCTATCCACAATGCTCACGCCCGGACCGCTTGACGTTGCCCGTCTGCCAAACCAGGTACTCCGCCATTTCTTGAGCGCCAACGGCGAATATGCCCTTTACATCTACCCTCGCTTTGATCTATGGAAGCAATCCCGATTGCGGCAATTTGTCGCCACGGTACAGGGGACAACGCAACGGCCCGGCCTGGTGCCGCCCGGTGTGGACTTAACCGGTATCGCCATTCAACTTTACCATTCCACCGAATCGATTCGCGCTGCATTCATGCAGACCACGCTTCTGGCATTTATCATCGTGCTATTTCTGGTGTATATGGATTTGGGATCGCTTGGACGCACCGCCATAACCGTGTCGGTATTGGCATTGGGACTGCCTATGTTGGTTGGGATCATGGGATTGCTGGGATTACAGTGGAACTTCGCCAACTTTTTTGCCATGCCCATTCTGATCGGCGCCGGACATGAATATGGCGTATTCATGATGCACCGCTATCGCGAAGCGGAACATAATCCGCGGCGCATCTGGCGGTTCTGGGATGTCAGTGAGCGGGCGCTGCTCATGTGCGCCTTTGTGACGTGCAGCAGTTTCGGATTCCTCGGTCTTTCGCGCGATCGTGGCATCGCCAGCCTGGGCATCATTATGGCTTTGGGAATCGCGTGTATTTATCTCGCGGCGATATGTGTCATACGCCCCCTGCTGACCTGGCGGCTGGCCAGGAAGGGAGTTTATGCGAAAGCTAAAACTGCTTGAGAAACCGCACATCGTTTTCAAATAATAAACGAATGTCTTCAATTCCATGTTTCCGCATGGCGATGCGTTCAACCCCCATTCCAAAGGCGAATCCGGTGTATTTTTCCGAATCGAGATGCACCGCCGTGAGCACGTTCGGGTCAACCATGCCGCAGCCGCCCAGTTCCACCCATTTGGAACTGCCGTCGGCATAATGAAATCGCACATCAATTTCCGCGCTGGGTTCCGTGAACGGGAAGAAACTTGGCCGAAATCGCGTTTCAACATCCGCGCCGAAAAAGGCCTTGGCAAACTGGTCAATACATGTTTTCAGATCAATCATGGTGATATGTTCATCCACCACCAGTCCCTCAATCTGATGAAACATGAACGCATGTGTCGCATCCACCGTATCCGGACGATACACCCGTCCCGGCGCTACGATCCGCACCGGAGGCTTCCGCGTTTCCAATACCCGTATCTGCACGGAACTGGTCTGTGAGCGAAGCATAAACGGAGCGGCACCGGATGGCCGCCGCAAATAAAAATTGTCCAGAGGATCGCGCGCGGGATGATGCCTCGGGACATTAAGCGCTTCAAAGTTATGAAACTCATCTTCCAGTTCCGGGCCTTCGGCGATTGAAAAGCCCATGCGTCCGAATAAATCAGTCAATGCGTCAATGGTCTGATGAATAATATGCAACGAACCGGGATGATAATCGTCATACGCAAGCCGCCCCGGCTCGGTGATGTCCACAGTCAATTCATCCGCGTCCGTATTTCGGCTCAGATTTGCCTTTGTTTCATCATAGCCGAGCTGAATCGCCTGCTTGACCGTATTGAGTTTCGCACCGTATGCGCGCTTCTGATCACCGGGGAGTGTTTTCAGTTGATCGCCGGCGGTTTTCAGCAGACCCTTACTACCCAGATATTTAATCCGGAACGCTTCCAACTGCTCGTTTGTGTTAAGGGTGGACAGCTCCATTCGAGCGGCGGCCAGTAATTCATCAAGATTCACGTTGAATCACTCCCGGCCCTCAAGGCATGGCATACCGCCCGGGCCGTGCAAGCCAAATGGCAATCAACATCCACGGACTTTCAGCTTCAAGAAGCGTCAGGCCGCCTTCAGGCCCAATGCCTCACGGGCTTTGGCCACGATCGCGTCAAACGCCGCGGGATCGGCAATGGCAATTTCACTGAGACTCTTGCGATTCAGTTCGATTTTGGATTTGGATAACCCGGAAATCAACTGGCTGTACCGTAAGCCCCGGCTCCGCGCAGCGGCAGTCAGGCGGGTGATCCAAAGTGCGCGATAATCACGCTTTTTTTCCTTGCGGCCGCTGAACCGGTTGGCCCCGGCCCGCAGCAGCGTTTCATGCGCTGTTTTATAAAGTTTGCTGCGCCCACCGACAAAACCCTTGGCTCGCTTCAGCAAACGTTTATGCCGTTGTTTCCGGGCGGCACCGACTCTTACTCGTGGCATGGTAGATTCCTCAATACAGTATTCTTGTGTTTGTTCCTGACATCTTTTCCGCCGACAGCCCGACACCCGTCAGAGCCGTTCCGGCGGTATCCTTACCGTCCGGCAGGGCCAAGCAGGGTAATCATCTTGGAGGCAAATGGCCCCGTCAGGCTGGTGGTGCCCCGCAAACGCCGCCGCCGATTGCCCGACTTGGCGCTTTGCAGATGCCCCTTATTGTGCTTATGAAATTTAACTTTACCCGTCGCGGTAATTTTGACCCGCTTCTTGATACCCTTGTGTGTTTTATGCTTGGCCACGCCAAAACTCCTGATCTACGCTCATAACAACCGCCCGGTCTCGTGACAACCAACGCCCATGACCCAAGCAATTTGAGCCATGTAGTATATGGGAAGTGGCTTGTGGCGTCCACTAACCTGGAATCGCTTTTTTTATTCGGACAATATTCATCCCATGCCCAATGTCTTTAAGAGCGCCGCCGCCTTGACCAATATCTCGGCGTATTCCTCATCGGGATTGCTATCGGCGGTGATTCCGGCACCGGAGCGGAAATGCGCCACACCATTGGCCATATAAATAGTGCGGATGGCAATATTCAATGCACCTTCACCGCTGGGGCTGATCCAGCCAATGTTGCCGCAATATATGCCGCGCGGCTGATCTTCCAGTTCCGCAATAATCCGCATCGCCCTGATTTTTGGCACACCGCTGATTGAACCACCGGGGCACATCGCCTCAATGACGTGCCCCCAGCCCCGCCCCAGACGGGAATCTAATTCCCCGGCGACCACGCCATAGGTATGCCACAGCGTGGGCAACTTTTCGACTTCCCTGTCTTTTTCCACCCATACCCGCGTACATACCCGCCCCAGATCATTACGTAATAAATCCACAATCATCGCCAGCTCGGCGCGATCCTTCGCGCTGTGCAGCAAATTGGCGCGCAGTTGTTCATCCGCCGTGGAATTATCAACACAACGTGGCCGGGTGCCTTTAATCGGCCGCGTTTCCATGCTTTTACCCTTTCGCTGGAGAAATAATTCCGGCGAGGCTGAAATGATTTCATGTTCGCCATACCGCATAAATGCCGCATATTGTGCCGGATTATGCGTTACCAGCCGAGCAAAAAGGCGATAACCGCTTTCCTTTACGCGCGCCGTCCATGGCGCGGATATATTCGCCTGATAAATATCACCCGCCGCAATATATTCCCGGCATTGGGCCACCGCCGCTTTGAACTTCCCGGCGTCGGGTTGATACAATAATTCTGATTTATCCGTGGCGCGGCGCGCTGCGCATGCGGCACCTGGTTTGGCCGCATCACACAGCAGCGTCACCATCTCGTCCGCGACACGCACTGCATGGGCGGCATCCGGACTCACTGCCACCACCGACCACTGTTGCGTGGACGCATCAAAAAGAAAATAGCGTTCAAAAAGCTGCCAGTGCACCAATGAAATTGTCGCCGCCTTAGCTTCATACAATTGCGGCAATTCCGTCATCACGCCCGCTTCATAACTGATCCACCCCAGCCAGCCGACCAATTCCGGTGCCAACTGCATGAATGAAATTCCGGCTAGAACCTCCTGCCAATATCGCCATGCCGCGGCAACGTTCACAACAACCCTTTGTGCGCCATCAGCGACCGCTTCCGCCAGGCCACCACACCTTAACGTGATCTGATTTTCATTTGTCTCCATGATCACGGAGGCAATCGGCCCAGTCGCCACCACCAGATTCCCCCCCAAGCCACTGTGCAGCATGGCCAGATCACCGGGAATCATCGCCAGCGTCTCCAACAGCGAAAGCGGATCGGCTCCTCCGGTAAACTTGCGGATATGCAGATTCAGTTTGCAGCCAGCCATCAAAACGATCCCATCTATTTTCCGTCAGCGCCGAAAGAACATCAGCCAAACCACCAGCAGTATCGGCATCAGAATGGGTAAGGCATAACGTACCACGTAGCTCAAAAAGCCCGGGCAGACAATTCCCTCCTGCTGGGCGATTGCGCGAATCATCAGATTCGGGCCGTTGCCGATCCAAGTTAAGCCGCCAAAAAATACCGCGCCCAGAGATATGGCCAGAACATCCAGCGCTACATCCGGTTCAGCTAATTTTTTCCGCAGCATGGATCGGGACAGCATCGGCGCATTGCGTTGAACCATGGCTCCCCTGACGCCGGAAGTCTGCCGCGATCCGCGGGTAAACCTGGACGACACCTGTATGCCGGACGGGCGTTCCGCGAGCCGGGCTTGCATAATCGCCAGATAGGTCGGGGCATTATCCAGCACTGATGAAAGCGCTCCCGTCGTGAAAAAACATTTTCCGGGGCTGTTCAGCCAATAAGCCAGCTTGCCGGAACGCCCAAGGTTTGAAAGCAGGTTCAATACGGGAGCCATCGCCAAAAAAATGGCGAAGAACAAAATGGCGATTTCCCGGATAGGTTTGAAGTTGAAGCGATTTTCATGCCGCAGTTCCGCCGGGCAGATCAACAGAGAAACCGCCGCCGCCAGTACCATGGCTGCGTCCCGCCAGGGAGCCGCAAGAAACATTGCCATCAGGGCGGCCGTCAAGAGCAGTAATTGCTCCGCACCATCAACACTTACCACTGCGGAATTGGATGGCTCACCTGCCTGCGACAACTCGCAATCCGGCACACTGCGGTGCCATCTGTCCAGTATATAGAACATCGCCAGCAGCAGCCCGACCGCAACAATCCAAATCTTCCAAACGTGGACGGTTATCCACCAGAAGGGAACACCACTCAAAAATCCAAGCAGCAGCGGCGGATCTCCCAATGCCGTCAGTGAGGCTCCCACATTGGCAACAATGATAACAAAAAATATCAGATGATAGGGTTTGATATGCCCTCGATTCATGCGAACAAATGGCCGAGCCAGGAGCACCGCAGCTCCCATGCTGCCGAAGATATTCGCCATCAATGCCGCCAACAGCAGAACCAGCACATTCAAACCCGGCGTGGCCGGTCTATCCACCCGCACCACCAAGCCCGAGGCAATGATAAACAATGTCCCCAACAGGACAATAAAATCAATATACGTTGTCACACTTGCGGACAATTCCGATGCCGCCCCATCGCCATAACGCCGCACATACCATGCGCCGGCCAGAATGCTCATCCCCAGGCAGAACCAGGCGTACCATTTTCGCCACCACTGCGGAAACATTCCCGGCAAGATCGCCATGCCCGCCAGCAGTACCGCGAAAGGCAATATCCACAATACGTCAACCTGCGGCGGCGACACAGAACCATGCGCGCGGGCCAGCAGGCGCTCCGCGAATACCAATAGTGCCAACACCAGAGCGGTAACACCAATAACCGCACGCGGTTTGAAAAAGTGCGCACCACCGTCCGTCGCATAGAGCACGCGCGGATAGGCCAGGCGAACTGACATTAAGGGCCGCCGATTTTTCATGTTGCCTATCATGGCCTCCGATGCGCAAATTGGAAAGCAATACCGCGGTCGAAGTGCGTAACAATTTACACGGGGCTGACAAATGCTGCTTCGCGGGCGCGCTCAACGGGGTCAGGCGGAGGGAACGAAATTGCGATCAGTATCTGCTCAAATAGAATTCCACAGTCTTCACACAGCCGCGCGGCGGAAACCCGCGCCTGGTTGCCTGATGTTGCGGCGAAAACCCGAGGTTATGCGCCGGCCCTGATTGCGGTGCATCCCTGGTTGATCCGGCGTCGGCTGTCGCAAAACATCGGTGCGTATGAGATAAAACAGCGAGCCGCAAGGGATTAGAAGCTCACTGCCACACCAGCCATGATTGTCTGAGCGAATTGGTGATGCTGGCCTATCTGAGTTTCATAGTTCACAAACAGGGATACGTCCCTGGCCAGATAGCCGCTGGCACCCAATCCCAGCAAGGCGGATTCCCGCGACGGCGAAGCGGTATTAAAAATAAATGAGCCGCTGCCAAGGTTGGTAAATGTGGCGGAAATACCCCGGCTTGAATTCAGGAATTCGTGCTGCCAAAAGGCATTGAAGTTGATACTCAGCGGAAGCGGCATGTGGCCAAGCGTAAACGCATACTGGCCTTGCGCACCAACGAGCGAACGCAGCGAATTGGCGCTCGATGATCCCACGGAAAGGTCAAACGGGCTGCCGCTTTCGGTATAGCTGGAGGTATTGACATAGGTATAACCGACGCCCGCCGTCGGACCGATCTGTAAACCTTTCATCAGCTTAAAGTAGTAACCGGCCAATACATCGGCATCAAATTCATTGGACGTTGGCTCGCCGGTTGCCACCGTGGAGGATCCGGGCATATTTACATTGCGATTGAGCTTGTAGGAGTTGTACGTATAAGACAACAGTCCGTCGGCGTAGAAGCCGCCCTTCTTGTATCCCACAAATACGCCCGGGGTATAGCTGCTGGACTGCTGGCGGCTGCCGTAGCTGTCCATGGTGCCGCTGGTATAGTTCCAGTTGAACAGGCCGCCGATGATCAGATTGTGATTCAAGCGATAATCCAACCCCGCCAATATGCCCCCCGAGGTGAAATGCTGTTCGGGATAACCAGCGGTCTGGGGCAGTTGATCCATGGTAATAGTGCCGAGAACAAAGCCGGAAATTCCGGATGGCGTGGGCGGTGGCGGCACATATCCCTGCGGCAGGCCAATGACCTCCGGGTCCAGATACGCCACCGAATTTTTGGCCTGTTGCTGGGCGGACTGCATCGCGGCTTCCATGGAGACGGCAAATGGGTCCTGATCCGACGTCTTTAACATCGCCAGGCCGGAGGTGTTCCACCCACCCGAGTCGAATGCGTCCTGAACCTGCTGGAAGAGCTGCTGTGTCAGGAACGTATTATTCTGGAAGGACTGCTCAGAAAGCTGCGAATAGGCCTGCGGCGTAAGCTGATCGAGAAACGCGGCCTGCTGGCTGGTCGGCAGCCCGCTGATCGTGACCAGAGCATTCACGATTGCCGACGGCGTGTTAAGCCCCGTGGCGTTGGTGTTTAAATATTGGGCAATAGCGGCTTCGTTGGGTGTAAACGTGGCAATATCCGAATCGGAAAAATAATTGAGGTTTGTAAGCGTAATGACCTCGCCAGTGCCGGAGACAAACTGGCCGATACCTGCCAAAAGAGCGGGAGCGCCGGTCAACACGATGGAACTGAAGTTGCCCGTGACATTTCCGGCCCCAGTTGTATCAATGACAGTATAGCTTTGTCCTCTAGCGGGCGTAAAACCTGAGAATATCAGATTCAATTCGCCATTCAGTGTGGCCGCGCCCGTCCCGATGTTAATGGAGTCATTCGTGGTGCTGCTGGTGGCCCGCAAAACCAGCACGGCCCCGGATTGCTGCGTGTAATTGTCGATGTTGACGGTGATGGGTGTGCCCGTAAGGGTGAAGGCGTCATTGGTTTCCAGGGTGGAACCGTCATTGACGATTACCGCGCCGGAGCCGAACGCATTGACGTTGGTGATAACTACGGTGGATGGCGCATCCCCGATTTGGAAAGTACCTGTGCCGACCGGAGCGACAGTCTCATTGAGGTTAAATGTTCCGCCACTGAATGCCAGCGTGTCACCGGCGTTGACGGTTAATGCTCCGGTGATGGTCTCCGTGCCAGTTCCTGAATTTTCCAGAACACTGGTGGCATCGGTTCCGGACGCGTTGATGGCATTGGCCAGCGTGGTATTCGTGGACGTCGTGTAATCCAACGTACAGATC
>JAKBAC010000116.1 GCA_021809365.1 Planctomycetota bacterium | reverse complement strand
TAACCCAACTTACGCCGATTGTGGGCAAAAACATCAAGGGTGATTTATTTATCTTTCGTCTTGTCAAAATGCAGCAGCCAGACATAAACGGGTGGGCCGACGCCTCCGAGATGGATGCGCTGCCGATGAGCAAGCATGAGATTCATAACAACTTTGCGCAGCGCCAATTGATGCGCAACAGTCAAAAGAAAGTGCTTGTGGCGATGCATAGAAAAATGCAAAATCCACAGGTTGACGGCGGGCGCGGCCGACAGCAGTTTTGCCGTGGGCAGAGCGGTCATCCAGGGGTGGAGTTCTCCACGGAGGTACCATTGCACATCGGTGGGAATGGATTCAGGATTAGCCAGGATGACAATTTGCGTATTGGTGGTGGCACCGGAAAAGGCCTCCCGCAAAACTTGCCGGGCCTGATACCATCCGTGGCTAAGCCAGGGATGGTCGATGTTGATCGCAATCGACACCATGGCAAAAATGGCCATGCCCATACATGCGATTGCCACGGTGGATTGTATTGCCTGGCGAAAATTGTTCATGGCACCGAGCAAAAACACCACTGTGTTGTAGAGTCCCAGCGATGAAAGCAGCATAATGGCGGGCACCAGATGCTGTTCCACGCGCGCGTCACGCCCGTAAGGATAGGCCCGCAGAAATGAGGCCGCCAGAGTGGCCAAAAATGGTGCCAGCAGCAATACCAGTTCCGCCTTGCGTCCCCGACTCCAGAGCCGCCAGGCCCCCAGCCAGCACAGCGGAGAAAGCAGCAGTGAAATACCCCATTCTCCACCCATGGGATAACTCATCATGTTGCCAAATTGCGCCCGGATCAGCCACCAGCCAAGGTGCCAATTCAACGGAGGAAAGGCAGTTCCCCAAGCATTCACGATACCTTCCTGATGCGTGGAGTGAAGTTGTCCGCGCGTTATCGTGACAAATAAAAGCGTGAAAAATCCCAGCAAGACGACATTGAATATTACATACCACACCGTGCGTGACGCGGATCGGATTTGCCACAGACGCACCATTAATGCCAGACTGACCGCCCCGCCGACAAACACCGACGGATAGGAACACGCCAGTGCCGGCGGAGTAAATACAACCAGCAGCAGCAGTGGTACCCAATCGCGTGGTCGCCGCAGCGCCCAAAGCCCCAGCCCCGTGTACGTTAGGGCCACCAGTAGATCAAGGGAGTATGGCTTGAAATCATTGCTGAAGCGCGCCGGCGAAAGTGAACATGCCAGCAAGCCGGTCGCCAGCATCGCGACCCAGGGGCCGGCAAATTTACGGGCGACCGGGTACATCAACAGCACACTGGCCAGCGAGGCGACTAATGGTAGAAATCGTACCGCGAACGTGGACGTGCCGAAATGAGCGATCACCCATTTGCTCATCCATAGAAATCCGAATGGACACGCGACGACATAATCCAACGGTCTCAGCAGGCCCAGATAGGAGCGATTGAGGATGTTAAGGCCGACCACGGCCTCATCGCCAAAAATTGGAAAATTAAGAAAATAGCGCGTCAATCGCCAGAGCACGCCGATGGAAACCAGAACAATCAGCCAAAATCGCCGCGAATACCATAATCGCGTCCAGTCACGGTGGCCCCCACGTACGCCGACTGTCGGACGATTTTCTTCCATCTTGCCGGATTGTGATTGGGTCAAATGCGATTCTCCGGACGGCTTCCAGGGGATAAAATTTGACCGGCGAAATTTTGGATCGCGCGGCCTGCAAGAAAGTATCCATAGTAATAGAGCCTATGCCCGCTTGCAAATCATCGTCACGGTCGTCATATCCTTTGTTTGCGGCGAAGCCGCGCTGGGCATCAATGGCACCCGACAACTTTTTCGCGAAATCTGTCACAGCGCCGGCCTTGGCATTGCTGGCGGAATTCATTCGACCGCTTTTCCCGCCAGGCCACGTTGCGGTAATATATGCCAATGGCCCAAAATCGTCCGCATGTTCTGATTACCGCCGGCAATACACGCGAAGCCATTGATTCCGTCCGCTGGTGGAGCAACATTTTTACCGGCCAGACCGGTCTGGACATAGCCCGCGCCATGACCTCCATCGCCGATGTAACACTCCTGACCAGCAATGCGGACCATCTGCGTCAAATCCAGGCCGATGTGTCCAGTGGCATAACGGCGGCGTGGTTTGAAAGCCACGCGGATTTGATGCGGTTAATTCCCGTTTATCTTGCAAAACATTGCTTCGATGCGGTATTTATGACGGCGGCGGTCAGCGACTACGCGCCCGACGGGGCGTACACTATGATCATCCGCGAGTCGGCGGCTGAACCGGGGCGGGAAGTCTGGGTGGTGGAGAAAGTGCAACAGCCTAAAATTTCCAGCGCCCATGACGCCATTGCGATTGCGGGAAAACCAACGGTTAAAATTATCGATCAGTTCCGCAAAGTCTGGAAGTATCGGGGATTGCTGTTCAAATTCAAATTAGAGGTGGGACTGGATCAAGCCGCGCTGATCGCCGTGGCGAAGCGCAGTCGCGAGCATAGCAAAGCCGATGTGATCGTGGCCAACACGCTGGACATGGTGCATGGGCCGGAGGCGGCGGCATTGATTATTGATAACCACACGGTGGTAAAAGTGCCGCGCGTGAAATTGGCGCAAGCTCTCTGTGACGAATTGACCGCGCGGCTGGCAGGTGGTGCAGCCCATCCGGAGACGTAGAAGAACGTGAGAGTACGCAAGCCGGCATGGAAGCGAAATTATGAAATGTGTTGGAGATCAGTGGTATGACCGAACAGCGCTATATCGCGGTGGATTTGGGGGCCGAGTCGGGGCGGGTGATGCTGGCGGATGTGCAATCGGAAGGTATGTCGCTAAGCGAACTACATCGCTTTTCCAACGGCCCGGTGAGCGTGGGCGGAACGCTGCACTGGGATATTCTGAGGCTCTGGAGCGAAATTCAGACCGGTATTGCCAAAGCCATGGCCAAAACCAAAGCGGAAAATAAAGTTGTTGCGGGCATTGGCGTGGATACCTGGGGCGTGGACTTCGGGCTGTTGGATTGCAACGGCGAACTTATTGGCAATCCGGTGCATTACCGGGATGGCCGAACAAATGGCATGAAGGAAAAGTTTTTTGCACGCCTGCCGCTGAAACAAGCGTATGCCATTACCGGGATTCAAACCATGAATCTCAACACGCTGTTTCAGCTTTGTTATTTAAGTGAACAGCGCCCGGCAGAATTGGAACGGGCAAAGACGCTTTTGTATATTCCGGATTTGCTGACGTACTGGCTCTGTGACTACATGGGCAATGAATACACCATTGCCAGTACATCGCAAATGCTGGACGCCCGGCAGCGGCGATACTCGGAAGATATATTAGCGCATATTCCAGTGCGAGTGAATTTAATGGCTCCGATTACGGCTCCGGGTACAGTGGTGGGCAAAGTAACGCCGAACACCCATGTCGGCACACAAGCCGGCGGCGTGCCGGTCGTGGCCGTGGGGAGCCATGACACCGCCAGTGCGGTGGCCGCCGTGCCGGCGCAGGGGGAAAGTTGGATGTTTTTATCCAGCGGAACATGGAGTTTGCTGGGCGTTGAAATGGATCAGCCGGTGCTGTCCCAGCAGGCCATGCGGTTTAATTTAACTAATGAAGGTGGGGTGGGTGGAAAGATTTGTTTGCTCAAAAATATCGCCGGGCTGTGGCTGTTGCAGGAATGCCGTCGGGCATGGAGCCGCAGCGGTACGGATTATGATTATCGCACATTGGTGCAACTGGCGCGAGAAGAACCATCCCACACGGCTCTATTGAATCTGGAAGACGCGATGTTGCTGGAGCCGGGCGACATGCCGGAAAAGATTGCAGCACAGTGCCGTCGCAATGGCCAGGAAATTCCGAAAACGCCCGGACGATTGACGCGGGTGATTCTGGAATCACTGGCGGCGGCGTATGCCCGCGTGCGGGACATGATTGAAAGCGTTACCGGACGGCAGTTTACGCATCTGCACATCGTGGGGGGTGGTTCGCAGAATGATCTGCTGAATCAGATGGCAGCCGATGCCACCGGCATGCGCGTTATCGCCGGTCCGGTGGAAGCGACCGCCATGGGCAACGTGCTGATGCAGGCGATGGCGGTAGGGCAGATTGATTCACTTGCAGCGGGGCGCAAGTTGGTGGCGCGAACCGCGATGGTGCGTGAATTTGTTCCCTGTGAAACAGAAAAATGGCATGATGCCCTGCAAGTTTTGCGCCACAGAGCACCGTGATGATAATCCGGTGCCGCTGGTCCGCGTGGGCGCAACGGCACCGGGTTGCCGTTACGGTGTACTGAGCGTGGCAATAAATCCGAACCGCGGTGCCGGGACGCCCCATCTCCCTTTTAGCCGCGTGTGCTTGCACCGCGCGTTTTGGGCGGCAGTCGTCGGTATTGAGAAAGTAGAAAGTAGACCGCGGGGTTGCCTCACCTTGCGACAGCAACTCTTGAGATCCAACTTCCATTTCTATGTTATAATGTGAGCTGATATGGGAGTATCAGGTATGAGATTATGCTTTTCGGTGTTTCTGCTGGCTGTACTTCCGGCCTGGATACCCGCGGCGGCGAATGTGCCTCCGACAACATCATTGAATCCATCGGACAACGCCGCTTTATATTACTTTCGGGCCTTTGATGTTCGCGACGGAATAGATGCGATCAACAAATCAGCTCAGCTCGCTGACCACGTATGGGACTTGCCGCTGGACAAGACGACACAACAGAACCTTCGGGCTTGCAGGCCGGTGTTGCAACTTCTCCATCTGGGCAGCCAAATGCCCTATTGCAATTGGGGGCATCGTGTACCAGTGGCCAAGTGGGGCTCGGTTGCTTTGCCGGAGTTTTCCTCTTCGTGGAGCCTTGCGGGGGTCGCTTTGCTTGACGTTCGATTGCTATGGTCCCAACAACATTTTAAAAAAGCGGCGCAGCGCGTTGAGGACGTTTTCATCCTGGCCCATCGCATCGGGAAGGATGGAACGTTGCTGGGAGCGCTGGTTGGCTCAAGTATTTACAGCGGGGCCATGCAAATGATTGCATCGCACATTGCAACACTACCTAAAGCCGCGCTTTCCGCGATGCAAGCCGCACTGATTCAAACCCCAACACCGAATTTTCTGGTCCACGCCATGCTGGTGAATTATCGGCATCGCTTGGATCATCTTCACCAAATGACCCTGGCGGGCCAATCGCGGCGTCTCCAGTCATTTTGGCGGGTTGTCTGGATTTGGGAAATCAATAACAAAGCTGGAAAACCGCCAACGGCAAAGAATCCGCCCGTTCCACCAATGCCCGTCGATTTTCGCCGGCAACTCCAGGCCGCAATTCCCGAGATGGAGAGGTGCAAAGAGCGCATTGCCGCCATACGCCGCCAAGTGGTTCCGCAATTGCTTGACACACTCAAAAAGATCCGCGATCAGGATGGCGAATTTCGGCGATCAAGGAACGTTGTATTGCGTTTTGAATCCATCTCACATTCCGCCTCTATACTTGGTCTAAATTACAGATCGATCATCCACATGTCCGCGCTTCGCGCCGCCATTGCTTATCGCCTTGGAGGCCGCCCCGCTTTCAATAAAATAAAGGATCCCTTCGGCCCCGGGCCGTTCACTCTTAAATGGCAACCGGATCAACTTCTGATTTGTTCACATTTTGGTGACGCGGTATTGAAAGATATACCTCCAAAATTTAAGTCCGGCAGCGAATTGATCATACCGTTGCATCTTCCACACCGTTAGCCAAGAACTTGGATGACTAAGACGACAAAATATGTTCTGCGAACATTGGCGGTGTTGCTCGCGAAACGACCGCGGGTTTCGACCGCGCGGTCGTGTGTCGCGGGCATTTTCACCATTTTTGCGTATAAATATGGCGTATTGATGTGGGGGCGGAGGGTGGGCTGTGCCGCAGCCTTAATCGTTTCCATTGCAAAGCAAACAAAAGATTATCACCACCTTAATACGTACTTAGCGCAGTGCGGTTCTCATTATCGCCCGTAGTAATCGGGTTTCGATGGTGCGACGGGTTCGGGAGTTCCGGCCGGCAGAGTCGAGCAATAAGAAAGGAACATATTCATGTTCAAGTCACTGCGTAGTGGAATTCTTGCGGCTTTGGCCGCGGCGCTGGTCTCCGCGGGGTTGACCACAACGGTGAAGGCCGTTGAAATTCAAGGTGCGGGTTCAACCTTCGTGGCCCCCATCATGCTTAAGAAGTGGATTCCCCACTTCATGGCCTCACATCCCAACATCAAGGTGGATTATCAGCCGATCGGTTCCGGTGGCGGAATCAACGGCGTGATCAACAAAACCATCAACTTCTGCGGATCGGACGCTCCGATGACCGATTCACAGATCACGGCCGCGGGCGGCCATGTGCTGCACATGCCGGAAGTGGCCGGACCGGAGGTGATGAGCTACAACCTGCCGATGGTGCATAAACCGCTGGTGATGAATGGCAACCTGATTGCCAAGATTTATCTCGGCGAGATCACACGTTGGAATGATCCGGCGATTGCCGCATTGAACCCCGGCGTTGATCTGCCCAATCTGCACATTCTGGTCGCGTATCGTTCGGACGGTTCGGGTACCACCTACATTTTTACCGGGTATCTGTGCAAAGTCAGCCACCAGTGGGAGAGTAAAGTTGGTCAATCCACATCGGTCAGTTGGCCGGTGGGTCGCGGCGGCAAGGGCAACCCCGGAGTTGCGGCCTTGATTGAAAAGACCGTCGGTGGCCTGGGTTATCTGGAATATGCCTACGCGATTGAAGGGCACTTTCCGACCGCCACACTGATCAACAAGGATGGCGCGAAGGTTCGCCCGTCGATTCCAGCGGTTATCGCCGCTCAGAAGGCCGTTGTGGCCAATCTGCCGGCTGATTTTCGTCTGCCGATCATTGATCCCAGCGGACGCAAGGCGTATCCGATTTCCGGTTTCACGTACCTGATCATTGATCGTGATTTGGGTTACATGAGCAAAGCCAAGGCCAAGGCCACGGTGGAATTCATCCACTGGGTGTTGACCAAAGGCCAGAAATACGCCAAAGGCATGGAATACATCAAGCTTGGCGGCATGATGCGCAGGAAAGTGCTCGCCGAGTTGGCTAAGGCTACCTGGAAAGGCCAGCCGCTGCACTGATGGCCATTTTCGGATATTTCGGTATCCGGATATGTCATTGGAATCAGGTGAATGTGAATTCATGGGAGCCTCCGCAACCACACGGGTCGGAGGCTCCCTTTCACTTTCAGCCATTGCGTATAAAATACATCTGAGATGGGAATATTATTGTGAGCACGATTGGCATGATCGAATCACCGGCAAATCAGCCCGCGGACAATCCGCTTGTGAATGTGCCGCACAATTTCTGGCGCAGGCTGCTGGATAAAATCACCTGGGCCGCGGCCCTCGGCGGCGTGCTGCTGACGATGACCATTCTGGCGATTATTTTTGTGGTGCTCGTACGCGGATCGTGGATGGCACTGGGTCAAATCGGCTGGCATTTTTTCACCACGCAGGCGTGGAATCCGGTACCGGGCCGGGATCAGTACGGCGTACTGGCTTTTCTTTATGGCACCGGCGTGACAACCTTTATCGCGCTTCTGCTGGGCGTGCCGGTGGGTATCGGCACGGCGATATTTATCACACGCATCGCACCGCGCTGGCTGGCCG
This sequence comes from Planctomycetota bacterium, assembly GCA_021809365.1. The sequence continues at coordinate 3,183 of JAKBAC010000116.1, read as the reverse complement.
GGCCGGTCTCTTTTCTTGTGGAATTGCTGGCGGCCATTCCGAGCATCGCCTACGGACTGTGGGGCTGTTTTGTCATGTCGCCATGGCTGCAAAATTATCTTGAGCCTGTCATCTATGACACGCTGCGGCATATCAATCTCTTCCCGGTTGGAAAATACCCCAATGGCCGGATCGAATACTTCCCCGCCAATCTGGTGCATGGCGGACCATCCGGCAGTGATTTTCTTGCCGGCGGATTGATTTTGACGATTATGATTCTGCCGATCATCACGGCCATCACCCGCGACGTGCTGCTGCAGTTTCCAACGGATATGGAACAGGGTGCGTATGGCTTGGGCGCGACCTGGTGGCAAACCACGCGACTGGCGTTGGCCTATTGCAAAGTGGGAATCTTTGGCGCGGTGATGCTGGGTATGGCCCGGGCACTGGGGGAGACCATGGCGATTATTATGGTCATCGGCAACACGGATCACATCAGCGCCAGTCTGTTCGCCGGCGGACAAACCATGTCCGGCGTGCTGGCCAATGAGTTCATGGAGGCCGACCATCCGATTTATTTAAGCGCCATGTTTTATGTGGCGTTGGTACTCATGCTAAGCTCGCTGCTGACGAATTTGGCCGCCCGCGCGATGCTGGCGAGAATCCAGTCCGAGGGGAAGGCCGGATAGCGGCCCTGGCCCGGATGTCCGAGAAATGGCGTGAGCCTCGCGATGGCTGTACTGATTGTTTGGCCGGAATAAGTGAGTTGAGCTATGGATAAAAGTAAAATGACCCCATCACCCGTCAATCCATTTGCGTGTCGGAAACCGGGACGCCTGTGGATCAGCCGCAGCGCGATGGTACTGTGCTCGCTGGCAACGGCCCTGGCGCTGGCGGTATTGTTTGTGGTGCTGGCCTATATTGGCGTTCGCGGTATTCAATACATGACGCCCGCATTCTTCACCAATCTCCCGTTGCAATCACCGGAGGGCATGCGCAATTGCATCTTCGGGACGATCATTCTTGTCGGCCTGGCCGGTGTGGTGGGAATTCCGCTGGGCATGTTGTGCGGAATTTACCTGGCGGAATATGCGCACAAGGGATGGTTTACACATTCTGTGCAGTTGGTCATGGATGTTTTGGCGGGTACGCCGACAATTCTTTTCGGCGTCATCGCGTGGCAATTGGTCGTGGTGCCCATGCACCATCAGTCCGGCTGGTCCGGAGCGCTGGCGTTGGCCTTTATCATGGTTCCGATCGTGGCACGCTCAACGGAGGAAATGCTGCGGCTGGTACCGGGTGCCCACCGGGAGGCATCGGCCGGGCTGGGTGCCTCCAAGTCCCAGACTCTGTTATTTGTGATTTTGCCCGCCGCGAAGGCCGGCATCACCACCGGCATCATGCTGGCCGTTGCCCGTGTGGCCGGTGAGACCGCACCATTGCTGTTCACCGCGTTGGGTAATGATCAGGCGGTTTATGATCCCAATCAGCCTTATCCCTCGCTGACGTTGAAAATCTGGCAATATTCACAATCCGCCGAAGCGGCCTGGCGACATCAGGCTTGGACGGCTGTGCTGGTGCTGGTGACGCTGGTGCTGATATTCACCGCCGCCGTGCGCTTCGCCGTCCGGGGCCGAAAGCTGCGCACGATCTGATACTTGTCGGTACTGCGCGCACCCACGTGCATGGCACTTGACGCGAGATATAATACGTTGGCGGCGGAAATGAACCAACGCTGTCAGAATGTATGAAAGGCGGCGAATTATGACAGAAGTCGAACTCGCGGACGATAAACTGGTGGTGCGGGTTGTCGGGTGGGACAAAGTGTGGTCGCTCAAAAGCAGTCTGGAAATTCCGCTGCGGCACATTACCGGTGTTCATGCCGCACCCGAACATGTGCGGGGAATTCGGGCACCGGGTACATATATTCCGGGGGTCATTACCGCCGGCACATTTCATCTGGATGGTGATAAGATTTTCTGGGATGTTCATGACCCGGCCAAGGCCATCGCCATTGACCTGCAACACGACCTATACGCGCAATTGGTGATTGAAGTGGCCGATCCCGCGGCCGCAATGACGCTGATTGAAAATGCGCTTAAACGTCGCCCGCTTCCGCCATCGCTACGGCCTTAAGCAAGGCCGCGGCCTTATTCAAGGATTCCTGATATTCACTGGCAGGCACGGAATCAGCCACCAGGCCCGCACCGGCCTGCACGTAAACGCGATGTGCCATCGCGCCGGCCGCACCAGATTCCGGAATGATCACCATCGTACGCAGCGCGATACATGTATCCATGTTTCCGGCGTAATCCATGTATCCCACGGCTCCGCCATAGGGGCCGCGGCGTGTGGGTTCCAATTCATCAATAATCTGCATGGCGCGGATTTTGGGCGCACCGCTGACGGTACCCACCGGCAAAGTGTTGCGCAGGGCGTCAAAGCATGTCATGCCTTTCGCCAGCTTGCCGGTGACATTGGTGGTAATGTGCATGACGTGGCTGTAGCGCTCGACGGTCATCGCATCGTTGATTTTCACTGATCCCGGTTCCGATACCCGACCGACATCATTGCGCCCCAGATCCACGAGCATGACATGCTCGGAGCGTTCCTTCGGATCGGCCAGCAATTCCACTTCCAGCGCCGCGTCCTGCTCCGGCGTTTTACCGCGCGGGCGCGTGCCGGCCAGCGGGCGGTTGGTGATGACACCATCTTCCACGCGGCACATGATTTCCGGGCTTGAACCGACCAGCGTACAGGCCGGGCTGGTGAGGTAAAACATAAACGGCGACGGATTAATAACCCGTAATGCCCGGTAAATATCAAATGGATCCGCCTTGGTTGTCATATTCAGGCATTGCGACAGCACCACCTGAAATATATCCCCGGCCTTGATGTATTCCTTCGCGGCCTCCACCGCCTGTTGGTAACCGGCGCGGGTGAAATTGCTTTCATAGCGCGGCGTGAGTTCCTGCTGCAGCTTCAACATGCCCAGTTGAGTCGCGCTGGGCTGATTCAATGCGTGAATCATTTTGCTGATTCGCCGCAATGCCCCATCATATTGATCCTTATGTCCGGAATCATCCACACGGACATTGGCCACCACCAGAATGATCTTTTTAACGTGGTCAAAAATAATCAGATCATCGTAGATGCCAAAAAGAATATCGGGCAATTGACGGGTATCCGGTGGTGGTGCCGCAA
>JAKBAC010000115.1 GCA_021809365.1 Planctomycetota bacterium | reverse complement strand
ATCGCGGATCGGCGGGGTGTGACCGATGAGCAACTGCATCGCATGATGGACGCGGCCAAGCGCGGCGAACTGCAGATTACCGAACCGAAAACTCCGGATGATATTCACCGCTGGCTTGGAGCGATGGTGGCCGCTGCGCTGATGGACGGGGACCTGACTTCCACCGAGCAGCAGCTCGTTGCCGCCGTGGGCGGGAAATATGGATTAAGCGCGTACGACATCAAGATGATGATCCGGCGGCAGCAGGATGAACTTTATGCCGGTGCCAAGCAGGCCTTGCGTGCTCGTCGGCAACGGATGCGAACGGGGGATTCCATAAGCGTGTGATCTGAAATTCAAAATCTGAAAGCCACCAATCCGCTATACGCCACAATCCGTTAGTTTTCTCCCATAGCCGCGTGTGAAACGCGAGTTTCGCACAGCGGCGTGGTGGCGTTATGCCGATTCATCTCACGATGAACTCCGCGACAATTGGGCCGATGCGATCCGGCGATTCTTCATGCGGCAGGTGAGCCAGATCGGGGAAACTGTGAAAATCGATATGCGGAAGTTCGTCGCGCAGGCGTGCTCCGGTACCGGCGGCCAGGAGTTTGTCCTGTTCGCCCCAAATCAACAAGACTTCATGCGGCAGTGCGCGCGCGCGGGAAAGGTAATGGCGGACTTCCACTTCGCGTTCGGGCAAGTGGCGGATCAAGTCCATGACGCGCAGACGGTTGTCGGCGGATTTCATGTTATCCTCATAAACGTGGATCAACTCCTCATCGGTAGAAGATGCGTCCACATATCCCAGTGTCGTTACTCCGGAGATCAGATGCGGCGGCGGCATGAATCGCATGATCAGTGGGCCGAGGATCGGCACCCGCACAAGCTGATAGAAGGAGGGGAGCCGCTGCGGGAAAATCGCCGGATTAAATAACACGATACGATGAATGTGAGTGGGAAAATCAACCGCGGCCATGATGCTCAAGCCGCCACCGAGGCTGGAACCGCCGATATGGATTTTGTTTAATCCCAGCGCGGCGGGAATTCTCATAATGGCGTGGGCAAGCACGCGGAGGCCGGCACCGCCGTCGGGCCAACTATGCAGAGAAGTAAAGCCGGTATAATCCACGACGATCAGATCACAAACCTTCAGCAGATAGGCGGTGATTCCGCGGAAAGACGCGGGATGCAACCCCAGCCCATGGAGCAACATCAGAATCGGTTTGGCTTCGGAGGAAGAACGGAGAATTTTGAATGGCATGTTCCATTCGCCGGCATCGGCGTAATAGGTTTGGAAATTGGTTTCGACGTGCTCGGCCCGGAAGGAAAATTGCGCAGCGGCGCGCATGGGGTATTGAAATTCCAGCATCCGCATGGGCACGCGTGGGGCAAGTGCAAACTTCAGATGATGCGCTGGAGCATTATTCATAGCCATGGATTATACGCAGTCCGCGAAGAATTCGCGTCATGCGCCCCACGCTGATTAAAAACGATATTTTTATGCGCCAATTCCTATTTCCCATTTCGATTTATATCCTGTATGTTAGGTATTTGTTTGGTATACTTTGCGGACGTGAAAATGGAATTGGTTATGCCGAAATTAACGTTGTTATCCGCTGTCGGCCCAGTCACGATGGACGCGGTGGCGTTTTTGCCCAAGCCATTACGCCAACTGGGATCGGCGATGTTGGGATGGATTGGCCGACGGGCGCGCTTGCCGGGAGTTTCCGAGTCGGTCATGCGGCAATGCGGGGAGCGGATGCGTCCGGGGCGGGCGGCCACTGCGGTGGCGCGGCCAGGGGCGGCGGGTGCGGACGCGGATGATTTATACCGGCGTTGGTGCCATGCCACAGATGCCGCAGAGCGCCGGCGGCACCTTGGTGAATTGACACATGCGTTCACCCCTCTGATCCGTTCAACCATTCGGCAATATGCGGTGGTCCAAATGGCGGGTAACGCTGATCTGGAGCAGGAGGCATTTTTGGGGTTGCATGAGGCGCTGCAAAGATTTGATCCCCGGCGCGGGGTAGCGCTGGCCGGTTTTGTGCGCTGGCGGATCATTGGCGCGATTCTCGATGCGCGGCGGCGCTGGATGCGCGAATGCCGGGGATATTGGCAGGATGCTGTTGGCCAGACGCATCGCGCAATGGGTGCCGTGCGGGATGGCGGCGCGGGATCGGCGGGCGGTGATGATGTGGAATTTGAAGATTTATTTGCCGTCCTTTCCCGCGGTTTATCAGCCCGGGAAGCATTCATCGTGCGGCTGGCGGTTCTGGAAGAAAAAACGTGTCGGCAGATCGGAGCCTTATTGGGTCTGCATCACGGGCGGGTAGGGCAGATCTATCGTCAGGCGATCGAAACATTGCGTGCCAATCCACGTGTCCGGCGGCTTTTAGCGGGCGCGAGTTGACTATCCACGATTCTTAAACACTTACGGATTTCAGATTCTATTTTTAAGGAGACAGTATCATGTCCGAGACACCCGCATTGCGCCTGGAGCTGAATCAGTTACTCCAAGACATTCCCGCCAATCGCGAACAAATTTTTCTGGCGATGCGCGAGTTGGCGATGTGCAAGGCCAGACGGATTCATGTTAAGAACTGGCAGGATAAGGAGGATGTGATTTCCGAAGCGGTGTTGCATGTCATGGGGAGGCTGGATAAATATAATCCCGATCGCCGCGCGGCGTGCGCTTATTTCGGGCTGATGTTGCGGCGGAAAATGTTGGCCGTGCTGCGGGAGATGCAAGTCCACACGATGATCCATGATCAGATGCCACCGTCAAATGACCCGTTGCAACAGCAGAAAGAGTGCTCCATTCTGGATCTGGCACCGCACCGGCGATTGCCGCGCATATCGGGCTGGCGGCGGCGTGATGTGCAGGTTCGCTGCGCGGAAGATCGGGAGCGGGTCAAGGAGGTTCTGGATGAAGCATTGGCGAATGCGTGCGGCGTGGCGGCCGAATCCGCGGAAGGAGAGGAGATGGAACGCACCGAGCTGGCGATTGGCATATTACAACATGTGCGAAAGGCGCTCCTGGGCCGCTTCAATCGCATTGAAGCGGATAATCAACGCGAACCGGCGAATGTTGCCGACACGATGTCGTAGCGATGGTTCAATGGCATTCGCGTCGGGCGTGGCAAAAAATCCGAACCATGGTTCTGGGGCGCGAATTTCCAGGGCGAACCATTCTATTAGCGCCGGCATTTATGCCGTTGATGTCACCGTTCGCCCGGAAAGAAGTGCCACTCCCTTTGCGTCCCGTAACGAGGCGAACGCTGGATAACGACAATCGTCGCTTGTATTATTGCGGGGTAAGTTTGGTAGCGAGCGTTTTGTGTTCGCTGCGCCAGGTAAATGGAACGCGTTTTGATGATGAGCAATTCGGAATCGGCACCAGGGGTGAAGGCGCGGGCGCGGGAGTTGTGGACCGGCATCATTGCGTGGAGCATCGTGGGGATCGCGTCGCTGGTGATCGCCGTTCAGGCCTGGCATCGGCAGGCCAAAGAGTTGGCGTTACCGCATCCGCTGGATATCAACGATTTCAACCGCTGGCTGCGGATGTTACCGCTGTTTTTGCATCAGCATGTTGCGGTGACGGGCAATCTCTGGCCCATGCCGCCGTTTACTTTCGTGTTGCTGGCCCCATTTTCCTGGCTCTCTTTTCCGGCGGCGCAGTTTACATGGGTGCTGTGCAAGCCGGTTTTGCTGGCGATTATCTTTTATTCGGTACTGACCATTGTGCGCCGCTGCGGCGGAAAAATTACGCCTTTGCCCATGGCGTTGATTTTGCTGACATGGTTCTGGCCCGTCGTGGGGGACATGCAGGAAGGGCAGATGAATCTGCTCATGCTCACACCGCTGGCGGCGGGTTTGTGCCTGATTCAGCGGGAGCGGACGTGGAGTGATTTACTGGGCGGATTATTGGTGGCGATGGCGGTGGCCATTAAAGTTACGCCGCTGATTTTTCTGGTCTATCTGCTCTGGCGGCGGCGCTGGATCGCGGCCAGTGCCATGTTGATCGGCATTGCATTCTGGTTGTATATTCCGCTGGCGATATTTTTCGGGCCGCATCAGTCCATTCTGTGGAACCAGCAGTATTTTCATGCCATGATCGCGCCCTATCTGGTACAGGGGGCGGTGACCGTGCCTTCCGGCGAATCTTTGCCAAGTTTTTTACTGCGCCTCCTGACGCATACCCCGGCTTTTGTCACGTATCATCATGGCCTGGCCAAAAATTATTACGTTAATGTGTTCAACTGGCCAATACCGCTGGCGCAACGGATCATTCGCGGTCTGCTTGTGGGTATCGGCGTGATCGGTCTGATATGGATGCGACGCAGGCTGCCGACGTTGAAGAGTCGGCGTTATATTTTTGAACTCGGTGCCGTGGCGGCGTTTTTGCTGTGGGCGGAATCCTGGTGCTGGGTGCCGCACTATGTCACGTTGATCTTTACACTGATGGCGGCTGGGCTGATTGCCGGCGATGCGGAGGCGCAACCGGCGACGCGAAAACGAATGGTTATCTTACTGGCTGCCGGCGCGATTTTAATGGCCATGACGTCCGACATGGTAAAAATATTGGGCCCGCACGCGTCCAATTACAGCCGCACCGTGGATCCGGTATTATTTGCGGGCATCATTCTGGTGTTGGGGATCATGACGGCGGGATATTCCTGGCCAGTGGCTACGGCAGAGGGACTGGGGGGTTGCAACGAATAGCGAGGAGTTGGGAGTTGGGCGTCATTTCCATGGTGGGCGTATAATCCAGGGCTATGGAAAAAATTGCGGCACATCATTCGAATCTCTCCCCCGGCCAGCGCGTGCCCATGCGACTGCTGGAGTTTCAATACCCCATGTATCCTTGCGCGCAATTTTCCTTCCAGGCCGATCCGGCCATCACCAACTTTCAAACCTATTACGCGGATGTGGGCGGATGGAATATGCCGTTCAAGATTATCCGTTCTTCTTCCGCCGCCAAACCGATCCTGATGCTGTTGCACGGGCTGGGGCTGCATCCCGCATCCTTCCGTGGAATAACGTCCCATCTGCTGGATGTTGCTGATCTGATCCTCGTGGATTACACCGGCTTTACTTCATTGCGCAGCTGGCCCGACGGCGGTGCCAGCCTCCGCGTGCTTGCCCACGCCATTATGCAAATTCCTGCCGCTCTGGGCCTTAATAAAATCCATATCGGTGGTTCCAGCCTTGGAGGCGGCTTGTGCCTCATGGCCGCCGTTGATTTTCCAGATGTCATCGGGCGTATTGTGTTATTCAATCCGGCGATTTTTCCGCGGGAACTGCCATCGTTTTATCGGCTGGTGCGGATTCCCATTGTTGGCCCGCTGATTATGCGATTGATGCCGCCGCCGCATCTGATTTCCGGGGTTACAAGCCTGGGCTATGTGGACGCATCATCCACGGATGAGGAATTGATCCACCTGTATGAGAATAACATGAAGTCCTTCGATAACCGCCTGCGCGTTATGGATCTGATCCGCCACTTGCCCGAACGGGAAGCGGAGGTTCGTCGTTATCTTGTGTGTGCTCGCACATTGCCGCAGGAGGTGCTTTTAATCTGGGGTGAACAGGACAAACTGCTCGCTGCCGACACGGGAACACGCCTGCGCGACGAACTGCCCCACATTGAATTCCACAGCTTCCCCGATCTGGCCCATCTGCCGCATGAAGAAGCGCCCGGGCGCATCGGACCGATCATCGCGGAATTTATAGCCCGCTGAATTGCCACGCGAATCCAATGCAACCTATACTCTGCCACGCCATCATTTTAAGGCCCTGCGTGCGCGCAATTCACTGTGCAAAAAAAGGCCGGCGGTCCATGTGAACCGTCGGCCTTATGTTATTGTCCGCAAGCAGGCACCGGCCGCCGCATCTGCGTTCGCTGGCGATGGAATCGCTCCCAAGGCTGCGTATAACGCGGCGGCGTCACCGGGGTGCGTGGTGGCGCGGCCGTCACCTCAAACCGCGGGCGGTGCGTCCGCCAAGTCGCAAAGACCAATGCAGGTGGCGGCACCCGCATCCCCAATACGCGAGGCTGGGAAAGTTGAAGCGTGGCGAGAATACCCCCACAGTTCCAGGGGGAGTTACGCGCCGGTGGCTGTTTGTCGAACTTATTTGAGTTCGACGGTGGCACCTTCGGCTTCAAGTTCCTTCTTGAGCTTCTCGGCTTCCGCTTTATCAATACCGGCCTTGACCACCTTGGGGGCACCGGTGACCAGGTCCTTGGCTTCCTTGAGGCCGAGGTTGGTGGCGGCGCGAACGATTTTGATGATCTGGATGGTTTTTTCGCCGGGGGCTTTGAGCACCACATCAAACGTGCTCTGCTCTTCGGCTGGCGCTGCGGCGGCGGCACCACCAGCGGCGGCGGCCATCATCACGCCACCACCCGCGGCGGCTTCGATGCCGTGCTTTTCCTTGAGGTAATCGCTGAGCTGTTTAGCCTGCAGCAGCGAGAGGGCGACGATCTTATCACCCAGGTCGATAATTTCAGCAGCAAATTCTGCCATGGTAAAACTCCACAAATCCGCTTGTCCCCACCAGCCGGGGCGACGCGCCCCGTTTTAACTGCTCCAGGCAGGCTGAATGAATGACAAAAGACATAAAAAACAAACTATATTTTGCAAATTCCACGGTTCGCTTAAGCCGCGACAGCCGGGGTTTCCTTTTCCTTTTTCTCCACAACGGCCTTGACCACCCCGGCCAGGTTGCGGCCCGGGCCGACGATTTGCCCGGCCAGGTTGCGGCCCGGAGAAATCATCAGTGTCGCAATCTCTGAAAGCAACTCTTTGCGTCCCGGAAGTTTAGCCAAGGCTTCGGTGGCTTTTTTATCCAGCAGTTTGCCTTCCACCACCGAGCCTTTGATTTTGAGTTTTTCAATCTCACCAGCCTGGGCCAGCAATTCCTTGACGGCATCAACCACCGACTCGCCGCCGTAGACCAGTGCGTTGGTACCCAGCAGAAGTTCCCCGCCGGCCTTCAGCCCGACCTTTTCCATGGCCCGTCGCCCCTGGGCGTTGGCCACCACGGTCAGGCGGACCTTTTTCTTTCGCAGACCGCTGCGCAGCTTATTGGTGTCGTTGGCGCTGATGCCGGAATAATCAATGATGACCACGCTGTCCGCACCGGTGAGGCGCTTTTCCAATTCCGCGGCGATCATGTTTTTTATACGTTTACTCATAATGGAAACCTCATGAAGAAGTCATGGTTTATGGTTATGCCGATTCAACAACTTCCATATTGCTCGTGTCGATCTGCACGCCCGGGCTCATCGAGCTGTGTACAGTTACCTTTTTAACATACTGTCCCTTGGAGGTGGCCGGCTTGAGCCGCCGGATCGTATGCATGAACGCCTGAATATTCGCCGCCAGATCCGCATCGGGGAAACTCAATTTCCCGACCACCGCATGAACATTGCCGCCCTTGTCGTTACGAAACTCCACCTTGCCGGCGGCATATTCTTTTACCGCACTGCCCACATCGGCGGCGACGGTACCGGCCTTGGGGCTGGGCATTTTACCCTGGGGACCCAGAACTTTACCGAGGCGGGTAATCTTCGGCATCATTTCCGGTGTGGCCACCGCCACGTCGAAGTCCATCCAGCCGTCGTTTACTTTTTTGATCAGATCATCCGCGCCGGCTTCAATGGCTCCGGCGGCTTTGGCCTTGTCCACATCATTGCCCTGTGCGAAGGCGATAACGCGGCGTGTCTTGCCGATGCCTTTGGGCAAACTGACCGAACCACGGACATTCTGGTCGGCCAATGTGGCGTCAATGCCAAGATGCATGACGATATTGACGCTTTCATCAAATTTTGCGGCTTTAAATTTCTTCAAGGCCGCAATAGCCTGCTCCACGCTGACAGCGGCCTTGGGCAGATGCTCCACCGATTGCCGATATCGTTTACCACGCATTTTAAGTGATTTGATCGCCATAACGGCATGAACTCCTGCAAGTAAGCAGATGGGATGTCAATGGACAAGCCCATACCGCTTTTAGCCACCAAAAAACTTCAGCCTGGAATTATTTTGACTCGACGAGAGGACTTGTTACGGGCCGATCGTTGCGACCTGTCCGGATGATCGGGAAGCATCCCAACAACCCGGAGAGTGGCCGGGGAAACCGGCTGCCACCCGCATTTTATCCGCTCGCGGCGTAAATTCCGAAGCTCCCACTGTTAAGGCCCGTGGTCCGGCCATCCATAAGGAGGGGGAATATACCGCCTGGAAAAAAAAATGTCAAATGAAAATGTTACGCTTGCATTAAACAAGACGGTGGGCTAGAATACGGGACTATGAATAGCCGGGCTACCATTGTTGTTTGTATTTCTTCCCCCCCCGTCATAGACGAATCAGATTTTTTGGTGGAAGTGGACTGAACGAAACGGTTCTCTGTTCCTTTTGAACGTCGGAGGTTAATCCATGCGTGTACGTGTGACGCAAGTGCGTGATTATTCAAAACGTGGCGATGCTTTGCCGATCCCGAATCTCATAGAGGTTCAGACCAAGGCCTATCACCGGTTCCTGCAGGCGGACACCGAACCCGAAAAACGCAAGAACGAAGGCATTGAGGCTCTGCTGCGGGAAATTTTTCCGATTCAGTCGTATGACGGCTCCATGAAGCTGGAATATATCAGCTATGACCTTGGCAAGCCGCGCTATTCCCGCGATGAATGCCGGGCGTTGCGTTTAACCTTTGGAATGCCGCTGCGCATTAAAGTGCGTCTGAGCCGGAAGGACAAGCCCGATATGGTCGAAGAAGCGATCTATCTGGGCGATGTGCCGATTATGACCGGCGGTGGCGAGTTCATTATTAATGGCGCGGAGCGCGTGATTGTCTCGCAGCTTCACCGTTCACCGGGCGTGGACTTTCTGATTCAGTCGCAGGAAGGCGACCGTCCGATGCATTCGTGCCGGGTAATTCCGGAACGCGGCAGTTGGATTGAGGTCAACGTCACCAAGAAAGATGTGATGGTGGTGCGTATTGACCAGTCGGGAAAGATCCCGGCCACCAGTTTTCTGCGGGCCATGGATGAAAAGTATGGTACCGATGAGGCCCTGATCCGGGCTTTTTATGAAACGCGCACGGTTCCCGTGGGGCAGTTGAAGGCGGACTTTTATGCCGTTGGCTCCATTGTGGATACGGAAACCGGGGAAGAGCTGGTGAAATCCGGCGCGCAGATCGGTGATCGCGTTGCCAAAATTCAATCCAGCAGTCTGAAAAAAATTGAAGTCATTGAAAAGCTCGCCGATCCGATCATCCTTAACACCCTCCAGGAAGATGATTCCCACAGCCATAAAGAGGCGCTGCGGAAAATTTATGGCCGCCTGCGCCCCGGTAATCCGGCCAATGACGAAAAGGCTAAAACACTTTTTTCGGAAAAATTCTTTGATGTGGCCCGCTATCGGCTGGGGCGGGTCGGTCGCTTCCGCATCAACCGCAAGTTTGAACAGAATGTACCCGAAGATGTCATGACGCTGCGCCCGGAGGATATCCTGGGCAGCATTAAGTACATTCTGGATCTCCGCGCCGGACGCGGATACGTGGATGATATTGACCACCTGGGCAACCGCCGCCTGCGCACCATTGATGAATTGGCGCAGGAGGAACTGCGCAAGGGGTTCCTCAAACTGCGCCGCACCGTGCAGGAACGCCTGAGCATGAAGGCTCCCGAGGAAGTGGCCAAGATTGTCGAACTGGTGAACTCCAAGAGCATCAGCAGTTCCATCGAATATTTCTTTGGGCGCAGCGAATTGTCGCAGGTGGTCGATCAGACCAATCCGCTTTCACAGCTGACCCATGAACGTCGCCTGTCGGCCCTGGGGCCCGGCGGCTTGAATCGTAAACGCGCGGGCTTTGAAGTCCGTGATGTGCATATTTCCCACTATGGCCGCATCTGCCCGATTGAAACACCGGAAGGTACCAACATCGGTTTGATTGCTTCTCTATCATTATATGCCGGCGTGGATGATTATGGATTCCTGACCACGCCCTACCGTGTGGTGGAGAACGCCAAAGTCGGCAGCGCGCATAAATATCTCCGGGCGGATGAGGAAATGAAAGCCGTGCTGGCCCCGCCGGAAGTGGCGACACCCGATACCGGCAAAGTCCGTCAGGATCTGCTGCTGGCCCGTGTCAATGGCGATCTGCAACAGGTGCGCGGATCGGAAATCAATTATGTCGATATTTCGCCCAAACAGACCGTGGCCATTTCCGCGGCTCTGATTCCATTCCTTGAGCACGATGACGCCAACCGCGCGCTGATGGGTTCCAACATGCAGCGGCAGGCGGTGCCGCTGTTAATTACCGATCCTCCGGTGGTCGGCACTGGTCTGGAAAAAATTATTCCGTTCAACAGCGGCATGGTCATCAAGGCCGAGCGCGCCGGCGTAATTACATACGTGGACTCTTCCCGGATTGTCATTGACAACTCCGATGAATACCTCCTGCGCAAAAATGCCGGTTTGAACGACAAAACCTGCATGACCCAGAAACCCCTCGTGTCCATGGGACAAAAAATTAAGAAGGGGCAGATCATCGCCGACGGACCGGCCTGCCGCAACGGCGAGCTGGCGCTGGGACGCAATGTTCTGGTGGCCTTTATGACACTTGACGGCTACAACTTTGAAGACGCCATTGTGGTCTCGGAGCGGCTGATCAAGGGGGATGTATTTACCTCCATCCATATTGAGGAATTCGATGTGGAAGTGCGTGAAACCAAACTCGGCCGCGAGGAATTCACACGCGATATTCCCAACGTCAGCGAAAAAGCTCTTAAAAATCTCGACGATATCGGCATTGTCCGGATCGGCACGCATGTAACGCCTGGCGATATTCTCGTGGGCAAGGTCTCTCCCAAGAGCAAGACGAACTATCGC
>JAKBAC010000114.1 GCA_021809365.1 Planctomycetota bacterium | reverse complement strand
ACGCCAGTCCATGTGTCTGGCCTCAACCAGGTGCGATGGAATGTGATTGCAGCCCGCATTAAACGCCGCAAATTCAACAGCTTCCACATCGTAATCGGTGAATGTGACATGCCAACCACGTTTGGCGGCGGCGATGCCGGCGATGCCCAATCCGCAGCCAAGTTCAATGGCGCGCGGCGCAGTGGCCAGGTGCCCTTCCGGCCAGGCGGGCGGCGCATCTTGGCTGCACAGAATGTGTTCTGCCAGCATCAGGCTGCTGGGCCAGATTACCGGCCAATACGGCAGATAATTGTCTTTCTTGTAGCGTGCTTCCACGGTTGGATCATCCAGCAGTGAATCCGGATCTGCTGGGGCGAAAATTTCCAATTGATGCGATCCCGCCGCCAGTTGATGCAGGCGAATGGGGTAACGGGATTGCAGCGGCGGCCGTTGGGTCATGGCTGAGTATCCGCTGAAGGATGAACGGTATCCGTTGACGCACCGGATGTTGCGCCAAACGCTTGGGCCGGTTGTGTTGTCGCGGGGGCGTGATGCGTGGTGAGTATGATGGTGGCGACAATTCCAATAAAAAGCACAATCGTCGTGGCAATGACAAAGCGCGTCCAGGGGGAAAGATTCAGGCCTTCCATGTTGTCATCAGGCCCCGCTGGCTTCTTGCGCGGGGCCAGCAGGGGGTCATACGCCAGCATGGATTGTTCATGGGCACCGCCCAGTGTGGCGGCTTCAATTTGAATTGCCGCCGCCAGCCGCGCCCACACATCTGCGGGCATGGCAGAATCCGCCGGTACCGCTACGGCGGTTTTGCGGTCTCCCAGCTCCGCCGTAATATGCGTGGCCAGCCAATGCACCAATTCCTCCCGGCCCGGAGTGCCGGGATTTTGAGCATATTCCCGAAAAGCACTGCGTACTCCACGTTGCAGCGCGGTCTCAATTATCGCCGGTGATTGACCTTGAGCGGCGATCTGATAGAGCGCATTGCGGTGGGCTTCAAGTAATTCCAGAAAACGGCGACTGGCGGATTCAATCATCGGTGCGTTCCAAACATGACGTTCCATGCCGCGGGGATCAGACCACGATCATGCACCCGGCGACCACGGCATATTTCGCAGGCGATTTGCTGGGGAAAGCGTGCCGCCGTCACCAACGTTCCGCGAGACATGGAATATCCGGCTATGGGCGGTTTGGCCGAGTGCAAAATTATTTCAATCTGGCTGGCTGCGTTGTCGGTCCGGCTGCGGCCAGCGCCTCGGAAATAGTCACGCCGTCATTCTGCATTTTCTCCACCAGCCCAGGCATAACCGGGTCCATCTGGTAAATTCGGATGTACAAGGCCCGGGCTTCGGCTTTTTGGCCGACAGCGTCATAAAATTCCGCCACCTGCATAAGCACTTCCGGATTAGAAGGAGCCATGGCGGCGGCCTTCGCGAAGTTGACGCGCGCGTCATCCAGATCACCGATGCGTTTATAAAAGCGGGCCACGCGCAGCCGCCCATTCACACGCCCCGTAAGTTCCGCATCACGTTCGAGAAAATTCATGGCTTCATTAGGGCGGCCCGCGCGAATCAGCGCTTCAGCCAGGGCGCTTTTTACATGGCCATAGTTGGGATCGACCGTCCAGGCGGTTTTATAATGGAATGCGGCCTCCTGATAGCGTGCCAGCATGTAATCCGAAGCGCCGGCATAGTAATTGGCCCGGGGATCCGCGGGGTTGTATTTGAGGGCATCATTGAATTTCTTTAATGCGGATTGGTAGTTGCCCTGATGATAAAGCGTCAGACCCTGGTTGCGCAATTTCATGGCGGGACTTTCGCACCCCGCCAGCAACATCGCACTTGCTGCAAGCACCATCAGGCTCATCCGTGGCCAACGTGTTGAAAGATTCATTTTCATAAAATCAGACTCCAATCTTACTTCTGCCATAGAAGATGGTAACATTGAATCATGGTTTGGCAAGACGTCAAGCAAAAAGTTTTGCGCTTTGCGGTTCTGAAACATGTCCGCGCAGTTGATATTCACTGGGATTTGCTCCTTCAAATTCCGGATCGGGAGCTGCTTGCAACTTGGCAAATTCGCCTGAATCCTCAACAGTGGGGGGGGATTTCCGGGCCGGTCGCGGCGGTGCAACTGCCCGATCACCGCATGATCTACCTTGAATATGAAGGGGAAATTTCCGGTGGCCGCGGCAATGTTACCCGCGTTGACTGCGGAAAAATGGAACTTGTGCGGTTGGATGATCAACGCATACATTTCATTCTCCATGGGCAGTTGGTGCGGGGGACATTTACGATCCACCGCGTGGCGTCGGACGTGGCGGGCCAACCGGCGCAATGGCTTTTAGAGGCCCAAGCCGCATAGCTTCGGAGAGGATATGCCGCCGGATTTACTTTTTATTTGATGTGAAAAGTGTCGTCAGAAGGCCAATGATGGCAAGTGCCGCGCCCCCAAATATGTAGATGGCGGTATCCCGGGTGTAGCGTCCGAATATCAGATCATGGGCCTGATCGGCCAATGAATGTCGGGATTCAAGCCCGGTGATAAGCAGACCGATTCCGATGACCAGCAGAACAATTCCAACGATGCGTTGACCATTCATGGCAAACTCCTCAAGTGTGAAACAAATCGCGTTGACCGCCGATCAACATCACCGTTTGCCGCGAAAGCCGCCGACCAGTGAAATTAAGAACACGATGATAAATATCACAAACAATATCTTCGCGATTTCCGTCGCAAGACCTTCGACGCCGAAAAATCCGAATGCTCCCGCGATAATCGCAACGATGAGAAATATGACTGCCCAGTAAAGCATGATCGACTCCTTGTCAGCATCTTGAACCCGAAAAATTTCACGCATGATAAAGGACTTATGAGTCTCGAACCACGAGCAGCCGATACGCAGGGCTGCGGGCACTTGTTCCATGGGATTCAGGCCCATGGAATCGGCGTGGCGGCTGTGCAAAAAATGTATACTCTTCACTGCACCACTGCTTATATTATATGCCATGAAAAGTCAAAGGGCGAATTTTCATGGCCTAATTTTCATAGTGTTGGACTGTATTGGGCGTGGCAGCGGCTTCATAATAATGCGCTCCTTCTGCGCGTCGCACGGCTGTGTTGCCCCGCAAGCGCGACAACCCCGCGAGAAAAGGTGTCAGGTACCTTTTATTGTGGCTGATAGCAAAAAACTACCGGCGTTGAGCGAATAATTGGTACCTGACACCGCTTTTTCAACGATTGCGGCATCTTTAACCCGCGTAAAGTGTCACGCACTCGGGGCTCGGGGGTTCAGGTACGCGAGTTCGGATTTATTGCCACACTCAAGTCCACTTGCGCACCGTTGCCCCATAGCATTCCGCCGCGAGTATTGCGCGGCCTAGGCGGGTCGCCGGCGGAGCCGCAGCAGCAGTCCCGTCCCGGCTAATAGCAGTGCTCCGGTTGCTGGTTCAGGTATCGGCGTGGTCGGCGGATCGGTCAGAATCAGCGCGTTCAACTGGCTGCCGGTAAATAATAGTCCACTGGAGCCGTAATTTTGATATTGCGCGAGAATGAAACTCTGCGTGGTCGAATCAGCTGTAAAGTCGCCGATGATGTAAGTGCCAAGGCTGCCGGTGGGTGAATAGACCGTCGGTGTACTCCCGCTATATTTACCGTTCGTACTGGGCGTGTTGAGCGCCGCAAATTCAAACTGCTGGTGATACCCACTGTTATTCGTATCAGCCAGAAAGAGCTGAACCCTGTAATTCGAGCCGTTCGTCAATCCGTGCAGTGTAAAGGTGGTGGTGCCGTAACCTCCGACGCTCCAGACCGGGGGAGTAGTTGGCAAGGTTACGGTGCAGTCATAATTGAGCACCCTATCAAAATTACTGTCCCCGGTGCTGTGATTCTCCAGCGCCCCGGCATCTTGTGTGATCATGATCGCCGTCGTGTAACCGCTGGAACTGCCGTTATTTGTGTAGTTGGTCGTGGTCAGGTCGGGGCCGTCAAGTACGGCAACATAGCCAGATGCGTTATGGCTAACCAATTTAGAGGCACTCGCGTCCACAAACGTCACCCCCGTTGCGGTGTCGGTAATGCTGCGGCCGCTGAAATTCAGCGCATACACCACGCCTTTTGTGAGTTCCGCACTGTTGGTGTTGAAATTTACCGGTGTCTCCCACGCAATGGTGGCGGCCATCGCCGGGGAAGCCAGCCCCAATGCGGCCAGTGCCGCGGGCAGCAGCATTCCATGATTCCTGGCCAGGTTATTGAAGATTCCCATCACAAAGACTCCTTAAAAAGGACCACGAACTAGGCGCAGCGATAACGCACCGCGCGCCGGCAATTAAATCCAGGCGGCGAAAGGTCTCGCGGAAATCTTCGATGCGCACTTCAGGCAAACTGGTGCGCCCGCAAGACACTTCTAACGTATTCAAATATGTCCAATTGAGAAATCCCATCTCTCTTCCTCAATCGACGGGTGGAATTGTTACCGCAGTTTCGACAATTGTCAAACAAAAAAATGATAAATTTTCATTAAGATTGATGATCTCCCGGACTACCAGCCCGATTTCGCCATGTTAGCCGGTGGATTTATACTCGGCGCGGACATTGAGGATACATTCAAAAATAGCATTAATTATCAGCGGCGGCTATTGGAGTAGGCATCGTCCCTGATGCCGTTATACGACTGCAAAGCCACGCCAACGGCACGAGGGACCGTGCCTGCTACAAATGTCCCGCCAGAGGCCGCGTTGAGTATAATCCACCGGTCGTGGCGGCCTTGCTCACAGTTGGGACCGTCGGTGGTACACACTCAGTGGCGGGTCCGGTGCCGATTCCAAAATTCACTCCGTTTATCGCGTGCTTGGCACTTTGCGACTTCAGCGCCCCAAGATCACTGCGCCGGTTTGCGGCCTTGGCTGCGTATAGAGCCTTGTCCGCCTTTGCCATCAGCGTGTTAATGGAATGGTCGTCGCTTCCGATCACCGCAATTCCCATGCTTACGGTCGGGGGAAAATCTGGAGAGATCAAAGCGGCGGATTCGGTATACGCGGCCTTGAGTCGCTCGGCAATTTCCGCAGCCTGCGCATAATCAACGTCGGATAGTGCCACGGCGAATTCATCTCCACCGAGTCGGCCAACCGCATCATCGCTCCGTAATTGTGCATTTACCGCCTCGGCCAGGCAGCGCAGCATCTGGTCGCCGGCGGCGTGCCCCTGCGTGTCATTGATAACCTTGAGGTAATCAAGATCAATGAGAATCAGAGCGCCGGGATGGGCGGAGTCCTTATGTTGCAGTATTCGCCACAAAGCCGCTTTGAAACCACGCCGATTAAGCACTTCGGTAAGTTCATCGCGTGTGGCGGCGTGGAGCAGTCCGTTCCGCATACGCTCGGCTACCATGAGCGTCAGCCCCATGTTCCATGCCAACACGACAACAATGGAAGGTGCCAGCAGCACGCCCAGCAGTCCCTGTGTTAAAAGCGCTTCGGGCCGAAGTGCCCACGCCGCCCAGCAGCCCCGCACTGCAATTATCAGTGCGACACCCGCAGCCAAAACCGTGGTAATCCAGGCGCAGAAAAGTTTTTCGCGCCGCGCAATATCCAGAAGTATCCATCCGGTTGCCGGGACCAGGAACTCAAGTGCCGCGGACAAAACCAGAATCCGGCTGGAAAGCCGGGTACTGATCGGCGACGGAACGGCCAGCAGAGCAAAGACAATAGTGACAAGAATCAGCATTGGAAAAAGTTGTGGCCGCCGCCCGGCGAAAACGCGGCATCCGTTCCAGCAGCAAGCCCACGCCAACACAATGAGCGCATTGGCGGTCGCAATGGAGAGCAGTGGAATGATTTTCCCATGGAATGACAGCAATAACACCGCCCCCATGCCGGCGAAATTCGCCAACGCCCAATAGGCGAAATAATGTTCCCGCGGGCGCAATCGGTAGAATGTCAGTTGCGCCAGTCCCATAACCGACAGGATCAGCGTAAGCGTAAAAAATATGGTTCGCGGATCAATACCCATCTGACCATTTCCATAAACGGCATCGCCATGATGCAGCCCTCCATGCCACCTCGGCGGATACCAAGATAGAAGTTGCCAAAACATTTATCGGCAAAATTATGCGCGGAGA
This sequence comes from Planctomycetota bacterium, assembly GCA_021809365.1. Next base: position 4,975 of record JAKBAC010000114.1, on the reverse strand, counting down.
AAGAAATTTTGTAATGGTCCACAAATGCGGGTTGGCCACACCCCAGACTACGGTCGCCGATACGGTACCGATTTATTGATAGAAACGCGCGGCGGGGCGTGGCAATAAAGCCGAATCAGGGTTCTGGATGTGCGCGTTTCCAGGACGAGATATTCTCTTAGCGCCGGCATTTATGCCGTTGATTTCGCCCTTCGCCCGGAAATATTGTCACAACCGTGTGCCTCGTAACTGCGGCATTTCCGAAAATTACGCCGGCCCCCTATAATAACAGTGCTGTCCGCGAATGATCGCGACAAGGTAAATAAGCAAGGAGTTTCCAAGTAATGGCGGGAATGACACTTACGGAAAAAATAATGGCCAAACATGCCGGCCGCAAACATGTCCAACCTGGCGATAACATTTGGGTGGATGTGGATATTCTGATGACCCATGACGTATGCGGTCCGGGGACGATCGGAATATTCCATGAAAAATTTGGGCGCGACGCCAAAGTCTGGGACAAGGAACGTGTCGTGATTATCCCGGATCATTACATTTTCACCGCGGATCAAAAGTGCCATCGCAACGTCCAGATACTGCGGGATTTTGTGCGCGAGCAGGGGCTGAAATTTTATTATGACCCGGAATTTGTAAAAAATGAACTGGGCATGCCCAACCCATATCTGGATCCCAACAAAACCACGTACAAGGGCGTTTGCCACAAGGCACTACCGGAGGAAGGGCATGTGCGACCCGGTGAAATTCTTTTGGGTACGGACAGTCACACCTGTACGGCCGGCGCATTTGGACAATTTGCCACGGGCGTGGGCAATACGGATGCGGCGTTCACTTTGGGCACGGGCAAAACCTGGCTGAAGGTTCCACCCACCATGAAGTTTACGTTTCACGGTGAAATTCCACCTTATCTGACGGCCAAAGATTTAATCCTGCTGGTGATTGGTGAAATCGGTGTGGCCGGTGCCACCTACAAGACCATGTATTTCGCCGGAGAAGGGGTTCAGTCGTTGACGCTGGAAGACCGTATGACGCTGACCAACATGGCCATTGAAGCGGGCGGCAAAAATGGCGTGTGCGATGTGGATGAAAAAACGTTGCAGTATGTGCGTCATCGCAGCCGCATTAAAACATGGGATGTATTTCGCGATGATCCCGATGCGCGGTATTGCTATGAGAAGCACTGGGACCTCTCCACGCTTGAGCCGCTGGTGGCCAAGCCGCATTCGCCGGATAACCGTGACACGGCGCGTAATTGCCGGGACGTAAAAATCGACCAGGCCTATATCGGCAGTTGCACGGGCGGAAAGATCACCGATATGATTTTCGCCGCCAGCATTCTCGAGGGCCGCCGGGTCACGGTGCCCACCTATGTGGTTCCGGGATCCACGGAAGTACATTCGGATATGAAGCGGCTGAATCTGACAGGTGTCGAAAAATCCCCGAATGAAAAGAGTGTCGAAGATATTCTTCAAGATGCGGGTTGCAAAGTTGGTCCCAGCGGGTGCAGCGCCTGCCTCGGTGGCCCGCCGGATACCTTTGGTCGGCTGGGCGGAACGGAAATATGCATCAGCACAACGAATCGGAATTTTCCGGGACGCATGGGCTCCATGCAGGCGGCGGTGTATCTTGCCAGCCCGTTGACTGTGGCGGCCAGTGCGATCACCGGCCATATTACGGACCCGCGGGAATTTGTGGCAAAAACGATTCAAACTGGAATGGCGGGCGTGCTATAAACGATTAGTAGTCCGTCTCATTTGCCCGGTGCTGGCGGCTGATTCGCATGGTCACTGTTTCACCACGCTGAATGGTAAAGTCCGTAAACTCCGGATGTCGTCCCGGTTCAGTATTCCGAAATACCACGGTTTGACTTGCAAAAGATGCCTGGGTAGTACCACGCGGGGCCGATATGCCTGACAGGACAATTTTAATGGAAGCGGCCATGATTAATCCTCCGTTTGAACTTCCAACGGATCACAATCGGCAACATCCTTGTCACGTCAACATATATATATTCGGCCAAGTGAGTTGCCGTGGATAACTAAGATCGACTAAAATGTGTTAATTTTCTGTTAGCTTTCGCCGCAGTACCTTAACGTCCGATATTGTGTTGCTCGTCGCACACTGGATATTGCCATGAATATTCGTTATACCACACTCTTATGATGTCATCGCCCACCGCATGCCAAAGCCACACACCCTCCAGACGCCATGGAAGCACTTGGCTGTGGCTCGGCCTTGTGGCCATGATCGCACTTGAAATGATTCTATTTTTATCCGTGTGGAATGTTTGGACCAGGCCCTGGTCCGATGTGGGGCGTTTTATCCGCGTCAATTTCACGCCGCTGATCTGGTCGGCCTATCTGATTTTTTTAATCGGCGTGGTAAGTCGATGCGATGCCCAAGATTGGTGGCGAACGTATCGCCGTCGGCTCACGGTGCTGTGGATATGGTCGGTTCCGGCATGGTGCTTCTTTGATTGGATCAATTTTTATTTTATGAGGGATCCCGTGACCGGTCTGCATGCGTGGAACTATCAGGGGCTTCCGCACAACCCCGTTGAGCGGGTCACCGGTTACATCGTGGCTGTCGCGGCTATTGCGCCGGCCATGCTGCTGACCGCGGAGATTTGGATGCGATTGGGCTTGCATAAATGGCATACCCGCCGGGGCGTGCGGATCACAGCTTCCGTTCAGATTGCGTGCCTGATTCTGGGAATCGTATTTTTCTTCGGCCCATTTGTCGAACAGCGCGCCATTGCGGATCTCATGCTCTGGGTCAGCCTGATCTTTCTGCTGGATCCGATCAACTTCTGGTGTGGACGGCCCAGTATTATGGGTGATTGGATCGCGGGTCGCTGGGGGCGCACATTTGCGCTGATGTTGGGCGGATTATCGTGCGGTTTTCTCTGGGAGTTTTGGAATTACTGGGCCTTGGCAAAATGGACCTATCATTTGCCGTTTCTGGGCGCATGGCAGCATATCCGCTACTTTGAAATGCCGGTGCTCGGATTGCCGGGTTTTATGTCGTTCGGAGTTGAAATCTGGGTGATGTGGCAGTTCAGTTTGCTTTTGCTGCATCGATTGGTGGAAGGCGAAAGCGATCCGGCGGAGCGAAAAAGGAGTAATCAATATGTCTTTGATTGACGATAATTTGAGCCGACTGAATATTATCCTGCCCGCCGCGCCTAAGCCGGTCGCGGCCTATGTGCCGTATGTGGAGGTCGGCGGGTTGGTGTACATCAGTGGCCAATTGCCCAGCCGGGATGGAAAAATTATTTTTTCCGGCTCTGTGCCCGGGTCCATGGACGTACAAAACGCCAGAGAAGCGGCCCATCTGGCCGCAATTAATGCTCTGGCTGTTCTGCGTGAGGCGGTGGGCGGCAACTGGAATCGCGTGCGAAAGATCGTGCGATTGGGTGTATTTGTCCAGAGCGATCCGGGCTTTGATCAACAGTCGCAGGTTGCCAACGGTGCCAGTGATTTAATGCTCGCTGTTTTTGGGGACCTCGGTCGTCACGCCCGCGCCGCGGTCGGCGCGGCGGCGTTGCCCCTGAATGCCACGGTGGAAGTGGAATTGATCGCACAAATTCAGCCCGAATAATTAAACTGATAATTCGCATGCGATCAAGTTGTGAGGCCTTGCGGAACCAGTAGGTATGCGCGTACCATGGACTCAAGTATGAATAAGCCATTTCGACAAATTGTATCGCGTCTGCCCTTTGGTCCCCTGTGGCTGATTGGCCTGGCCTTAACCGCCAATGCTTTGATCGTGCTCTGGATTTGCTGGCAGCCGGCCTCGGCTGATGCCGGAAATGTGGTCATGGCGGCACCGCATGGGGCGTCGCGCGTTCAGCCAATTCGAACCAGCCAAGAACTTCAGGTCGTACCGACGCAACTGTCCGCGACGCGGTGGGGGGTGGTGCTGGTGGACACCCGTCATGACGTGCTGGCGGTATATCGCTTTGTGGGGTCGAGTTCCCGGATTCAGCTTATGGCCAGCCGCAATTTTCGATATGATTTGCAACTGAAGGATTTTAATAATTCGGCCCCGACACCCGGACAGGTGAAGGCGATGGTGGCGGCGGGCAAGGCGCTGAAGCATCCCTAGTAGTGCCTTGTCACAACATAATTTTAGGGTAGACGAGAAAACCCGGCGCTGGTGGGTGTGTCCTAATTAGAGGCGCAGCCATTCTAAAATGTTGCTGTGACAAGCGCCACCGGAGACCTGTTCCGGGTGTTGCTTTCGGCGTTGCTGGAATAATTTGATAACTACGGTGTAAAATAGGCTGGACGCACGTAGCGGGTTTCGGGTACACTGGTATGGCGTTACCGGGATTCGGCGTCTTAACGAGGAGTCGCTTATGGCAAAGATGTTTTACAGCGCGGAAGAAACTACCGCGAAACTCAATGTCACCGCGGATCAACTCAAGGAGCTTGTGACGCAAAACAAGCTCCGTGAGTTTCGTGATGGAAACCGCGTGATGTTCAAGGTGGATCAGGTGGATCGCGTGGCCGGTGCCATGCAGGGTGGTACGCTGGACCAGGGAGCGATTGAACTGGCTCCTCTTTCCGGTACCGGTAATCCCATTCTTAATGCCAACGAGGCGACCGCCGGCGGCACCGCTATAAGCTCTGCGGCGGGTCAATCCACGGCTGGCTTCTCTTCCGCTGAATCCGCGGTCGGTTCCGCACCACACACTGAAAAACGTCCGATGCGGGTCTTTGATGAAAGCGAAGTCAAGCCGACGGATGCCAGTGCACAAACGCAAATTTCTTCACCCCTTGATGAATCAATTTCCCCTTCGGGCTTGGATTCCGTGGGCAGCGGTTCGGGCCTTCTGGATTTAACGCGGGAAAGTGATAATACCAGTCTTGGTGCCGAATTGCTGGAGGAAATTTATCCGGCTGATCACACTTCGGCTGGACAATCAGGAACCGGATCGTCGTCGGGAATTTTTGATCAGGCTGCCGGATCTCCG
>JAKBAC010000113.1 GCA_021809365.1 Planctomycetota bacterium | reverse complement strand
GAACATATGACCGCACTGCGTTGTTTGGATTATGCAGGTTTGGTGGAAGACTATTGGGCGCAACGCGCCGCCTGATCGCCAACAATAGGAGTTACACCCGTGGTGCGGTCGATGTGGTGCGGTCGTGGCACAGGGGCGTGACAATACTTCCGGGCGGACGGCGAAATCAGCGGCATCAATGCCGGTGCCAAGAGAAGGGTTCGTCCTGAACACTCGCACCCCAGAACCCTGATTCGGACCAATTGCCACGCCCTGGCACAGCCGATGATTAAATCACAGCCCAAGGCCCTACGCTCCGCCCACCGGCGATTTCGCGGCGACCGCCGGCAGTTCCTGCTGAGGATACGCCCGGTTCAGTGCCGCTTTGATCAGTCCGGAAAACATCGGATCCGGATTCAAGGGACGGCTGGTAAGACATGGGTGCGCCTGTGTGGCAAAGAAGTACGGATGAACGTCGCGGGGCAATTCCAGCATCTGCATGATGGGCTGATTGGGGGCGTGCCCGCTGAAAATAAGCCCGTGCTTCGTAAGCGTTTCAATGTAGCGCGGCTCGACTTCATAACGGTGCCGGAAGCGCAACCGCACCTGCCCGACATCGCCGTAAAGTGCGGAAATCCCGCTGCCGGGTTGCAGGATGACATCCTTTCCACCGAGGCGCATATTGCCGCCGAGGCCCTCAAGTTTTTTCTGTTCGGGCAGAATATCAATCACCGGGTGGCGGCAATTCGGATCAAATTCCGTGGTGTTGGCACCTTCAAGATTGCACACATTGCGGGCGAACTCCACCACCGCCATCTGAAATCCCAGGCAGATTCCAAGATACGGAATATGACGTTCACGCACAAAGCGGACACATTCAATTTTTCCCTCGGCTCCGCGGGAACCGAATCCACCAGGCACAACAATGCCATGACATCCGCGTAAAATATCGGCCACATTGCGGGCGTTGATTTCGGTGGTGTCCAGCCATTGAATGTTTACTTTACAGCCGAATTGAACGCCGCAGTGTTCCAAGGCTTTATCAATGCTGGCGTAGGCGTCGCGCAGGGAGGCATATTTACCGGCCACCGCAATGGTGACGGATTTGTCCGTTGGTTCCAGAAGTTTATCAACATATTGCTGCCAGCGGCGACGGGCCTGGTCTTCCATTTTCTGGTTGACCCGTTCATGGAGGTTCAGCAGCGTAAGCACTTCGCGGTCCATGCCCGCTTCACGCAGCATTTCCGGCACCAGATAGATGCTCGGCAGATCGTGCATGGAAAATACCCGCCGCATCGGCACGTTGCTGAACATGGAGATTTTTTGCCGCACTTTTTCGGTGGCCGGTGATGGGCAGCGGCAGGCGATAATGTGCGGCTGCAGGCCGGTCTGCATAACCTGCCGCAGGCCCAACTGCGCGGCCTTTGATTTCTGCTCGCCCAGCGTCTGCGGTTCAATGATATACGTCAGCGCAACGACACAGACCGAATCCGCGCCTTCTTCATACGCCAGTTCACGGACCGCTTCAATAAAATAGCCGTTCTCATAATCCCCGACGGTGCCGCCGACTTCCACAAAAACCAGGTCCGCCTGCGATTTCATGGCCAGTTCACGCAAGGTGGACTTTACTTCACCTGTGACATGGGGAATCATCTGGACATCGCGTCCGAGATATTTGCCGTGCCGTTCACGGTCCAGGATGCGAGTAAAAATCTGACCGCTGGTGGTGAAATTGGCGCGTGAAAGGTTCTCATCAAGCATGCGCTCGTAGGTGCCCAAGTCCATGTCCGTTTCCATCCCGTCATCAAGGACAAATACCTCCCCGTGACGGAATGGATTCAGCGTGCCGGAGTCAATGTTCAGGTATCCCTCCATCTTGATCGGCGCGACCCGCAAGCCCTTGTCTTTGAGAATTTTGGCCAAGCTGGAACTGAAAATGCCTTTGCCCAGCCCGCTCATGACCGTGCCCAGCACGACCACATATTTGGTGCGGCCCTTCTCATAGCCATTGGGAAATGGCGTGTAAAATTCGGTTTCCGCTGTGCTGTGACCGACCGAGGCCAGCAAATCGGGTTGAGTTTCATCATTCATTTAGTGATCCTCATGAAACCGGTAGCATAATCGATAATCGGAGGAATGGAAAACTTCATTGAGCCGATTCGCTGATCCGGCGGACGAATGCCTCATAGTCCGCCGGGGTATCGATCCCATGTTGCGCGTGCGCTGTGTCATGCACGATGATGCGCGCCCCCAGATACAAGGCCCGCAACTGTTCGAGCTTTTCAAGTTTTTCCAGATCGCATGGCTCGGTGGCGGACAGTTGCAGCAGAAATCGCTTCTGATAGGCATAAATGCCCAGGTGTTTACGGTATAGCCCGGCCAGCATGAGCGGTGCCGCCCCCGCCGCACAACTTATTTGGCCGTCGCGATCAAAAGGAATCACGCTGCGCGAAAAATAAAGCGCAAATCGCCGTTGATCCAGAACCACTTTTACAATGTCGGGACTGGCTATTTCGGCGGCGCTTTGAAAGGGTGCCGCGGCGGTGGCCATCTGCACATCCGTCATTTCCAGGAGACGCAGCAAGGTATCAATGAGATTGGGATCAATTTCCGGCTCATCCCCCTGCACATTGACGATCCGGTCAAAATGGGAGAACTCCTTCATGGCCGCCACCTCGGCGATGCGATCTGTTCCGCTTTGATGCCGCGATGAGGTCATCACCGCCTGTCCATCAAATTCACGAACGGCCTCGACGATGCGGTGGTCATCCGTGGCTACGACCACCGCGGAGGCCCGTTTGGCCAGCAATGCCTTTTCATAGACATGCTCAATGAGGTATTTGCCGGTTTGGCGCAGCAGCGGCTTGCCGGGCAGGCGTGTGGAATCATAGCGGGCGGGAATGACAATCAGACTGGACAAAGCGCGGCCTTTCCTAAGAGGGTGTTTGGCAAGCCCCCTCAACCATTTTCCAGAGCAAGGGTATATCCGAAACCACCCGGCGCATCAATATGGGCGCATGGCCAACTGCGTTCGCCTGCGACGGGCTTGACCCCAATGAGCAATCGGTATACTCTTTATTTTCATCTGCGTGCTTGAAAAGTAAGGGAACCGCCGCTGTCTTGATAACCGGAGCGATGCCATGGAGAATAATAATCCCGCCTCGTCCTCCAATGCGCCGATCTCCATGGAATCTCAATCCGGCATGGCTCAATGCGGCATAACCAAAAAATGGTTTCCCGAAGATGAACTTGTGATGTTCCAGGGCCAACTGGTCAGCGCCGAAGGCAAACAGATTCTGCTGGATCGACTGCAAACCGGAGTGGAGGCCCCCAATACGTTCGTACGCCCGGGTGTGTGGCGGCGATTCGGGTGTATTTTTCTCGATGGCATTGTGTTTATAGTGCCGTCCATAGGCTTGCCACTTCTTTTGGGAATACCATACGGCGAACCAGTCGGCGAACCTGTTTATATTCCTCGGCGGATTGTGACGCAAATTATCCTGCTCGCCCTGATCCTGCCGTATTTTGGTCTCTTGCATAGCTGGCATGGCCAATCCTTAGGGAAGATGGTCGGCAAGCTGAGGGTCATCAACATGGACGGAACGCCTATTTCCAGAGCCAAAGCTTTTGTCCGAGCTGCCGCGTATACCTTCGGATCCATTTTGATGACACTTGCAATGATCCTTTACATGTTATTTCACAATGCGACCATAACTTCGGTGGGCATTGTGCTGGGTCCGATCTGGATGCTTGCGGATTATATTCTCGCCTTGGCGGACACCCGCATGCAACGCTCCCTTCATGATAGAATATGCGGGACGCGGGTGATTCAAGTGACTGTATAAAGAGTAGAACCCATGCTGCGTTATCGTCTGACCACGCCTGAGCAGGTCTGCTTCAGTTATCAGTTGGCCGGGCTTTTTACGCGCGCTATCGCCTACCTCATTGATGCGGCCATCATGGTGGCTTTTATTATTGGCGCGGCGATGATCTGCATGGCCGTCCCGGGCGTCTTTGGCATCGTATTGCTTTTGCTGGTCATTTTTGCCATTTTCCTTGGTTATTTCATATTCTTTGAAGCGCTGTGGTCCGGCCAGACTCCCGGCAAACGGGCGATGAATATACGGGTTATGGATGCCGGCGGCGGGCGGCTTTCCATCGTCAATGTGGCCATTCGCAATTTGATTCGCATGGTGGATATGTTGCCGACGCTCATGTTTCTCGGCGGCGTGGTCGCATTTTTCGATTCCCATCACCGCCGACTCGGCGATATGGCGGCCAACACCATTGTGGTGCGCGACCACAAAATCGGTTTACCAAAATCGGTGATGCGGCGTGAAGCGCGGCATAACAGCCTGCGCGCCGATCCCGCTCTTCGCGCGCGGATTCTTGCCCGGATTGGACGGGAGGAACGCGATGTCATTATGGACCTCACGCTGCGGCGCGACCAACTGGAAACTCCGGCGCGCGAACGCATGTTTGCGGATTTGGCGGCCCATTGCCGCAAGCGTCTGGGCTTGGAGGACAAGATCGCTTACTTGAGCGATGAACAGACCGTGCTGAACATCGCATTGATTTTGCAGGATGGATGGCAAGGAGCATAACGTGACGCAAATTGCGGAAATTCACACCATGCCCCCGCAGGAAGGGCACCGGTGGATAATTCCCTGCCCTGGCGATCAATGCCACGGCACCCTGTTATCGGCGGCCAATGGGGCCTTTTACTGTGATACCTGTCATCTGGAGGTGCAAGCGGAGTTGTTCAATCCGATAGCTCCGGTTATTCATTCTCCTGAACTGGCCATGAGTGATGATGCCACCTGTGTTTACCATCCGAACAAGAAGGCCGTGACAGTGTGTCAGGGCACGGGCAATTTTATCTGCTCCCTGTGTGCTGTGGATTACAAAGGCCAAGCGTATAGTGTGCAGTATCTGGAAAGCAACGCGGGGAAAAAAGCGGCGGACGAGATTATCCGCCGCTACCTGCCGCGCCCCGATCGCGTGGTTAATAATATTTTTGTGGCGCTGTTTATCCCGTATGCCGATGCGGTGGTCTTTATTCTCTTTCCGTTCTGGGCGATATATGGATATTTACAATGCGGGAAAATGGCGAAAATGCGCCGGGAAGATGCGCTTTACCATGATCTGATCGGCAACGGACGCATAATTGTCAGCGCCATATTCCTTTCGATCTTTTTAGCCGGTTGGCTGATATTGGCGGTGGCGATACTTTTCTTCGGCCATTTCCATGGCAGGGTTACAGTGTTTCATACCGGGTCATAATCACACCGAGATAAGGAGTTTTTGACAATGGCCAAACGCGAACAATTCCGATTCGCTACGCTTTTCAGCCGTACCACGGCCATTTTGGATGATGATGCGCTGATATTACTGGAGCACCACTATAACAAGGATCGCATCCGCCGAATTACTTTTGATCGGGTGGACTATGTGCTGTATTGGAAAGGCCCGGCAACGGCACGGTTATTGGGACTGCTTTTCCTGACTTTGCTGCTGTTGATTATTGGATTGGTCACGCTGGGCAATCTACATGGCAACAACCGTGCGGCCGAGGGTGTCGCGGTATTCCTGCTGCTGTTGGCGGTGTTCACGGCGGTGCTGTTTTTTATCGCACTGGAACGCGGACGACGGCATATTTTGGTAAGCCGCGCACGATCCAAAATCCATCTCAGCGGAATCATGCCCACCAGAAAATTTCAGCGGCTGCTGGCTGATATTGCAAGCCGCACGCGCGATATTCAGGCAAAATTAACGGCCAGCACCACGGCGGCCACCGCCAACGCCACAGAACTTCCACAACCGGAACCGCCCACCTCCGCTACCTCGTGATCAATTCCGTCGTCGTATCCCAACCTCTGTGATCTCTTTGGCTAATCGTCGTCATGGCCTCCTCCTTTGCGCATTGCCAATCATTTATTATCACAAAATTAACACGTTTCGCGTGACAAATTCGCGCGGTGCCGACATAATTTATTTTTCCGGCGCGGAAGTGCCGAGGGAGTGTTGTCCTGTAAGTGGGAAGATGTGTACGCCCCGCGTCAAGCGTAAGCGTACATGGTAATCAGCGGGTATGTTGTTGTTTTTGGTCTGGCGTTTGAACCATCGGGTGAGCGGTGTATTGGATCAATAAAAGTATTCACTGGCTGGGCCGGTCGCGGCGGCGGATGCTGCTGCTGGCGGCGGTCATTGGTCCGGGCATGATTACCATGATCGCCGACAACGATGCCGGCGGCATATCCACCTATGTACAGACGGGAGCCTTGACGGGATTTAACCTGCTATGGGCGTTCATCATTCTGGTGCCGATGGCCTATTACGTGCAGGAAATGACGGTGCGGCTGGGCGCGGTGACCAAGCGCGGACATGCGGAGGCCATATTTGATTCCTTCGGCCCATTCTGGGGATGCTTTTCCATCTTTGACCTGGCGGTGGTCAATTGGCTTACGCTGGTCACGGAATACATCGGCATGACGCAGGCCATGAGCATATTCGGCATTCCCGCGTGGGTTACATTCCTGGGCGTCACGTTGCTGCTTTTCATGATCGTGGTGACGGGAAAATACTGGACGTTTGAAAAACTCACCATGCTTTTTTGTCTCTTTAATTTTGTATATATCCCGGCGGCATTCTGGGCGATGCAAACCGGCAACGTCAAAGAAGGCTGGCTGGCGGTGGGCAAGGGGTTTTACGCGCCGACACTGGTCGGGATTTTGCCCATGACGGCCATGATCACGCTGATTATGGCCAATATCGGCACGACCATCACACCCTGGCAGATATTTTTTCAGCAGTCGGCGGTGGTGGACAAGGGCATGGATGTCCACGACATCAAAATGGGAAAAATTGACACACTCGCCGGATCACTGCTCACGTGCATTGTGGCGGCGTTCATCATCATCGCCACCGCCGGCGTATTTTATTTCAACCCGCACGGACATATCGTGGTGACCTCCGCGCAACAAGCCGCTCTGCAAATGCCGAAGGTCATGCCGCATGGAACCGATTGGGGCCGATGGGCGGAGGTGCTGTTCGCCATCGGATTATTTGATGCGGGCCTGCTGGGGGCGTTGTGTGTATCACTCTCCACAAGCTGGGCGCTGGGTGAGCTGTTCGGCTGGGCACACTCATTGAATAAATCCGTGCGCGACGCGCCCTGGTTTTATGTGGCGTATGTGGCCATGCTGCTGGCGGCGGGAATCGTTTCGGTCACGGCGAGCATTGCGGTGCAGAATGATATTACCATTTTTGTGCAGGTGGTGGCGGTGACGTTGCTGCCCTCGAGCCTGTTTTTTCTGATCCTGATACTCAACGATAAGGACGTGATGGGACAATATGTCAATACCCGATGGCAGAACATCGCCAATTGGTCCATCGCGTTGTTCGTCATTCTGGTTTCGACGTTGTATGGTATAACACAGATATTTCCGGATGTGATGGATCCCGCGTTCTGGCATCACGCTGGTCGCTTCTTCCATTGGCTTTGATAGATCGGGTTGTAACTATGCCAATACCATCCTCAGGCTCCGCACCCCAACCAGCGCCGTCCGGCCCGCCCAATGGCGCGCGGGACTACCGTACGTTTTTTTATTCGCAACTGCGTGGCCGCAGAATTTGTTTGAGCAGTATTTCCCAGCGCGTCGGAAAAATTTCGGATATCGCGTTCAAAATGACCGAGGCGTACCCGGACGCCGTGGGCATTCTGGTGGAGCACGGCTGGGGAAAACCGTCCGAGTTGATCCCATGGTCCAAGGTGGCCCGGATTGATGATGATTATGTATTTGTCGCGGCACCGGACCAACCTGATCCGGCCACGGTCAAGTACGGAACCGGATTTCCGGCTTTCGTCGATCAGCCGGGGTGGATTCTGCTGGAATCGCATCTCATGGGTAAAACCATATTTGATATGGATGGGCGGCGTACTGAAGTTGTCAATGATGTGCATCTGCTGGTGTCGCATGATCGGATGATCCTGGTTCACGTTGATCTTTCATTCAATGGTTTTCTCCGTCGGTGGGGGCTTTCCCGGGTTTTTCATGCCAGGGAACATCTCATCAACTGGCGGTACGTGCAGCCACTGTCACTGGAAGATGCGGTGGCCAAAGATGCGGTGCGCTTATCGATCACGCGCAAACAGATTGAGGAACTGCCACCCGAAGATCTGGCGGACACGCTGGAAGAACTTACCGGAAAGGAGCAGCAGGCGCTGTTTTCCGCATTGGAGCCTGAAACCGCGGCGGAAACATTGGTGGAAGCCGAGCCGCGCACGCAAAGGCAACTCATTGCGGACTTGCGCCAGGAGCGGGCCACACATATTCTGCAGGAAATGTCCATCCCCCAACTGGCGGATTTGCTGTCCGTGTTGCCGCATGAGGATGCGGCCAAGATGCTGCGGTTGCTGCCGCCGGATCAGGCACAGCGAATCGGAGAATTGCTGTCGCAAAGAGAATCCGTTGCACAGTCGATGCTCAATGATGAATATCTGGCGGAGCCGAAGGAAGCCCTGGCGGGGACCGTCCTGGCGTCGATCCGCAATTCGGGCAAGCCGCATGACGCGATCTCCTATATATATGTGATTCAACCGGAGGACAAGTTGCTTCTGGGGGTCGTGGATCTGCGGGATCTGGTGCTGGCGCGGGACAGCCAGACACTGGGAGAAATTATGGTTTCACCGGTGGTTACGGCTGAAGCCGATGACACGCGTGATGACTTGGCGGAGCTGTTTCTTAAGTATCATTTTCGGATGCTTCCGGTTGTGGATCATCACGATCATCTGCTGGGAGTTATCCATTTCAATGACATTACCAAGGGACTGATGAGCCGACTGCGGGTATAACCCGTTCACAGATATAAGGTGCATAATGCCACGAATGAAAATGACGCCGCTGGTGAAAATATCCCTCATGGCCCTGCGGATTTATCTGCTGATACTGCTGACGCTTATTATTGTCAGCTTCGCCCGTGTGCTCAAATCGGGCCAATCGGAAACAGCGCCCGCGGCCAGCCAGCCGGCACCCACAACCAGACCGGCAATCCCAACGCCGCCACATGGGTGAACCGCAAAGGCGACGACCACGACGATATTTACCACGAGGTAACGGAGGCCAATTTCAACGAACAACGAGTAACGATCAACGAGCAACTGTCGCTGCGGCGATGAGACGGAACGACGGGTAGCCACAGAGATCACAGAGGTCACAGAGGGCGACTGAAAACTGAAAACTTTGTCTCTGCGCCACAACCCGGTGAATTCTTCGCGTCGCGCAAGGATTTTCAGCCGGCGGTTTCCGGCACAGATCCTTTATTATCCGCGTCATCCACTTTATCCGCGCAATCCGCGGTCGTACTTACGGGGCCACCGTGAATACACAAACCGCGGATTGCGCGGATAACGCGGATATGGTTCCGCCCCAATGGGATACAACCCATTCTACTCACTATTTCATTACTCATTATGTCATTAAGCGAAAGCACCCCCTCCGCGGGCCTGTGACAGTTTATGCAGCTTTTGTTGTGGCGTTAGCCAAGACATAGGCAGGGCGGTTGGCCCAGAGGCGCTCCCAACGGGCATCTTGGCTTTTCCACGCCGCGCGTAAGGCGAGAATTGCTTCCGCGCCCGGCAACCGCCAGCGTTGTTCCGTGCCCTTGACACGCTTGTTGAATGTTTTCACGCCCGCCTCCGTATTACCCGAGCCAATCGGCCAACCGTTACGCCGGTAGATATCGTAGTGCATGTGCTCCTGATGTTTCTCGAAATACCCCAGTTCGCGGCGAAGGGTTTGCTTTGGTATCCCGCCCGACATGGCTTGCTCATGTTGTGTCATCCGGTTCACCAGCTCGTTGACGTTTCCCTTCCACAGCAGACTTTCCAATTCCACGCCCAGCTTCTCGGATTCCGGGGTATCTTGACCATGCACCGCTGCCGCCAAGGCATGAGCATGCTCCACGGCATGGTAATAATCGATAATGCGGCAATCCGCCAATTTCAATTCTGTCGCCAACGGATCAATCCAGTTGCCGCCATCACTTATATTCAGCACGACGGCGGCCCGTGCTATCCCGCGACGATTTCCTTCCAGTTTTACCATAGGCCCGAATCCCTTCACGCCCTTCATCGTGGCGGTGTAGGTGGTCACCAGCGCCCGGTGTTTTTGTTCCTTGCCATCGCCGGGTATATAACTGGTGAAGCTGGCCACTTTGTCTTCACGCCAACGGCTTTGCGTTTTGGGGTCCTCGTCACGCGTATGCACCCGTCCACCATCCATGCCCACCACCAACAGCAGTGGGGCCTTGGCCGGCCCATCCGGATGCACGCCGCGACCTTCCAAGTTTATCTCTTGCGCCCGCGCGGCAACCAGACGGTTCCCCATCCGTTCAGACCAACGCTGCACCTGCTTGCCATCCAACCGCGTCTGCCAATCCAGGTTCAAGGAGCGAGCCGCATCATCAAATACCCGATCCGCCGCCTCACGCGATACCCGCTCGGCTGCCAAGGGTGTCAGCGGAACCTCCGACGGCAGACCCCAATCACGATCCTGAGGGGGAAAAAGACCGGCCACAGGACCGGCAACGCCCCTGCTGCTTGGTAAGCACGATCACTCCGTCCGGGCCTCGAATCTCCTTCTGAATCGGGGCCGACGCCCAGCGCGTCTGCCGTGACCCACAGTGGGGACAACACCCCGCCTCCCGCACCTCCGCCGAATCCGTCAGCCGCGCACGCTCCTCCAAGAGCGTGGGTATCAGCGCCGCCTTGAATTCCTGCGATTGGAGTTCAAAATCCCGAAACGTTTCCCCCCTTAAGCGCTGGCCCTCGTCCGCCGGAATCATCCGCTCCAAAGCATCGTGAAATACCTTGCTAATCCTCTCCAGAGCTTCTTTACGGGTGCTTGTGGCTGCCATGATTGTTCCTCCTTGAACAGGTGTTAGACGCCTGAACCACTTCCGTATGGTCCAGTTTCTTTCAATTCTACACACACTCACCCCTTGGCAGAAACTGTCACAGGCCCCAGGTGTTCTCAGGTGTTGGTTCCCGCGAAGCTCATGAACTCATCAAGCCAGTGATCCGACTCGGCTACGGCCTTGCGCTGGCGGCGGGCGTTTGCACTGGCCCGGAGTTGCGCCATTCCGACGGCCAAGCGCGATATAGGGCCGG
>JAKBAC010000112.1 GCA_021809365.1 Planctomycetota bacterium | reverse complement strand
GTTGTGGTAAATACCGTCGTCGCATCCCAACCTCTGTGATCTCTGTGCCCTCTGTGGCTACTCGTCGTCGTTTCCTCCGTTTACCTCCGTTGCCTCGTGGTAAATTCCGTCGTCGTCGCCGCAGCGACAGTTGTTCGTTGCTCGTTGCTCGTTGTAGAGATGTGCTCCACTGTTCAACTCTCTCCTTTCTCCTGCTCTGCGGCAACAGCCGCCGCCGCACCTTGAAAGTAGAAAATAGAAAGTAGACCGCAGGAGTTGCCTCATCTTGCGACAGCAACTCTTGAGTTCCAGCCTTATGTGCTCTACTGTTCAACTCTCTACTCTCTCCTGCTCTGCGGCGGCGGCCGCCGCCGAATCGGTCACAGGCCCATTTTCATCGCGCTGGCGGTGCCCGGCTTGCCTTTGTGGTGCAATCCGGGGATGATAATTGCATTCAATGCGGTGCCGAATTCGGGCCGCCTTGGAGAGATGGCTGAGCGGCTGAAGGCGCCGGTTTCGAAAACCGGTCAGGGCGCAAGTCCTGCGTGGGTTCGAATCCCACTCTCTCCGTTATCTTCCGTGGCCGTGAACTCTGTTGGGGAATTTAATCATGCGCATCGGACAATTTTTGATTCTGCTTACGCTGGCACCCGCGTTATGTTTTTTGCCGGCCGGCTGCGGTATCTCCGCGCCGTCGCGCCCCGCTCCGGCGCAACAGGTCCTTAATCCCGCGGTGTTGCAGATTCTGCGATCGCTGGCCAAGGGACATAAAGACAAAACGCAACTGGCGTTTCTCGCGAAGTTCAAAGGGTTGACACCCGCAGTCCGGAAGTTCAACGGTTACATGTCCGACAGTCAGGCGAAACTCTTGAAGCAACTGAAAGCCTGGGCGGGCCGCCACCGCGTCCACCTGCATTATTTTTATCGTCCCGCCCTTTTCGGCAAAGCTCAGAAAATTATTGCCGATGATGAAGGTGGCTTGCTGCTGCACAGCAATGCCGCGGATTTTCAGAAGCGCTATCTGGTCATGATGTACATGGATTATTCCTGGCAATTGGCCATGACAAAGGCCGCACAAAAGCAGGCGCTGCGGGATCACGCCGGCCCGGGCCTGATGAGCTATCTGAATAACGCCCTGGCCGTAGACAAGCAGTCTCTGACTGATCTATGGAATCTTCTCAAACAATACCATTGGCAAAAGGGCGGATAAGAGAATTTCCTTAACGATAACGCGGAAAATGGAATTGATGTTCCAGCACCAGACCGGGTTGATACCGCTGGCTGGTCTGTTCATGAAACACAAAATTTTGCTCATACTGCATGAACAAAGCGGGAATATTCTGGATCACGAGCATATTTTCCGCGTTAAAGTGTGCGGCGGCATAGCTGAAATTAAAACTTCCGGTGACGATAATATGGCCGTCAATGAGCATCACCTTGTTATGGGCGATCAAATACCGCGCATCAATATAGGTTGGAATTCCAGCCGTGTAGACGGCATCCAGACCAGGACTGATGCGCCGGCTGTAATGGCGTGTACGGTAATTTTTTTTCTCCACATTGGATCGATCAAGGATGATCGCGACATTAACTCCGCGCTCTTTCGCCCGGATCAGGGCCGCAATGACGGGCTTACTGGTGAAGCTGTAGGCCTCAACATCAATACTTTTATCAGCGGAATCCAGCAGTTTCACCAATTCCCGTGTGGCACCGCCATCGGGTGAAAAATAGACCTTGATGGAACTTTCCGTGTTCAGATGTGCTCTGGGCACCGTGACATGCTGATGCCCCAGCCAGATACCGGCCAGTAGACATAATGCCGCCAGAACGATGACACCCGGTTGAACCAGGCCGGGCGATATGGAACTGCGGCGCGCCATCAATATGCAACCTTGGAATCCCGCAGGTTGGTGCGCATCTGAATCTGCGGTGGCCGGTCGTTGGAATCATACGCCGCTTGCGTATGCCCGATGCGCGACAGCCTCTTGTCTCCGCCCATCCGCGAGCTGAATTTATTTCTTGGCCTTCGCCGCCGGCACCGCCGCCGCAGCTCCCGGCTTGCCGCCGGCTGGAGCGCCTGCGGCCGGTTTACCCGCCGCTCCCACCGCGCCCGCCGCTCCCGGTGTTGCCACCGTAGCGGCACCCTCAACCGCCTCCGCCTTGGCCGGCTTCTTATTGGCCGCGGCCTTGCGATGCGCGACCTTGAGCAGACCGAACACATTGGACTTGCCATCGGTCCACTTGTCATTATCCTCAAGCATATCAATGCGTTCAGATCGTTTGAGAACATTGCGATGCCGTTCCAGTGTGCTTTTGCCCTTCAGGCTTCGATCCAATGACATAATTTACATACTCCGTGCCAACTGCCAAACAATTCAGGTCAGGCGACCAATTCAAAGCCCATGATTGTACCCCGCGGTGGATATTCTGACAACAAGCCGTGAAACGTTGTTGCTCCCGGGCGTGGCCATATTTCCGGGCGAACGGCGAAATCAGCGGCATAAACGCTGGCGCTAAGAGAAGGGTTGGTCCTGAATACTCCTACCCCAGAACCCTGGTTCGGATTAATTGCCACGCCCTGGCTCCCCTTGCGGGGTATCCATGAACGGTCTTTACGCTTATAATATCGTTGAGATTAACTTGAGACGGCGTTTATATGCACGGGTTACGTAGACATTCACCAGCGATCACGGCTATTTCATGCCTCATGGCCATGCTATGGATGCCTGCCGCGCACGGGCAGACTCCTGGCGATTCGCGCGGTTCCATGAACTGGATGGGTCGGCTGCTGGCGATGCCCGGAGGCACGCTTCATGCTTCGGCCACCGCCCACCGTAAAAATATGCCCACGGCCACCATTTACCGTATGACCCCGGGTTGGATGCCCCATGGACTGGGCCTGTGGATTTCCACGGCGGTGCATCTGGGGCCTAACTGCTGCCATGGGTATGTCCACAATAGCGACTTTGCGCATTTTTCCGCGCCATGTTCAGTTGCCCGCCTGGCGGTAACGCACATCGGCCCGGATCGTCGCCGCATGTTGACGCGCGTGTTCGCGGCCCGCCCCCCGCCTTGCATGCTCTGATTTCGGCACATCGTACCGGCGTTATGTGGCCGGTGATTTCAGACATCCATTGAATTATCAGAAAAGCACCGAGGGTTTCATGGTTACACAATTTCTCAACAAGTCAATGACGAAAATTTTCGGCTCACGCAATGGTCGGCTCATCAAGTCTTATCGCCATCGCGTGGCGGCAATTAACGCGTTTGAACCCGCCATGCGGGCGCTCACGGATGCACAGTTGCGGGCCAAGGCGGATGAACTCCGCAAGCGCATGGCCGCCGGGGAGACGGACATGGCGATTTTACCCGAGGCGTTCGCGCTGATGCGGGAATCCATGGATCGCAACATCGGCCTGCGGAACGCATTTCATCCGGCGGGCAATTTTGACGCCGGCAAACTTTCCGCCGAAGCGCAAAACCTGTACAAAGAGGTCAAAAAGCAATGTGTGGGCGAGCACGATTGGCGCTTTGTGGAAATTCCGCCGGAACTTTACGAAGCCATCCGCGCGGCGGTGCCGGATGCCCGGCCACCGTATCGCGCGCGGCCCTTTGATGTTCAGTTGATCGGCGGCATGGTGCTGTATGATGGGAAAATCGCGGAAATGGCCACGGGCGAAGGCAAAACGTTTGTCGCACCGCTGGCCTGTTTTCTCATGGGCCTGTCGGGGCGGCACTGCCACGTCGTCACGGTCAATGATTATCTGGTGCGGCGCGACGCGGCGTGGGTCGCACCGGCCTTTTATGCCGTGGGCATGTCGGTGGGCTTTATCCAGTCCAATATGGATAACGAACCGCGCCAGAAAGCGTATCAATGCACGGTAACCTACGGCACCAACAGCGAATTTGGTTTTGATTATCTGCGCGACAACATGAAGCAATCGCTGGCCGAGCAGGTGCAGGGGCCGCTGGATTTTGCCATCGTGGATGAAGTGGACAGTGTGCTTATCGATGAAGCCCGCACGCCACTGATTATCAGCGGGCCGGCGCATGATGATTCACCGCGCTATCGGCAGGCGGATGAAGTGACGCGCAAATTGATTCAGGCCCAGAAACCATGGGATATCGCCAATAGCCATGTTGAAACGCTGAAGCGCAAAATCAAAGGGGCGGAGGGGGAGATGAAAAACGCGCGCGGCGACGCGGCTAAAATCACAGCATTGCAGAACCTGATCTCCCAGACGCAAAACGAGCTGGTTGAAGCGGAGGCCGAGCTGGCCAAACAAGTCCAGTTGTATGAGGTGGAATTGGATCGCAAAAGCGCCCACCTGACGCATGAGGGAATCCGCAAAGCCCAGGATTTTGCGGGAGTGGGATCGTTTTATGTCGGCGGCAACATGGACTGGCCGCACCTGCTCGAACAGTCCCTGCGGGCGCATGTCGTGTATGAAGTGGACAAAGATTATGTGGTGCAGAAGGGCGAGGTGATTATCGTTGATGAATCCACAGGCCGCCTCATGATTGGGCGGCAGTGGAGCGACGGCCTGCATCAGGCGGTGGAAGCCAAGGAGCGTGTGACGGTGAAGCCGGAAACGCAGACCATGGCCACCATCACGCTGCAGAATTTTTTCAAACTCTACAAGCGCATCGCCGGGATGACCGGTACCGCCATGACGGAATCAGAAGAGTTCAGCAAAATTTACAATCTGGAAGTGGTGAGCATTCCGACCAACCGTGCGTTGTGTCGGCAGGATTATGAAGATCTCATTTTTATGAATGAAAATGCGAAGTGGCATGCGATTGTGGAGCAGATCAAGGAAGCGTTTGAGCGCGGCCAGCCGGTACTTGTGGGTACGACCAGTGTGGAAAAATCGGAGCGGCTGTCCAATATCCTCGCGCGGCAGCATGGCATAGAGCATGAAGTGCTCAACGCGAAAAATCACGAGCGTGAAGCGGATATCATCGCCAAAGCGGGCACGCAATATGTCGACAAACTGGGCCGGACCGTGGGCCGCGTCACCATCGCCACGAATATGGCGGGACGTGGAACGGATATTTCATTGGCCTCCGGCGTGGCGGAGGTCGGCGGATTATTTGTGCTGGGCACGGAGCGCCATGAATCGCGCCGGATTGACAATCAGTTGCGCGGACGGTCAGGCCGGCAGGGGGATCCCGGGATGTCCCGGTTTTTTCTGAGTCTGGAAGACGAACTCATGCGACTGTTCGCCGGGGATTTCATGCTCAAGGCGCTGCAGCGGCTGGGCATGAAGGAAGATGAAGCCATTGAACACGGCATGGTTTCCCGGGCGGTGGCGCGGGCGCAGAAAAAGGTGGAGGAACGCAACTTCGGTATCCGGAAAAATCTGTTGGAATATGATGAAGTGCGCAATTATCAGCGGAACTTCTTTTACACGTCCCGGCAGGCGATTTTGGAGGGGCGGAATCTCCAGGGAACCATATTTGACACCATCGGCGATTCGGTGCGGGATGCGGTGGCCCATTATCTGGACCGGGATTATGTCGCGACATGTATTGCCGAATGGGTGCGTGTGAATTTCAACACCGTCATTGATCCGCAGGACCTGCGCGACACGGAATTGGCCGTGCTGGAAATGACCATCCGGGACAAAGCCCGTGAAGATGCGCGGAGCAATATTCACAGTGCCATCGCGGAGTTCATGGATCCCGATGCGCATCCGGAAGATTATGATTATGCGGGCATGGCCTCCTGGGCGATGAGCCAATTCAAGGTGCAGATCAGCCAGACGCAGATGAAGAAAATGCAGCGCGATGAAATTATTGAAACACTCGTGGAAAAGGCGCTGGATCTCATCGATCACCGCGATATAAGCCCGCTGACAAAATATCTCGTCAAAAACTATGCCCAGCAGCAACTGGCGCAATGGGCCAATGATAAGTTTGAGTTCAACATTCCGGTTGCGGATTTAACAGGTAAAACGCAGGATCAGGCCATCGAGCTGATTCTCACCAATGCGCGGCGGGCCTACCATGATCGGGAAATCACCTACCCCGTGGAATACGCCATAGAGGCCACACTGGCCTCCGGTGGAATTGAAAATGTGTATGCCTCCGAGCAACTGGCCATCTGGGTGAAGGCCAAATTTGGGACGGCCATCTCCGGTGAAGAAATTCGCGCTCTTTCCACCGACGCCTTGCGCCGGCGGTTGGAGGATATTTCGCGGCAAACCCATGAAACCATTGATCGGCAGATTGACGAAGCTATAGAAAAAATGCCGGAATCACGGATGTTGGCGGCATGGGTTGCGGATCGGTTTGTGACTCAGGCGGCACCGGATGAATTCGTCGATGAGCCTCCGCAGGAACGCCGCGAGCGCATCGGGGAGCTGGCGCATGCCTTTCTGCGCCGCGAACTCACCGAGTTGGAGCGCACCGTGCTTTTGCAGATATATGATGTCACATGGAAGGATCATCTTTATGCCATGGATCAATTGCGCGATACCATCGGTTTGCGCGGCATCGCGCAGCGCGACCCGGTGATCGAATACAAACGCGAAGGCTCCCGGCTTTTTGATGATTTTCTGAAAAATCTGCGGGAAAAAGTCACCGATGTGATTTTCCGGATGCGGGTGGCCAGTGCCGGCGACATGCGCAACGTTTATGAAGGGCAGGAAGAGTTGTTTGACGCCAATGAATCCTACGGTGTCGGTGAAAGCGCCGCGGCGCGGGAGTTGCAGGCATCGCCGCCCGAGACTTCGGCCCAAGCCGATGAAGAAGCGCCGCTGGATCCGATTGTCAACGCCGGGCCGCGCGTCGGGCGCAATGATCCCTGCCCATGTGGCAGTGGAAAGAAATACAAGCACTGCTGTGGTCGCACGGCTTAATTGTAAGGAACAGGATGCCCATACCCATCGTCGCCATTGTAGGCCGACCCAATGTCGGAAAATCCAGCCTGCTGAACATGTTGTCCGGCAAGCGTATATCCATTGTCGATCCGACCGCGGGCGTTACGCGCGATCGAATCTCAAATATTGTCGAGAGCGACGGACGGAGTTTTGAACTCGTGGATACGGGCGGTTACGGAATTGAAGACCCGGATAATCTCACCGATCAAATTCAGGATCAGATTCGCCGGGCCATTGAGTCCGCGGATGTTCTGCTGTTTGTCGTGGACGCCAAAACCGGCCCCGTGCCGCTGGATACCGCAGTGGCCCGCCTCATCCGACCGTTTTCCAAACCCGTCATTTTGACCGTCAATAAAGTCGATGGCCCCAACCTGGCGGCCAATGCCACCGAGTTTTTCTCGCTGGGCTTTGAGGACATGGTCATGATTTCCTGCCAGCATCGCCGGGGGCGGGAGGAATTGCTGAAGGGAATTTTTCGTCATCTGGGTAAAAAAGCGAAAGTTGTACCGGCGGAATCCGAACTGAAATTGGCCGTGGTTGGAAAGCGCAACGCCGGGAAAAGCACGCTGATTAACACGCTGGCCGGGGGCGAGCGGGTGATCGTATCGGAAGTGCCGGGCACCACCCGCGACAGCGTGGATGTCCGCATGGAAATTGAAGGCCGTACCATTACCGTCATTGACACCGCCGGCGTGCGCAAGCGATCCCGCATGACCGCCAATGATCTGGATTTTTACAGCTTTCATCGCGCGCAACGCTCCATTCGCCGGGCGGATGTCGTGCTTTTGCTCATGGATGCCGTGGCCGAGATCAGTGATGTGGATAAGAAACTGGCGGCGTATATTCAGGAGGAATTTAAGCCGGTGATTCTGGTGATCAATAAGTGGGATCTGGTTGGTGACAAGGCCACCGCGGGCAGCTACGGGGATTATGCCGCCAAACGCTTTCCGCAATTGCACTATGCGCCGGTGGCGTGCATCAGCGCGAAAAATGATGCGGATCAATCCCAGATTATCCGCCTGGCGTTTTCCATTCATGAGCAGGGTTCCACACGTTTGACGACCGGACAATTGAACCAGGCGGTGGAAGATATTCTGCGCTTGCGCGGGCCTGGCAGTCAGGAAGGTAAAGCCGTAAAAGTTTACTACGCCACACAAATTGATGTGCGCCCCACCACCATTGTGCTCTTCGTGAATCACCCCCGGCTGATCACCGAGGAATACAAGCGCTTCTTCGCCCACCAATTACGCGAACGCACCATACTGCATGAAGTGCCCATCCGCCTGCTCATCCGCGGCCACCGCGGCAACGAACGGCGGGAAGAATAATAAAACCATCACATCCAGGTGATAAGAATCATTGCCGTGCAGCCCGCCGACTGCAAGAGATAAACTACCTTCTGCATGCGCTTCCGAGATTTCAACTCACCGTCGGGTGCCCATTGGATAAGTTTTGCCAGATGATAAGGTTGCATAGCCACTCCACCGAATTATGTTGAACCAACCCTCGCGTTTCCACCAGATATCTGCCGCTAACATACCCTGCCCGAAAAGCCATTGCAAACCATCGGCAGTGTGTCGATGGGGCGGGGCGCGTGGACAACAATTTCCTTTCAGGAAAGTTGCGGGGCGTCCGGCGAGCGTCCGCCGATGTCCGGGCGGTATTGCATTCCTGGAAAATGAATTTTTTGACAGGCTCCATAAGCCTTTTGCCGGGCGTCGCCGAGATTGTCGCCCAGAGCGCATACCCCCAGCACCCGCCCGCCGCTGGTGACTAGCTGTCCGCCCTTCAAGGCTGTGCCGGCGTGAAACACCTGTACATCCGGCAGAGCGGCGGCCTCTTCAATTCCGGTAATGGGCACGCCGCGGATTACCTGGTCATCGGGCTTCCAGCCATAACCTTCACTGGCCAGTACAACGCAAACCGCGGTTTGGGGTTTCCATGCAAGGGTGATCGCATCAAGTCTGCCGTCAATGCACGCCAGCATCACTTCGACAATATCAGTTTGCAACCGCATCAGCAGCGGCTGGGCCTCCGGATCACCGAAGCGGCAATTAAATTCCAGCGTTTTAGGCCCGCCGGGCGTGAGCATCAGACCGATGTACAGTATTCCGCAGTAATCAATTTCATTACGTTTGAGCGTATCAAGCAGCGGAACGATAATTTCCGTTTCGCAACGCGTGAGCAGTTCATCGGTCAGCAGCGGTGCCGGGCTGAACGCGCCCATACCGCCCGTGTTTGGACCAGTATCGTTCTCACCGATTCGCTTATGATCCTGCGCGGCTTCCATGATATAAGCGCTGCGGCCATCAACAAACGCCAGCAGGGATATTTCCGCGCCCTCCAGACGTTCTTCAATAACCACCGTTTTTCCCGCAGCGCCGAAGGCTTTTTTCTCCATGATGTTGCGCACGGCATCCATGGCTTCCACCGGATCGCGGCAGACAATAACGCCTTTACCGCGGGCCAGGCCCGCCGCTTTGACCACCAGCGGCTCCGTGCGGGTTTCCACGTAGGATAGCGCGTCGCGCTGATTCGTAAAGCTGCGGCCCTCCGCGGTGGGAATCAACGCTTCACGCATGATTTTTTTGGAAAAACTTTTGTCCGCTTCCAATTGCGCCCCGGCGCGGCATGGGCCGAAGGCACGGATTTTTTTCGCGGCCAGCGCATCAATCAGCCCCAGCGCCAGCGGATCTTCCGGGCCGACCACCACCAGATCCACCTGACGATCAACGGCCAGTTTCACAAGGTCGGGGATGGCATCGGATTTAACCGGAATTAATTCCCCCAGAGCCGCCATTCCGGGATTTCCCGGCGCGATCAACAGCGTGTCGCACAGCGGGCTTGATTTGATTTTCCAGGCCAACGCATGTTCACGTCCGCCGGAACCAATGAGCAATATTTTCATCTGTTACCAAGCCTGACTGCAAGGTGGATCATGATTTTCCCAACATGCCGGCCTCACGGGCGTACTGAAACACGCCGCCGGCGGCGATAATCGGGGCAACATCGCCCAGTGGTTTGAGCGCATGGGTGGTATTCCGCGTGACATTGGTCACAAGGCCTTGATCAATATCGACAATCAGTTCATCGCCGGTTTGGGTCTTGTCCACCAGCCGCTCGACCGTTTCGCAGGGCACAAGATAGCCGCCATTGACGCAGTTTCGGAAAAAAATACGGGCATAAAATTCCGCCAGCACGACACGGGCACCGGCTTCGGCGATGGCCAGGGGGGCATGTTCGCGCGAGCTGCCGCAGCCGAAGTTTTTCCCCCCCAGCACAATGGAATAATCGGTCTTGAACTCATTGGGGCGCACAAAGCGCGTATGGCCATCGGGCAGGCCGCTCTGGCCGTC
Organism: Planctomycetota bacterium; assembly: GCA_021809365.1. The sequence goes on along the minus strand of JAKBAC010000112.1, from coordinate 1,027 downwards.
GGGCACGCCATCCATCGCGTACATCCCGAAGTATTTTCGTTCTTCCGGATCGGACGGGTTATAGCTTAGAAATTTTGCGGGGATAATTTGATCCGTGTCAATATTATCGCCCAGCACAAACACTTTGCCGCGGATGATATTCTGCATGACATGGCTCCCATAAGCCGGGATTACTGCTGGTGATGCCGAGCCTTCCATTTGGCATGGCGCTTCTTACTGCCGATCTTCCGGCGGCGACGTGGTTTTGGCATACGGACACTCCTTGAACTTTCAAATTACTCGTTTGGCAACTTCAGCCAAGCACTATAAAGTATGGGATTATGCCCCCGCGGTCAAACCGTTTCAGCAGAAATCGCTCCCGCGCCAGGGCCTGTGACCGTTTCCGCCCAAAATTTGGATTCGCTAAATAGCTTTTTGATAGACTATAAGTTTTTCGAAGGTGAACGCCATAATTGTTCCAGGATTGAGAGTAGAAAGTTGAGAGTAGACCGCAGGAGGCATTTCCACTTTGGCGGCAGCCACTTTTTTGAGCCAGCCTTATTTGCTCTACTGTCTACTCTCTCAGGTCTCCTGCTCTATTTTGGCCTGCGGCCAAAATCGGGGCGACAGGATTTGAACCTGCGACCCCTTGACCCCCAGTCAAGTGCGCTAGCCAGGCTGCGCTACGCCCCGATTTCGAAAGTTCTATCTTAGCACAATCCCGCAAAACTAAAAGTCCAGAAACTGGTTTTAAGCACAGGCCGGGCCTGTGACAAACCCTGCCAGGTCGCGCGGGGCCAAAGCCTTAACGTTTTAGCGCTGTTGCGCATTATCCCTCTTACTGCCACCCTATAGCCTTCCCGATGAATAGTTCAGACCTGCTGAACAATGTTCTTTGACAAATGAATAACATGCCGCCACAGTGATCGCGGAAAAGAATCCTGAACGGAAACCCGTTGCCCGTCACTCGTTGAGTGCCCGTGTGTTTCGTTGCTCGCTGCTCGTTAAGCGCAGCGTTTCGTTGTTCGTTGTAGCCAACAGCTCGCGC
>JAKBAC010000111.1 GCA_021809365.1 Planctomycetota bacterium | reverse complement strand
TCGCATCCGGGGCATTGGCTTAATGTGCGGGCCAATGCGGGACTCATGCGCCGCTTGGTCAGCCGCCATGAAGACAATCCGATTTTCTTTGATCGCCGACTTGGGCAATACACCGTTGCCGGCCAGACCTATCGCTCTACGCTGGAGCGGCTTTCCGGCGTGCGACGGAAACGCCTGCTGGACGGCCTTTGGGCGGCACCGGAGGGGCTGGTGTATGAGACATTTGCGGATCACGTCATTTCCGGCTCGGGTCTGGATGAAAAGGAATTGGCTAACGCCCCGCTGGCTTGTGCGGGTCTGGATTGGGGTTGGCGCGATCCCACTGCGGTGGTGGTAGGCGTGTTACGTCCGGATCAACGCCTGTATGTTGTCGAGGAATTCTACGCCCGGCGGATGCCGCTGGATGAACTTGCGGAAAAAATTGCCGCACTGCTTAAACGCTGGAATGTGGAGCGCTGTTTTGCCGACCGCTCGCGGCCGGATTTAATAGACCTCGTGCGCCGCTATGATGCGCCCTGCGAAAAAGCCCCGCTGGTTTCCATTGCCGCCGGTATTTCCGTGGTTGAATCGCGCCTCCTGGCGGAAAAGTTGAAAATATATTCATCCTGCCATCGCTTAATTCAGGAAGCCGCGGAATATCAGTATGCCGCGGATGAAAGTCAAAAAGCGGGTGCCGCTGTGCAACCCGGCAGCGATCACGTTATGGATGCATTGAGATATATGCTCACAGGTATGGAAATCATGATGCCATCGGATCCTGCGGGCAACCCGCAAGACCCGAATGTGCCGCCCGATGCAGCGCCATTGCGCGATGCACATGGACGGACATTCGCGGATGTATGGGGGCGGTGACAATTGAGGTTACGGGTTACAGGGGACGGGTTACAGTTGGTAACGAGTTAGGAGTTAGAAGGCTTTGGAAGCGCTTCGCTTTTGCAGGATGCGAAATGCCGGGGTTCGGGTTACGGGTTACAGGGGACAGGGGACAGTTAGGAGTTGGAATGTTAATGTTTGAAACGGGTTATGCGAAGTTCGGCGATCGGCGAAAAGTGCTTGAAATTCCCGGTTGCCAGGGTGCAGCCTGATTCCACGGCGGTTGCCGCGATCAATGCGTCCGTGGCGCTTAATCCGGTTGCCGGGCCATATTCTTCCATGTAAATGGACGCACGGTGACCGATGTTTTCCGAAAGCACTTCCACGGAAAAATTAAATTCAGAAAGAAAATCCCGGATGCTCTGATGCTCCCGCGCTCCACGGGAACCCTGCAGCAGTTCCATGTAGGAGATCACGGAGGCAGTGCGCAGGGGCGTGCGATCCAGCAATTCCGCCGCCTTCGCATTGCCACGGAGATACCAGATCAAAATATCAGTATCAAAGAGCATCCGTATGCCTCGTGCGGATTTTCTTTACGTAAGCGGTCACGTCGGCCATATCCGCACGATCGGCCCACATACCAAACGAACGATGATCTTTTACACTGCCCGAAGCCCTGGATGTTTTTTTTGTGATAGGACGCATAATCGCCTTCGGCCTGCCGCGATAATAAACGGTAACGGCCTCATTACGGTTCAGGGCATCAATGATGTCACTGGAACGTTTTCGCAAGTCGACAAATGTTGCTTTCACGGGCCGAGCCTCCTAAACATAACACTTCAAGTATACACATGGTGGGCAGTTATACAATGCCGGCGAACCTTGGTTTGCCAAACGCCATAAAGCCGCCGGCTCTGCCGGTGGTGCGGCGTGAGCAGGCGGAGCGGCTTAGAAACAAATTATATTGGTACGCCTCCTGCCAACGGAATGATCATGGCAAAAAATCGAAGGGGCTTTTTATGGGGCTTTCAAGTTTGGTCAGTGCTGGAAGGCCCAGCGTCACATTTGGCCGGTGGTTTACGCCAGCACCTAAAACGCATATAAAGATACCATGGCAATGAGAGACGATATTCGGGCATTAGCTGACCGATATGCGGATAAGCTTAATCGCCAGATTGAGCACCGACTGGTCGAAATGCGACAGGACGATCGGTCGCACACGCTGATTTATAAAGTTCTTGGCATAAGCGTGCAGGAGGGGATAGCCATTGATGAATACCAAAATAAAGGCCGATTTTTATATCAGTACGCTGGACTGTTTCTTCAAGAGGCCGCCGGGCACTGTTTCAGGGAGAAGTTTCCAGACTCCGGCCCGATCCGAATTCCAAATTCACTGGGCCAAAAGCCGAAATACTTTGAAGTGGATTGTCTGGTAAATAATGAGGCGCTGGAGATAAAATGGCGAGACGCAACCACGGACGGCGATCATATAATCAAAGAGCATACGCGACTGCAAGTGGTGCATGGAGCCGGCTATCGGCCTGTACGCGTGATGTTCTATTGCCCAATGCGACAGCAGGCCATCCGAGTCCAGGAAGTGCTTGAATCGCTCTATAAAAGCGTCAATGGGGAGTATCATAGTGGTGCGGCCGCCTGGGAATATATCAATAAACGCACGGGCGTTGACTTGTTGGGGATACTTAACGAACTGGCTGAAGAAAGGACGGCGCAACATGGCAAGTAACGTGCATCAGGGTGATTGTCTGGATGTGGTCCGCGATCTTCCGGCAGAATCCGTTGATTTGGTATACGTCGACCCGCCCTTTTTCACCCAGAAGGTACATTCACTGGTTGCGCGTGATCGGGAGACCTCGTTTCAATTCAGCGACCGGTGGGAATCTCGGTTACAGTACCTTGAATTCCTGCGATCGCGGGTTCGAGAATTTCGGCGCGTGCTGAAATCGACTGGTTCGCTGTATTTTCAGTGCGACACCAACGCCTCGCACCACATTCGTTTTCTCCTGGATGAAACCTTTGGCGAGCCGATGTTCCGCTCTGAAATTATCTGGCATTACCGTCGTTGGTCAAACTCGCAGCGCAATCCCATGCCATCGCATCAGACGATCTTTTTTTACACTAAAACAGATAATTACCAATATTATCAGCAATTTGATGATTACTCTCCTTCGACCAATGTTGACCAGATCCTGCAACGTCGCCGGCGCGATGAACATGGGAAATCCATCTACGCGCGCGATGGCGATGGAAGCGTCCTCCAAGATGGCCATAAGAAAGGGGTGCCGGTAGCCGATGTCTGGGACATCCCGTTGCTCAACCCAAAGGCAAAGGAGCGGGTGGGCTACCCGACCCAAAAGCCCATCCTCCTGCTGGAGCGCATCATCGCACTGGTGACAGTTCCCGGAGATTTTGTTCTTGACCCATTCATGGGCAGCGGCACTACACTTGTTGCTGCGGAACTGCTTGGTCGCAACGCTCTGGGAATAGACATCTCCGGCGAGGCAGTCCATCTGGCCACCCAGCGGCTTCAACATCCCTTCAAGACCTCTTCCGAACTTATGCAACTGGGGCGTGAAACCTATATCCAAGCCGATCAGAGGGCCATGGCTTGCCTGCATGGCCTGCCTGTCATTCCAGTTCAGCGCAGTCGCGGAATTGATGCGATTCTCAAAATGCCTCCCGGAGGAAATCCTGTGCTGATCCGCGTCCAGCGGGAAGGCGAAGGTCTTTCCGACGCTGCGGATGCCCTCCATCACGCCGGTCAAAATAAGCAGCCGGCGACACTGCTGTTAATTGTTACCAATTCAGAACAGCGGGAGGATTTATTCCAGATCCCGCATCCCGATGTGGTTTGCGTTAATTCCACAGCGACCAATGTTAGGGAATGCCTTGCCAACCTTGGCATTGGAAAGCTGGATTAAATATCCCTATCAACGGGCATCCGTATGCCTCGTGCGGATTTTCTTTACGTGCGCGGCCACGTCGGCTATCTCCGCGCGATCAGCCCACATGCCAAACGAACGATGATTTTTTATACTTCGCAAAGCCTTGAATGTCTTCTTTTGCGATGGGACGCATACCAACGGAATGATCATGGCAAAAAGTCGAAGGGGTTTTTTATCGGGCTTTCAAGTTTCGCCAGAAGCTTTTCACCAATGGCCAGCAGTTTTTGCAGTGTGCCGGCCTGCCTGGTATTTCCGGCGGCACTGTCCGCAGTCGCTGCTGAACCTGTGCCGGCCAAGGCCCAGGGATCCACAATCGGGGCGTCGGTTGGGGCGGTGGAACTGCGATGGTGTTCTCGGCTGGTGCGGAGCAATTCTTCCGCATGGCGTTGCAGCAGTTCCAGAATGTCCGCCGGCAGGGCGGATTGCGTATGCGGATCATGCGTGCCTGCATCATGGCCCGGCAGCATGTGCTCCGGGGCGTTGTGGAAGGGATGGGGCGAGTCTTTGTGATGCGTCATGATTGAATCCATGTTTTGCTGTAGGGGCCAACGGATGAAACTTCCGCGGTAAAAATACTGATCTGCCCCACCCGTAAACGCAGGCGCATGCGGGTGATATTAAATGTGCCGGTGATTATGCAGCCGGTGGCGGCGGTAAAACTTATCGGCACATCGGCGTGATAAGCGGCCATGCCGGGATCGCTTTGAGTCAGCCAACCCACGACCACGCCATGCAGCCGTTGGCCGGTAAGAATTCCCGAACCAAAGCCGGCATCGGCGAAGGCTTCGGAATCTTTTTCGCGAAATTCTTCATCCAGCCGGGCATCATAAATGTTGGCTGTGACTCCCGGCGGCAGGGTTACCGCAGCAGTCAGGCCGGAAAGCGGCACGGAGGTTGGCATGGGTAAAATCTCCAAATAATCTCAGACACTCTGCGGGCGAAAATTGCGTTATGCCGCGTTAAACACCTGGCATTCCAAGTGGACATTCGCGGTGTAAATGGCGTATAGCAGGGAATTAAAGCCCGGCATGGCAGGTTGAATATCCGCAGTGCGCGTGCAGATTAACATACTGCCGGTGGATAAATTCAGCGTTGTCTGATCCAGCAAATCGCCAACACGTTCCGCTCCGGCCAGCGCCATGTTGATATCCGCTGCGATAATCTGAAGTTGCACAGGTACAGCGGTGATGCGGTCACCCGAAAAATCATGGCGAACGCGGCCTGCACCAAGCCGCAAAACCACCAGGGGCATAGCCGCCGATGGCGGCGCTTCGGTTAAGTAAACCGCGGCCGCAGTGCCGAAAATGGCCGCCAGTGGCGCATCGCCGGTAATGTTGCTGATCAGTGCCTGCAGCAATGCCTGCATAAAATTCGCTCAACTTTCTGTAAGTGCATCCTGCGGGTCGAGTTGATCGGTGTAAATGGCCCACGCCTGATCGCGATCACCTAAATTAATGACATACAGCACGCGGTAAAACAATACGCCGTCAAAAAGGCGATCACCAAATTGCGCCTCGGTATTCTGCGGCGTGATAATCACATGCGTAATATCCATGGTGCGGCGTGCCGCGACTTTCCAAAGATGCGCGTGAAACGTCAGAATGCTGGCGGAAAAAGCGGTCAACACCGTTTGCCAGGACCGGAGAATTTCGCCACTTGGCCCCGGTGTTGTTACCGCGCGCTGCAGCGTAAGGGTTCGGCGGGTTAATAATTGCAACGTCATAGCACAGCGTCCCGATAGCGATCTAAAATATTGGTTATTTCAGTGGTGAAAATCAGATCACCGGCCCGCACCAGATATTCATATCCGATGGTTTTTCCCTGCGATTCACGTTGTTTGGTTAAGTCCGGCTGATTGAATATATTGCCTGCGGCCAGTGCGGTGGCAAAGGCGATATCTTCCGGAATCTGCACGCCACAGATCACAGCACCGGCGGCGTGCGGCTGGGTAAATGGTGCCGTAAATGTGTTGCCACTCACCGCGCTGACCGTCACTGTTTCCTGCACCGCTGTGCCCGGATCAATGACCAGTGTTGCTCCCGCCTCTATGGCCCACGGCTGGTTGATATTAACGCCGATCATCGCAGTTGGTGTGATGACCTGTTCACCGGGCAGCACAGAGAGCGTGCTGGTCGTGGTGAATCCGAAGCCGGCAATATAATTAACCTCTACCGCATCGAGGCAGCGAAATCCGAGCCTCCACGGAAACGGCACCGCCAGCGATTGCGCCGCCTGCGGCTTAAAGGAGATGCGGCCAATTTCGGGCCGCAGATCAAATTGATCCGATGTGCAAACCAGCGGATACAGGCCGGTGGGATACAAGGTGACGGAATTAAGTAGAAGGACGGGGGTTTGCCGCAACATTAAATATGGGCGGTTGGGGGAATCATAAAGTTCGGTATAGGCGGCGGGGGTAAAATTGCGGCGGCAGTATCGTTGGACAGAATCACTGACGGCTGAAATAACCGCCGCCAGAGTCGCGGCATTTACATTGGCGGTTCCGGGTACAATCGTGGAACAATATGCAGCAGTAATCAAATCAGCCATGCGGCGGCTATAGGGCGGCAGATCAGGCGATAAGACATGTTGGCAGGAGGTAGCGTTTGAGGAACGGTGGCAACTGACACAGGCGTGGCGATTCGTCGTGTCACATACGCCTTGACCTCCATGGAGGCCAAAGCTACCATTATTTCTTGAAGTCGCATTGAAATTTGCAGTCCACAAGTCATGGACAAGGGGTCGAACATGAAATGTGTGCAATCATTTCTGATTATGGTTTCGCTGGCCGGCGGTCTGATGGCCTTAAATGGATGTACCGCAGCACCCGCGATGGCCACCAGTACGGGTGTGCGGCGGCGGCTGGCACAACCGGTGCTGGTCAATTTCAAGAAAACCCCATTCCGACAAGCAATAGCCACCCTTGCCAAAGACGCCGGCGTGAATATCTGCATTCAGACGGACGCCTTGGCAAATAGGGGAATTTTACCCTCTACGCCTGTGACAATGCACTTTTTGCAGCCGGTGTCCATTAAAGTCGCGCTGGATGATGTTTTGAAAACGGTTGAGAGCCCTCAGTCGCCGCTGGCGTGGAGCCTGCGCAAGGGAGTTATCTTGATTTCCTCTCGTAACTCGATTGGCGTGCGTCCCGTCGCGTATGTCTATCCTGTGGGATCACTGATTAAAGCGGGACATGGCGCAGGCAACGCGAAGGCGCGCCGCGCTGCAATGAAGAATCTTGTTGAATTGATCGAGAACACTGTTGATCGCAATTCCTGGATCGACAATGGTGGAACGGTCGGCTCGTTGCGATTTTTCCACACTACTATGGTCGTGACTGCCACGCCACGGGACCAGGTGGCCATCGCTCATCTGCTGGCCAAACTGGCGCACCAGGGAAACTCGCACAAGCCTTGATCTGCCACCGATAACTTCAATCTTGGGACAGGGTAAGAGCTTGAGAGCCGGGTGCATTCCACCACCGGCAGAGCCGGCGGCCAGGAACCTGTCCGAGTAATGGCCGGGATTGCGATGGCCATCACATCGCAACCGCCCGTATGCCGCCCTGTATGCCGGTGCGGGTATGCCAGTGTATGCCAGTTGCCTCCCGGCGAATTTGCCCTTACTGTTTCCGATCTTAGGACGATGGCTAGGAGTTAAATAATGGATTTGCGTATTGCGGTGTTGCCGGGCGATGGCATTGGTGTAGAAGTTGTAGATGCGTCCATGCGTGTGCTGGATGTTGTGGCCCGAAAATTCGGCCATAAGGTGCACGCGGAATTTGCTGATGTCGGTTGGGCCGCTATTGATAAGCATGGTACCGCATTGCCGGCATCCACTCGGGAAGTCTGCAAGCGCAATTCCGCGATTTTATTTGGGGCCGTGGGCCTGCCGGACCGGGATCAAACCTTGCCGCAGAAAGAACGTCCGGAACGAGTGGCGCTTTTGGAATTGCGGAAAGGGTTGTATGCCAATTTGCGGCACGTTCTGCTGCCGCCCGGATTAGCCTCCCGCTGCCCGCTGAAAATGGAACTCATCCAGCGCGGAATCGATATTATGATTATCCGCGAGCTTACCGGTGGTCTCTATTACGGCCAACCGCAGGGCATCAGCGGATCATCTCCGGATCGCAAAGCCATTGATACGCTGGCCTACAGCGAGCATGAAATCAGCCGCATTCTGAAAGTCGGCTTTGAAACCGCCCGCAAACGGCGCAAGCGTTTAACCAGTGTGGATAAGGCCAACATTTTAGCCACCAGCCAGTTATGGCGCGAGTTAGCCACCGCGATGGGCAAACAATATCCGGACGTGCACCTGGAGCACATGTACGTGGACAACGCATCGATGCAGCTTTTGCGGCGGCCCTCGGATTTTGACGTGATTGTCACAGAGAATACATTTGGCGATATTTTAAGTGATGAAGCCTCCATGCTGGCAGGTTCCATCGGGCTGGTGCCCTCGGCATCATTGGGGGATCCCGGCGCGGACGGCGCATCCTCCGTGCCGTTCTATGAACCCATTCATGGCAGCGCCCCGGACATCGCGGGCCAAAATAAAGCCAACCCGGTGGCGACGATCCTGACCGTTGCGATGATGCTCAATTATACGTTTGGTTTAAGCAAAGAGGCCGCAGCGATTGAGAAAGCAACCTTTGCGGTGTTGAATGCCGGAAATATCCTTACAGGCGATTTAGGCGGCAAGTCCACGTGCAGCGAAGTAACCGACGCGGTGATCGCGGGGCTGTGAGCAGCTTTTTTAATCCAGCAGATACTCAACTGCCGAGTGGTTCAGGGCCTGTAAGAATTCTTTGAAGTCGGGTGGTAAGGGGATCAAACGGAACTCTCAAAAGATGGAAGCCCCGTGTTTATCCGCATGATCAGCGAAATCCGCGGTTTCTTTAAAATCGAACTTGAATTGCATAACACATGCCGGGATTTACAGTGTATCTCCCTCAAACCACACATCCTCTGCCGCACGACCCTGCTGCGAATTCTAATTTTTTGCTGTGGCGGGCGCCAAGCAGGGAGATCACGGATTTGGCGCGACGCGCCAATTCTGCACCCGCAGTTCGGTAATGACCTCCCTCAGCCGGGCCATCTTGTCTGCGGTAACCAGCACGAAATTTCGCTCAATGGCTTGAGCCACGATCCAGATATCGCATTCGTCGATGCCAAGTTCGGCACCGGTCACCGGGTGGGACCATGTTTCCGGCCACTTCGCACGATTTTTCTGCCCTTCTGGCCGATATTGTTTGACCAGTCGAGCTTTAACAGAGCCATACACATGGGCGGTGTGCTTTGTTATCTCATGCACCAGAATGCCGTTTTCCTTAAGAAATAATGCCAATTCGTCTCGCGCTGTGTTGGGATCGATCCCTTTCAGGCAAAATCCTACATCCGCTTCTCCCAACGCAATGACCGGTAAATGCAGTACCGCATTGTGCGTCCGTCGATGTGCCCAGACGCGCTGGGAATCTACAGCTTCGGAATTCATCATGTCGAACAAAATATTCGTGTCTATCAGGTATTCGTCCACTCTCAATCCTCGTCAAACAGGTGCGCGGTTTCCTTGATCGCCGCTACAATATCCCGTGATTTTATGGGTTCGCACCGCTGTATCGCTTCGCTTGATGCAGCCTTCTGATATTCAGCAGAGATATATTCGTGCAATGGAATCCAAGCGTTAAAGTCCGGAGGGAAATAGCCGTCAAACCGGCAACCCACGCCCGGCCTGTTCTTCCCGGAAAAAATGTCCAGTACCTGCCGTTCCAGTCCCGGTGGTAAGTCATAAAGGCGCAATACCTCGGCGTCCATGCGCAGCAGGGCATCCTTAACAGCCGTTTCATCTGGCGCGCCGGCCATAGGTTCGACGCTGGATTTTGCGACAGCCAGATAGACTTGAGCGGCCTGAACAACCACATCAATCTCCTCGCGCGACGCGTCAGGTATCGGCATTTTTTCGACCGTACCCGCCAGCACATGGCGCGACGTTCTGCTGGTGTGGGCGAAGGCGTTGGCAAACGGAGAATTGAGAATAGCCCAAACATATTCTAATGGAAACTGACAGACTGGGCGAACGACCATAAAATTGTCACTTACCGCGTGGCCGATTGGATCCAATAACGCTCGCACCAGCCAGGGCATCCCAAGGTGTGCATGGTTCAGCAATACTTGGGGTATTCCAGGCGTTGCCGCCGACCGACGGGTCCCTATTACGTCGGCACCGTCTCGGAAAAACTTTTCTTGGGGTTGGCCGAATATGGGTGTTTCAGAGACGCCTCCGAGGTAGGCTTTAACGTAACCCGCGCCAGCCTTACCATCCGAGCGAACCGCGTTCTCCGCTCGCCGTGTTCGTGCGACAAAGGAAAAGCCCTCGCCTACCTTGGCCACGCTTCCAAAACGGGGGTAATTTGAGCAATAGCGCCAGACCGACTCCAGCTCGCGCCATTGCAGCGTGTAATCCGGGGGCCGACCCAAGGCTTGCTGCGGCACCTGTTCAGAGTTCCGGACCAGATAGGATCGGCGGAACACACCAATCTCCGCTTGCTTGATGCGATTGTAGTGGAGGCCCGCAAGGGTGCTGGCGGCTTGAATCTTGCATCGGCATATTAGGATTGCTGTTTCGTGTCGCGAATATGTGAAGGCGTTTTTCGGTAGCAGACAAATTTCCAGCACCTCGCAACGTTCAAGCAGTAGCTTCCGCGTGCTTTTTCCGTCTTTGCCGTGCAGTGTACCGATTGGCAAAACGATACCCAATACCGCTCCCATCTGCAGATTAGGAACAATCCGAGAAAGCACTTCCATCGCCTTCGTGGCGGTGGTGGGCGTTCGCGCGGATTTTGAGTAGTATTGCTTCTCGGCGGCCTTAAATCTCTCGAACGGTGGATTGGCCAGCACGACACGGGCTTTACCGGCATACTTCTCCAATATGTCGGATGCGAACATGTCGCCCTGTTCTAATTTCCACCCATTGGAATGCGGTACATCGGCAAGCGTAAGCGAGAGCCGCGCCACTTCCAGCGCGAAGGGGTCCAATTCCACCCCGGCGAGTCTCTTCTTGAGATATTCATGTCGGCCCTTGCCGGTTGTGCATGTGGAAAGCTCCCGCAATAACCGCATCGCGCCAACTAGAAATGCCGCCGACCCGCAAGCCGGCTCGAAGACATAACGGTCCTGTTCGGGAATTTCCTCTATCCATGGCTTCAGCTTGCCGAGGATGTAATCAATCAGATAAGGAGGCGTGCTGTGGATGCCCAATTCTTTTCGGAGGCTCTTTGGAACCAATGCATTCTCGTAAACATTGGCCAACGCTTCGGGTGTAACGTTTCCCAGATCGGAACATTGGAAAATCTCATCAGCGGCCGCCTGAATTGCCGGTACCCAGGCCTTTCCGCCGGGCGGGCGCACGTCGGATTCCGAGTAATGCCGACCGACTTTTCTAAAAATGCCATCAGCGTCCTGCGGCCCCAGTCGCATAAAGTGTTCGACATGCTTATCACGCAGAATCTTTGCTGCCAGGAGCCAGAATACGGATTTGAACACATCACGGGCCGCTGGAT
>JAKBAC010000110.1 GCA_021809365.1 Planctomycetota bacterium | reverse complement strand
GGATGATTTATGGTATCGGGATCGTCTGAAACAGGGCTTGGTCATTGGCAGCGGTACCGTGGAAGGAGCGTGTAAGAATATGGTAGGAACACGGTTGAAGATCAACTCCTGCCGCTGGCGCGTTGAGCGGGCGGAACATATGACCGCACTGCGTTGTTTGGATTATGCAGGTTTGGTGGAAGACTATTGGGCGCAACGCGCCGCCTGATCGCCAACAATAGGAGTTACACCCACCCGGGCGATGATATATTATTTCCATTGCATAGGTACCCCACCTATGCTATATTGCCGGCATGTCACACACGGTAAGCCATAAAAAACGGCTGTTGGCCCGCGTTCGTCGCATTGGGGGACAGGTCGCCGCCATTGAACGGGCGCTGGAAAACGAATCCGAGTGCGAACAGGTCATGCACCTGATCGCCGGTGCCCGTGGTGCCATGGCGGGCCTCATGGCCGAGGTGGCGGAAGACCATGTGCGGACCCATCTGGTTGATCCGGTGGCCTATCCCAAGGCGCTCAATCAGGACGCTGCCGAACAATTGATTGAGCTGATCCGAACTTATATGAAATAGCCCATAATGGAAAGTACCGTGGAGAATCTTGGATTGATAAATGATTCCGCAATGTCGCACCGGCATGACTTTCTCGGTGCCGGCCACGCCCACAATGAACGCCGCACCTGGGCGGTGGTCATCCTTTGCACTTTCATGATGCTGCTGGAAATTATCGGTGGTACGGTATTTGGTTCATTGGCGCTGGTGGCGGACGGCTGGCACATGTCCACCCATGCCGGGGCCTTATTGCTGGCGGCTCTGGCGTACCGTTATGCCCGGCGGCATTCGGATGATCCGCGTTTCGTTTTCGGCACCGGTAAACTCGGCGATCTGGCGGCATTTACCAGTGCCATCATTCTGGCCATGATAGCGGTGCTGATCGGCTATGAAGCGGTTATCCGTTTGCTTTCGCCGGTTCATATTAACTTTGGTGCGGCTATTCCAATCGCGATTCTTGGTTTGGCGGTGAACCTCACCAGCGCCTGGCTGCTGGCCGGGGATCATGACCATGGCGGTGAACATCATCATCATGGCGCTTCATCGCATCATGGACCTTCCGCCGAACCTTCGCATGAGATCCGCACACCATGGGGCAGTTGTGAGTTGGAAGTCTTTGAGGATGGCGTTCCGCCACGTTTCCGACTGCATCACTTGCCGTTTGGCTGCGAAGCATCCATTGAGACGGTCCGGCCAGATGGCTCGGCACAGTCGTTTCCGCTACGTCAGGTGGGCCTGTTTTTGGAATCCATTGAGGCAATCCCGGAGCCGCACGAGTTTATCGCCCGCATTGGTATGGCAAATGGACGGGATTCTTACGCCGCGGAAGTTCACTTTGCGGAACACGCGCATCAGCATGGTTCCAGCGCCATTGACCGCGACAATAATATCCGCGCCGCTTTTGTGCATGTGTTTGCCGATGGAGCGGTGTCGGCGCTGGTGATTTGCGGTCTGCTGGCGGCAAGATTTCTGGGGTGGCTGTGGATGGACCCGGTCATGGGTATTCTCGGCGCACTGGTGATCGCCAACTGGTCGATTGGACTGATTCGGTCAACGGTGGGCATACTGGTGGACATGGTGCCGGATGACCAATTGGCCGGACTTATTCGCGGTGAATTGGAAAAATCCGGTGACAAGATCATGGACTTGCATGTGTGGCGTGTCGGGCCGGGACATATCAGCGCCATTATTTCATTGGCATCCGCGCATCCGCGGCCGGTAACGGAATATAAAGCACAATTGGCGCGTATCGTACATTTATCGCACGTCACCATTGAGCTACAGCCCGCGATCAACACACCAAGCGTCGATCAATCATCGTAAGACTATTTCACATTTAGACGTCTAAAAGTAAAGCGAGATTTTGCCACAAGTGCTCTCTCACCGCTACAATTACGGTTTGATGGGCGCACGAAATGTGTGCAGTTGTTTGGAATAAGAAATGACGTTGACTTCCGCATTGAATAAAACTATCAATAACCCTTCTCACCCACCCAAGTTGGATTCCGGATCGGGTGGTCGTCGGAAAGATGCCGGCGATGTTCTGGCCGTCGGCCTGGCAACGACGGTTTTGATGTGGTCGGTGGGGTATATCTTCCGCATGCCCGGAGATCGCGTGCCGGCACCCGTAATTCTCGGCGCGCTGGTGGTGATTCTGATCGGCGGCGGCTTTGTGGGCGCGTCGCGGACTTGCCGCGGCCCGAGGGGCGGCCTCTGGGTCGGGCTTATCACCGGATCACTCAACCTGCTGGTCTTAGGTTCGCTGGGACGGGACCTCACCACTGATCAACGCATTGCCGCTTATGAATTTGTCTGGGCACCGGTCAGCGTGCTGACCACCGGCGTGCTGGGTTGGATCGGGGGATTTTTCGGGGCAAGGTGGAATCCCGCGCGCCGGCAATACCTCCATCCCGAAGGTTCATTTGCCCTTTCCACTGTGATTGCGACGCTGGTGCTGATCATCGCCGGTGGCATGGTCACCGGCCTGAACGCCGGTCTTTCCGTGCCTGACTGGCCGGACTCCTTTCGCTTCGGCATGTTTTTTTTCCCGTTGTCGCACATGACTGGTGGCGTATTTTTTGAACACACGCATCGGCTGCTCGGTACGCTGGTGGGCCTGGCGACTTTGATTCAGACGATCTATCTCTTTCGCCATGAAAATCGCCGGTGGGTCAAGGTCATGTCCGTCATCGCGCTGGTGATGGTCATTGTCCAGGGGCTTATGGGCGGGTTGCGCGTCACCGGGCACTTCACCCTGGCGCGGTCGCGCCTGGGCATGGATCCCAGCACGCCATTGGCCATTGTGCATGGTGCGTTCGGGCAGGTGTTTTTTGCCGTGCTGGTGGTTCTGGCGGCGGTCTGTTCACCAAGCTGGACCAGTGACATCCAGCGTCGGCGGCGTCCCAGCGCTAAAATTGGGCGAAATATCGCCTGGGCGCTTGTGGGCGTGCTGCTGGTGCAATTGACATTGGGGGCGATATTACGCCATATCGGCGGTGTCTTGCTGCTGCATATTTGTGTCGCGGTTGTGGTGCTGTTGCTGGCGCTCTTTTCCGGCGCGCGCGCGTGGGGGTTAAATCCCGATCAGCCGATTCTGCAACGCATCGGCGTGGCGATGCTCTGCGTGGTAACGCTCCAGGTGTTGCTGGGGGTCTGTGCGGTTATCGCGCTGGGTGGTGGCGGGCCCTTGGAGCATCCGGATTTAGCCCAGGCCGTTGTAACCACCGCCCACCAGACGGTCGGTGCCGTCCTGCTGGCCGTGGCGGTTCTGCTGGCAGTTTGGACGATGCGGCTGGAATCGCCGATGAACTGACCGCACGGGTAATCGCACATTTCGGGCAACAAAGCAGACGGCGCATTTCAGGCTTACCCGGGGGGCGGCGTGCTTTTTGTCCCCCTCTGTGGCGCGGCTCCTCGGCGTACCATCTGTGTCACAGGTACGGCATCGTCGCCGCTTCTTGACGGGAGCTAAAAATAACGCCGTCGCAACCCAGCCTAAAAAGCCTTCGCTCCGGCTTCCGCGACGGCCTGATCCTGCTCGCCTGATCCACCGCTAACACCAATTGCTCCAACAACTTTCCCCTTAAGCTTAAGGCATCGCGAAGAAATAACGTGAGCAATTATGGCGCAGGAATTTTGCCCGCCGGCAAGGCGCTCGCGAGGCGCATATCCGCATGGATTCTGTAACGAGCGGGCAACGCCGCCGGCGGCCAAAAGTACCAGCCAGAATGCTCAGGTTATTTTTTCGCGATGCCTAAGTGGAATTCCGCCCGCGAAGATCATGATCTTGCCATCGTTGGAGGCGTGAATGCCCTACCACGCAAAGTGGGCAAAGGCGCGGTTCGCTTCCGCCATTTTGTGGACGTTTTCACGGGTCTGCATCGCAGCGCCTTCGCGACGGCTGGCGGCCAGAATTTCATCGGCCAGCCGTTCGCTCATCGGTTTGCCCGATTTGGCGCGAATCGCTTCGAGCAGCCAGCGGATGGCCAGACTCTGCTGCCGCTTGCGGCTCACGGACATGGGAACCTGATAGTTCTGCCCACCGACGCGACGAGAGCGCGTTTCCACATTGGGCTTAATGTTGTTGATCGCCAGTTCAAACACCTCGTTGGGTTTGGCGTCTTTCACCCGCTGGCCGATGATTTCCAAGGCTCCGTAAAATACGCGCTTGGCGGTGGCCTTTTTGCCATCGTACATCAGGCAGTTGATGAATTTGGAAATCAGCAGGGAATTATAAACGGCATCCGGTTTAAGCTGCGTGCTGCTGACGGTAAATGATTTGGCGCCCATGGGGACTTTCCTTTCTTTTCTCCGTATCGAATCACCGGGATTCGGGATACTTCAAGGTACTACGATGAATTGTCACATACGCTTGAGCCAACGGCTCAATCAACGCGGTAACTCCAATAGATTGCTTCTTACTTCGGTTTCTTTGCTCCATACTTGGAACGGCTGCGGCGGCGAGCTTCCACGCCGCTGGCGTCCAGCACGCCGCGGACAATGTGATACCGCACGCCGGGCAGATCGCGTACACGTCCGCCCCGCACCAGAACAATCGAGTGTTCCTGAAGATTATGATCAATGCCGGGAATATAGGCGGTTACTTCCTTCCCATTGGACAACCGCACACGCGCCACTTTGCGCAATGCCGAGTTGGGTTTCTTGGGGGTCATGGTCTTCACCAGAAGACACACTCCGCGACGCTGCGGCGATGATTCAAGGTCCTTGACCTTATTGATACGCTTCAGGCTGCGGCGCGGATTACGGAGCAATTGATTGATTGTCGGCATAACTTACCTTAATTCAGTTCAACACACACAAGCTCGGTAGTGTAGCGAAAGTTCGTCAATAATGCAAACCGACGCAACACCGATGCAACGTCCAAGCTTTACATCTCTTGATTGACGATGTATCGTTCTTGGTGTCAGCTGCCATTTGAGGCTTTGCTTGTGCAATCTCGATGAATAGAAACCCATGTTGTAGCGTTTAAGAAAAGGAATGACGCAATGAACACCCATCAACAATCCATTCTATCACGTCGTAAACTTTTGCAGCAAGTCGGTCTGACGACCGGAGCCGCCGCTTTGGGCTTTAATCTGGCGGATGATCTACAGGCCCTCACACCAACTGGCGTTGATTTGAAAGGCTACAAGCTTGCATGGCACGATGAGTTCAACGCGGTGAGCTGGACGAACGTCAGCCCCAAGGGATCATTCAAGTGGTTTTCCAGGCCATCGGTGGGAGGCAAGTATATTGGGTTTCAGGTTCACGACAATGAATCGATGCGCATCAAGAATGGGGTATTGGTCAATTCGCTACTGTTCAAGCACAACATGGACGTTGCCGGTAGCCACTGCGCCGGGCCTGTGGGCATGAAGAACGGCAGCGGTGCTGAACTCATCTCTGTTAAAAAACTCGGCAATGCTAGAAAAGGAGACCATCGCCTTATGTGGGGTGGGGCTGGCTGGGTTGGGATGCAGTTTACTACCCCTGCGGACGGCCTGACAGTCAGCGAATTGGGGCTATATTGTATTGCCGGCAGCATTGATGAGCACGAAATTCGCATTTTCGACACCGAAACCGGTGGCGATGTAGCCCAGGCAATCGTTAAATTGAAAGGTCAGCCGGCGGGCTGGGTTTACGCTCCCATCATTGGCGGCAAAAAGACCTTGGCTGGAAATCATTCTTATTGCGTGATGTGCTGGCAATATTCGACCCATGACTATTGGTATGATGGAGATACAACGGTTACCGCTACGGACGGGATCACGGTCAACGAAAGTGAATGGGGCAACTGGCACTCAGGTTCCTTGTTCTCGATTGATCCAACCGGAGCCGGGTTCAAGCAACAGTACGGCTATTGGGAAGCGCGGGTCAAGATGCCCGCCGGTGGAACGGGAATATGGCCGTCATTCTGTCTGTACACCATTGGCAGCAACAAACCCTATAGTGAAGAAGTGGACATATTTGAATATTATGGTTTTGGATACGAGAAAAACAAGGGCGGCGGCTTTGGTATGCGCAATCATAACTGGGGCAACGGCGGTTACGCCGGCCATGTTGATGTCTGGCCCGATGTTTCCAAGCCGTGGTTAAACTGGCATATTTACGGCTTCCTGGCGACTCCGAAAAAGTGTGCCTTTTACATGGATGGCATCAAGAAAGCGGAGTTCAACACCCCGACAAAGTACCTTAACTCCCATATGTACATCACACTGGAATACAACATCGGTGGCGGTTGGCCGTTGACCGGGGTGATTGCCAATTCGCACATGGATGTGGATTGGGTTCGCGTATGGAAATTGCCGAACGCATAATATGGCTCGAAATTTTGCGGCGATTGCCGACGTGCAATAAAGATTGACAGCATGCGGAATAATTGGTCATGGCAAGGCACGCTGAACCAAGTTTAATGCGCTGCCAGCGATAAAGCCACCGGCGAACATACCTCATGGCGGCTCAATACCGCCGGCTATGTTCTGTTGTTTGTTGCGCGTGGTTCACCGCCGCCCCCACCGCAGATTATTATTTCATGGCTGGAGGAGTCTCGGATGCGAGCGGACGCTCAGTGTCATGATGATGATGTTTGCAGGCCGCGCGTTCGGCGGCTGTTCCGGGCGTGGGCACATTTTCTCCCATGCGCGTAACATCACGGATGGAAGTGTAGAAAGCGATAACGGCGACGCCAAAGAGCATGACCACCGCCAGGAAAAAGCCCACGCCTAAATGGGCGAGATTATGCACTTTGATGCCCGTGTTAATCTGCAGATCGCCGATAACCGGAAAGATCAACCCCATGATTCCCACGAATGCAAATCCGAAACCGCCCCACGTCAGCACCCGGCCCGACATGAGCCTGGCGATCATGATGCGGGCGTTTTCACTGAACTTACGCTTCGCCATCCACTGACCAAACAGCCCGCCGACCAGCACCTGCATGACCATGGTGCCAAGGCCGAAGAACATTCCGGGCATAAAGCCGACCCATACGCTGGGCATGTGCGGTGCAAGGGCGGTGTATACCAGAATGGCAAATGCTCCGGTGCCCCACCCGGCGATAAATCCATGCACAAGGGGCATCCACCATGGAGCGGCCTGAGGATCGGCATCACCTTCAAAATGCAGCATGTTATGCGTGTGCAGCAGATGCCAGATTTTCCCGCGCCGCAGAATATAAATTCCCGATCCCGCCATGACTGTTCCGACAATAATATACACGGAATAATTGAACCAATCGGCTCCCATCAACGCCATAACCGGTTTGATGAACAGATAGGCGAGTTCCGAGGCGATGGATCGCTGCACGGTAAACGCCAGGGAAAACAGCATCCCGGCCCGCATTCCACCCTTCCAACTGTAGCTGCCCACGCTGTAGCTGAAGGTGATCGGCCAGGTGTGCTCATCGGGGGTGATGCCATGCACCATGCCAAGCAAAAACGCGGTGGCCAAAATAGCCGCCACCGTCATTCCCACACCGGTGGGATTCCACAAATTCACAGTCGCCAATAACATCCAGGACATAATTCCACCTCGCCAAAGCGTTTGTGTTGATTGTTACTTCCACGCGATTCTCTGTTCCGGCCGCAACAGCGGGCCGACGGAAAATTACACGGCAACCATTGAGGCTATTTTGCGTGTTTTCATGCCCGGCTCGGCACACCCACCCGTTCGCCGCGCATGGCCCTGGCCGCATCATGCCGCCTCCGGGCCAGATGGGATGACAATTGTCCGTGCGGCACATGTTGGCCGCAGATACCGCACTGGTCCGCCTTTTCAAAACAATCCGCACACAATAATTCACCGGTCTTTTCAAATTCCGCCAGGCGCATGCGATCCGGTTTGGGCATGGTCTTGATGAGTTTGCGCAGACGTGGCATGACGGGTAACGCCGTGTGGCATCCGGCGCAGGTCGCAAATTCAAGCTGCTTGAGCAAGAGTTCAATTTCATGGCCGCGATTCGCGGGGATGGTGCCTTTGCCTTCGCACAGCGGGCACAAATGCCCGAGATACGCATAGACCGCGTCGCGGATCAGCTCGCTTTTGTTTTTTACACTGCCCAGCAGTTCCGCCAGTTTGCTGTCCACCTTGAATGCCATCACCTGATCCTTGGGCATTCTGCCGGGATGTTGAACCTTACGCATGATGAACTCCTTATTGTGCGCGCCTATCGCCACCGTGCTTATACGCCCAGGCGGCCCTGTCGCAATTATTATACAAGGTATTACGATGGCTGTCCAACAATAAACGGCGCGATTGGGAATCGCTTCTCCGGAACATCGTCTTTTAATGATTCGCGGTTATTATTTTAGGGACTACAGTACCGGCGGATGAAGAGTTTGCCGATTCCGTTGCGGATTGACCGCCGACCGAACAGGACGATGGCCATGTATCCCCCGGCGGTTACGCACTTGTCATCTGACCAGGAGAAAGGCGATTAAGGATAAAGCGATTGAGGATAAAGCGATTGAGTTGCGGTGTGGCCGCGCTGTGATACACTGCCCATGGGAGTGACGTATGCGCGAATCGGGATCGTGTGCTACCCGAGCGGTCACGCTGCGTGACCGGCTGAGGCCCAATTACGGAACCAAACGACATGAAAGAATATCTTGACCTGGTACGCCTCGTGATGGACAAGGGAATTCGCAAACCCAGCCGCACCGGCGTGGACACCATCAGTTATTTCGGCGCTTTTTACAAGGTCGATCTCGCCAACGGATTCCCTCTTCTGACCACCAAAAAAGTAAATTATTCCGCGGTGCTCCAGGAGTTGCTCTGGTACCTTTCCGGGGAAGAGCATATCCGGAACCTTCGCAAGCTGACCAAAATCTGGGATGCGTGGGCCGATGAAAGCGGCGAACTGGAAACAGCCTATGGCCGGTATTGGCGGCGTTTTCCCCATCCTGTACAAGACAGTCACGCCCCCATTGTTCAAACGGGCCGGACCACCGCGCCGGTGGAGGAAATTGACCAGATTGCGTATGTGATCAATGAGATTAAACGCAATCCCAACAGCCGGCGACTGGTTGTCAGCGCATGGGAACCGGGCAATGCGGAGACCAGCAAATTGCCTCCGTGCCATTACAGTTTTGTTTTTCAGGTGCTGGATGGAAAACTAAATTGCCATCTCTCCCAACGCTCCGGCGACATTGCATTGGGGATTCCGTTCAATCTGGCCTGCTATGCCACGCTGACGCAAATGATCGCGCAGGAGTGCGGGCTGGGCGTAGGCGAATTCGGCCACACCATTGTCGATGCGCATATTTATGTGGCATCCGGCGGCGGCTTAATGGCCGCTCATGATCACCTTGCGGGTTTGCGCGAGCAGTTACAACGTGAGCCGCGGCCGTTGCCACGGCTGGAAATCGCCCGCAAACCGTTCGATCAACTCACCTTCGAAGATTTCAAGCTGGTCGATTACAATCCGCATCCCGCGATTCAATTCAAGGTGGCGGTGTAACGGCCCGGTTACAGCCACGCCCAGTGCCTGGTTCCGGAATCAGACATTGATCGTTTTGACCAATTGCCGCACATGCTCCACCGATGCATTCATCAGCTTTTGCTCGTCGGGGGTCA
Source organism: Planctomycetota bacterium (assembly GCA_021809365.1). The sequence continues at coordinate 1,787 of JAKBAC010000110.1, read as the reverse complement.
GGCGCACTTCGAGAATTTGCTCCACGCCTTTGCTGCCGAGTTTTACCGGCACGCCGACAAAATAACCGCCCACGCCATATTGTTTGTCACAATAGGCGGCACAGGGAAGAACACGCTTTTTATCTTTGATGATGGATTCCGCCATCTGCACGACCGCCGCGGACGGCGCATAATACGCGGACCCGGTTTTCAGCAGGTTGACAATCTCCGCGCCGCCGGCGCGGGTGCGTTTCACGATGGCTTCAATTTTTTCCGCTGACAGCAGCTCCGGCAACGGAATGCCGGCGACGCTGGTATAGCGCGGCAGAGGCACCATATCATCGCCATGGCCGCCCAGCAGCAAAGCCTGAACATCTTCGACGCTCACACCGAGTTCCGCCGCAATAAAGCAGCAATAACGGGCGGTATCCAGCACACCGGCCATACCGATGACGCGGTGCGGTTCAAAGCCGCTGGTTTTGTACGCCACATACACCATGGCATCCAGCGGATTGGACACCACCAGCAGAATACTTTTCGGAGAATGCTTAACCACCTGCTGGGTGACAGATTTAACAATCTCGGTATTTTTCAGGAGCAAATCATCCCGGCTCATGCCGGGCTTGCGGGCCAGGCCGGCGGTGATGATGACCACATCGCTGTCAGCGGTGGGTTCATAGTTGGTGGCACCGATCAGGTTGGAATCAAATCCTCCGATCGGCGCGGCTTGAGCCAAATCCAGACATTTGCCCTGCGGAACGCCATCAATCTGCGGCACATCCACAAGCACAATATCGCCCAGTTCCCTGGCGGAGGCCCAATGCGCCGCGGTGGCACCCACATTACCCGCCCCGATGATACTGATTTTCGCACGTTTCATATTTCTACTCCAAATAAAGTACGCGGCGCAATTCGCCGCAAAGGTAGTGTTGTAAAGCATTCACACAAAGTGTGCAATGCAAAGCGCGAGGCAAAAATGCAAACGGGCGCGTGACGCTTTATGCGGGTATGGCTTTATTGCGCCGCAAAACACGATACCCCGGAGCACCGTCATGGTAATGCGGTGCCGCTGGTCCGCGCGAGGGCTGACAGCACCGGGTTATCACCACGGTGCTCGGGGGACAGAGACTATTGCGTTATCCGTAACCCGCATAACGTGTCACGCACCCTGCCGCCACCCCTTGTCTCGCATTAGCATATGTTATGGGACGCGAGGTCAATGGCCAGAAATTTTACTGGCGATGCGGCCAGAAAGCCGACTGAGCAGCTGGCTCATTGCGTAGGCGACCGCCTGGCCGCTCCTGCCAGATAGATTTTCGGCAAGGTGAACGTCGTGCCGAAAGGCAAGGTGCCCATTGGCGCTATGTATCAATGACCACTCGGCATTTAGGATCGCCTTACCATTGGTCTGGCGACCGAATTGGCTGATGGACACGACGATCTGGCGCGTGTTGGCCGGCAGGGGCGTTTCGGGCATGACAACCATGCCCGCTGGCAGCCGGGCGGCCAGATCCTGGGCGAGCACGCGGCGGCACATCCGGGCAAGAGGAGCGGCCCAGCGGTCGACATTAGAGATGTGAACCGAATTTGCCGTCGTCGAGAGAACCATTTCCTGCCGGTCAAGTGATGCGGGGATATGCACGGCGGCGACGCCTATTGGTGTGCTGATCTTCCCGGCGGCGGCGCGATGGCCCGGTAATTCGCTCAAGATGAAGTAACGCGTCCTCGGACTGGATCTCTCGCTGATCGTTGCCGGCAAAAAGTACCGCGATCAGATCGAGGAACGGCTCAAAACCAGCATTAAAGAG
>JAKBAC010000109.1 GCA_021809365.1 Planctomycetota bacterium | reverse complement strand
CCGGCCATCTGCGGCGTCGCGTCGGCTCAAGGGGTTTACGAACCCGGTTCTCGCCGCCGACTCCTGGCATCTGGCCGGTTTGAGGCCAATCCACCCGTAATTATGGGTGGAACAGAGCACTAGGATCACCACACACCATGCAGGGGGAATAATCCTCCACATATGCACTCCGACACAACCATAAACCAGTCGCATATTCCGAATTCCTCCTTCCGTTTGGCCAACGCCCGAAGCACCTTCGCACTGCCATAACCCGCGTGCTCGCCGACGCCCCACGCCTGATTGCTGTGCCGGGCAAGGTAGCTGCATTGCTCCAGAAGCGGTTGCAGCTCCGCTGTGGCGTCAATGCGGCAGGGTTGGCGAACTCCTCGATATTCCGGATCTCGGACGCAGCAGCAATTCCACCAGCGAGGATCGCCCCGAAATCGTTGAAACCAGATTATAATCCGCGGCACTGGGAACCTTGATCACGGGATGCATGTTTTCGGGGTAAATCACCACCGTACCATCCTTCCCCCGGGTTATCAACACACAAAACGATGGGGCATGGGTCTCGGAGGGACCCAATGGCGTATCCATTAACCACAGCACCCGTTTCGGGCCAATGTTAACGATTTGCCAATTCTCTGTGCCGGTGTAGGAAGCGTCGGATTCGCTCCGTGAGTTCCACTCCCAGCGCAGGTGTACAACATCCCTTAAATGACAGTCAACCCGCTTTGGCAGTTCCAGTGTCACTGAAGCAACCCATCCCTGTCCAGGCGGCTTTCTCCAAACTGTCTCATACAGAGAATTTGATACGATCGAGGCGACGACCAAGAATAGCACAAAGTACCACCACTTCCACTCCTGAAAATGCGCCACAAGCCCCTTCGGTGGCATCTGTTCCGTTTTGACTTTTTCCATGTTCGCCCCTATTTCGCCAACGAGGCTGAGATCGCAACGTCATTGGAATTCGGAAATCCGCTGAACTCCACGTCGCGAATGTAGCTCCCAAGGGTCTGCGTGTGGGTGTAGATCGGTATGCTCGAACCTATCGTAAAACCCATGATGCCAAGCTGGAGGCTGATAGTCAAGGTGTCGGTCCAAGTCGCGGTAAACTGTGAGTCATCCACCACCTTGCCACCGACGACCCGCGAATTATCCGGCGGAGCGGTATTTGTGAAGCTCGATTGATCCGATATGGTAACGAATCCGTAGCCGAAATTATTAGATAACTTCGCAGCCAACCATCCCAGCCACGAGCTGGGACTCTCTGCGCCTGTGGAAGCCCCAACATTTGCATCCAAGACGTGATTCTGGTCGGTCCCATTTGCTGGCAAGGTGAAGCTGATCGTTCCGGGGAAGCTCGCGCCGTTTACCCCAATTTGCTGCCCCTCATCCCCGGTCACCGTAAACGGCGGTGAGTGTCCAGTAACCTTGAAGGCGAATCTACGGACAGCCGCCTGTTGTGTGACACCCGGACCGGATGATAGCAATTTGTACGTCATGCCTCGACCCATTGGCATTGTCATCCCCGATGTACGCCATCACGTTACCCAGCGTGGAAATAGCCGTCAAGCGGCGTTTTTTCGTCAATGATGATCGCCGTGCCACGAAAACCGGCAGGTCACGAAAAGATCCAACAACCTGATCCGCAACGGTACAGCACCGCGCCCACTCCGGATTAATAGGCGACTGCCCATAATATATTCATCCCTAAAGCGCGGTGAGGCCGCCTCGCCCGCTAAACATCATGTCGCAATCTGTTACGTCGTGGCAAGTTTCGTCGCCGTGGTCGTCGTCGCGTCGCCCTCTGTGGCCTGTGACCTGTGGCTCCCCCCCGTCGTCGCCACAGCGACAGCTCGACGCTCTGCTGCTCAACTGCTCCAGCCGCCGCAGCGGCTCTCCTTTAAGCAGAAACGGCCACAGGCCCAGTCAGCATCCGCCAATCTCTGATGGGCTGTAGAATATCGGCGTGGTCTGCGATACCATGATGGCTCCACTCGGCGGCGGAGTGGTATGGTTGCCCGCCCGCCGGTTTGGGCGTGTGCTATCCAGGCCGAATTCGGTGGTAATGGCACTGGCGATGTTTCCGTGCCGGAATCGCGCAACGGCGGCAGGTGTCGCGTTACGGGAAGTTGATGAGGAACAAATATGGACGAAAAAGTATTTAAGGCTTACGACGTGCGGGGAATCTATCCCGAGCAACTTGATGAGGAGTTGGCTTGGAAGATCGGCTATGCCTGTGCGCAGTTTATGCGTATGAATCTCACCGGCCTGGCCAAGGCTGATCCGCGAAAAAATATGGTGATCGTCGGCCGGGATATGCGCCTTAGCAGCCCCTCGCTTAGCCAGGCGCTTATTGAGGGAATACGCTCCACGGGTACGGGGTGTATTGATATCGGTCTTATTGACACGCCCTTGATTTATTTTGCGATTAACCACCTGGGATGCTGCGGCGGAGTGCAGACCACCGCCTCGCATAATCCGGCGAATTACAATGGATTCAAAATCAGCGGCGTCCATGCCCGGCCCATCGGCGAAAATACCGGCCTGCAGGAAATCAAGCGGCTGGTATTCTCCATGCGGAAAAATCCGCCCGCGCAATTCGGATCCATTGAACATATCGATCTGAAAATACCGTACAAAGGCCACGTCCTGCATTTTTTGAAACTCGCGCGGCCGCTGAAGGTGGTCGTGGATGCCAGCAATGGCATGGCCGCCAAATTCATCCGCGACATATTCATGGATCAGCCCAATCTCAACATCATTCCGCTGAACATGGATGTCACCGGTTCATTCAAGCATGAGCCTAATCCATTGGTGGATGCCAATCTGCGGCAACTGCAGGAGGCGGTGCTGTCCAACGCGGCGGACCTGGGCGTGTGCTTTGATGGGGATGCCGACCGCTGCATTTTTGTTGATGAGCAGGCCCGCGTTATTCGCTGCGACATCGTTACGGCCTTGCTGGCGAAATATTTTCTGAAGACCAATCCGGGCGCAGCGGTGATTTATGATCTGCGTTCCAGCCGAGTGGTTAAGGAGGAAATTCAGAATGCCGGTGGAATACCACGGCGCGAACGCGTGGGCCATGCGTTTATGAAAAAGGCCCTCGCGGACAGCAAGGGCGTATTTGGAGGCGAGCTTTCCGGACACTTTTATTTTCGTGACAACTTCAATTGTGACAGCGGTGCCATCGCGTTCGCCTGTATGACATCCGTGCTCTCGCGTTACGACACTCCGGTAAGTCATGTGCTTAAGCCGCTGTTGCGTTGGCATAGCAGCGGCGAGATCAATTATGAGGTTGCGGATAAAGATGGCATCATCGCCGGTTTGGCTCAGCGGTACAAAGACGCGGCCATTGATTATCTTGATGGAATCACGGTGGAATATGACACCTGGTGGTTCAACATTCGCAAGAGCAACACCGAGCCGCTGCTGCGGTTGAATCTGGAAGCCAATACCGCTGAAACTTTGAAAAAGAAGCTTGATGAGGTTGGCCAGCAGCTTGGCACACCGGTATCGCACTAAACGCGCGGAATCGGCGTATACATATTATCGGCATGGTGCGGAATCTCTGATTTCGGGGACGTTCCGGTTGGTGGCGCTAACCAGCGTCCCGGTGAGCCGTGGTGTGCTCAATTGGCGGACATAATATTCCGGATTGTCCGGATGGTCATTGGATGTGTTTATAAGAGTGTGCATGGATGTACCGAACGGAAATTTCTGTTAAACGTTTTACGCTTGCAGTTGTGGTGATGTCTCTGATGGCGGTGGCTCCGGCGGGCGCTCAGACGCTGGCCGGGCGGATTGCCGACTTGTTGCGTAATCCGCAGCTTCAGGGCGGGCAGGTGGCCATTAATCTGGCGGAATTGCGGCATGGGCGGGCCGTTCCCATATACAGTTACAATCCGGATTTACCCCTGATGCCGGGCAGTTGCGGCAAGTTGCTGACCACTTCCGATGCCTTCGATCATCTCGGGCCGCATGGCATGCTCCAGACGCGTCTGTATCGGGTTGGAAATAATCTGGTGATTGTGGGCGGCGGCGATCCGGCGCTGGGTGATCCGGTGCTCTGTGCGCAAGTGGGATGGAAAGTCACCACCGTGTTTGACAATTGGGCCGCGCATCTCAAGGCGATCGGCGATACCGCATTTCATAATATATATGTTGATGATTACATTTTTAATCATCATTTCCGCAATCCGCTCTGGCCCCCGGGCGATTCCCAGCGGCTGGACTGGTATGAAGCGCAGGTGGGAGGGCTTAACTTCGCCATGAATTGCGTGCAGTGGGTGCCGGTGGTGAACGCGAATGGCACCATCGGTGTTTCACTGACGCCCGCCACATCGTACACGCCCGTGAGTATCCAAGCGCGACGTGGGCCGCAAAGTGTATGGCTCTGGCGGTCGCGCGGCAGCAATAATTTGTTCATGCACGGAACCGTCCGGCAGACCGGCCTGTACCCCATGCAGGTGACCATTAATGACCCGGGCCTTTACACCGGCAACGTGCTCCGGCAATCGCTGATCAATGCGGGAATAACCATTTCCGGGCAGGTGCTTCGCACACCGCTGTCGGCTCTCGCCGCGGCCAAACATATTCAGCCGCAATTGCTGGCCACCTATGAAACGCCGCTGACGGCAATTCTCTATCGGGCCAATACCGACAGCATCAATCTCATGGCTGAATGCCTCTGCAAACTGCTCGGGCATGATGCCACCGGGCAGCCCGGAAGCTGGCATAATGGAGATCGCGCGATCACCGCCTATCTTGGCACGCTGGGTATTCCCGCCAATTGGGCTACGATGGTCGATGGCTCCGGCCTGTCGCATCATGATCATGTTGCGCCCGCGGCATTAACAACCGTGCTGGCGCATATCGCATCGGAACCTGATGGCAGTGTATTTATTCACAGCCTGGCGCGGCCCGGTCATGGCACACTGATTTATCGTCTGCGCGGATCGGGTATCCGCCGATTTATCCGCGCCAAGGATGGCCATGTCACCGGCGCTTCCACCATCAGCGGATATATGTTTCTCCCGAACCGCCGCATGGTCTTCTCTATTATGGTGAATCATTATCACGGCAACGTGAACGGCTGGGAGGATCAGGTTATTATCGCGTTGTATCAATGGGCGGTTGGACGGCTGCAATAGGTCGCTGCGGCAGGCCCGTGGGCTTTTTGAATCTGCTTGGTGGGTTGGTTGGATGGCCGTGTTGCCCGCAGATGACGAATCCATGATTCTTTCCGGCTCCGCCGTGCTGGTGGATTCCGCACTTTTAATTCCGCAAGGTGCCGTGGCGGTTCATGCGGGAATCATTCGCGCCTGCGGCTCCCGGTCCGCCGTGCGGCGCGAGTTTCCTGAAATACCCGAAGTACATATTGATGGATGTGTGCTGATGCCGGGCTTTATTAACGCCCATACGCATCTGGAATTGACGTTTTTGGCGGGACAAATTCCCGGCCCGATACCGTTTTCCGATTGGGTTTTAGAACTGATGGTTCGGTATCCGTCCCGCGCGGACGCCCCCCGTGTGTTTGCCGCCGCGGCTCTGCAAGGGGCTGAAGAAAGCCTCCGCTTCGGCGTGACCACGTTAGGGGACATCACACGCCAGCACAGCGTGGTCAGGCCCGCATTACAGGCCGACAGCCCGCTGCGGATCGTGAGCTTCGGCGAAATCGCGGCGCTGGGCCGCGCGCGGGAGCTTCTGGATTTTCGTTTGACCGCCGCCATGGAGCCGCAGTCCACCGGCAGTGACGATCACTTCAGTATCGGACTATCCCCACATGCGCCGTATTCCGTTGAAGGCCCGGCGCTGGAAAAAATTGCGGCCACCGCCCGACAGCATCATCTGCCGCTATGTATGCATTTGGCTGAATTGCGCGAAGAAAGAGATTTCCTGGCGGATTTATCAGGGCCGCTGGGACGCGACTGGCCTCTGATGCAACGACTTGATTTGCTTGATGATCAAATCCCGTGTTTTGCGGATGGGCCGATTCGCTGGGCTGAACATTACGGATTATTTAAGGCCGGTACGCCGGTGATTCTGGCCCATGTCAATTATGCCGATGACGCCGAGCTGGATATGCTCGCGCGGTCTGGCGCGGCGGTCGCATACTGCCCGCGCACGCGCCATTATTTTGGCCATGATGCGCTTGTCCCCCATCGCTGGCGGGACATGTGCTCGCGTGGCATCCATGTATGTCTCGCCACCGATTCAAAGGCCAGTAATCCCGATCTGTCCGTGCTGCGCGAGGCGCAATTTGTAAAGCGGCAGCACGCCGATGCGGATGCTCAACAATTATTGGCCATGCTTACCACCCAACCCGCGGCGGCATTGGGCCTGGCGGAAAAAATTGGCCGCCTTGCACCCGGCTTCGCTGCGGATATTCTCGCCATGTCCGTGCCGACTGAATTCACCACCACCGCCGCCGGCATCGCCGATTATCTCATTGGCCACTCCCCCACACCTGTGCAGGTTTGGGTTCGGGGCGTTCGGCGTTAATCCTACAACGCTAATGGGATAGTGCCGAGACGGCACCGCATTGTCATGACGGTGCTCTGAGCACGATTCCCCGAGCACCGTGTTGATAACCCGGTGCTGTTGCGCTCCCTGCGGAAACCGACGGCCCTTAAAGCCGATAACTCGGTGCCGGCAACTTAACAGTGAACTTCTGTGGGGTGGCCCGCCGACATTAATAACAGCCCGATCCGTGAATCTTATCAAACAGGGTTCACCGGATAGTTATACCGATCCGGGCGTGTGTTGACAGTGATTATCGGATCATCCTTACCCATGGAGGTATGCTTTATGGTTTCGTCCGAGAAACTTGCGGAATTGCAAAAAAGACAGCGGATGGGAACACTTCGCATCCTGGCTTCAAGGGAATCGGGAGCCACGAACTGCTCGGTTATTGAGGCCTGTTTTGAAGCCACAGGCAATTTCCCGCCTCATTACCATGATTGCGAGGAAATTCTTGTATTTCTCGAAGGAGAGGGCACGCTGTTTGTCGGCCAGGAGCCGCGCCCGGTATTTGCCGGAATGTCTGTCACCATACCAGCGGGCACGCCGCATTGCTTCTACAATACGGGTATTGGCCGCGTGCGGCTGATGGCGATTTTGCCCGATGGCGATGCGGAATTTGTGTTTGTGGATGGACTATTTACCAGCGGGCCACCGGTTATCGCAACCGAAGAAATGTTTGCGGGAATGCTGTAAGCGACAGGCAAGGTCTTTCCGGGGCGGTGCCCCATACCGTATTGGCGACGATATGAGATGGCGGATGGCATTACCGTGCCGCGGGTATGTTGCCGCATGTGTGACCGCGCAAGGGTCTGACACGGTGAGCATTAGGGGCCGTGCAAAAATAACTTCACACTTTTTGGCTGGCCCTTTTGGCCGTTGACATCGTTGTTCGCTCCTTACAGACCCACTCGCAGGGTATGCGCGTCGCTCACGCCTAGTGCTCTGTTCCACCCGTAATTACGGGTGGAACAGAGCACTAGCCAGCGGCCAAAATCCCTACGCCAAAAAATATGAATTTATTTTTGCGCAGTCCCTTATCCTCCGCCGCCCGCGGCTTTTCGTACCAACACACAGCGCGGATGACCGGCCGCGTCGCGGATGATGCTGCTGTCATGGAAAACGTGGTGTGCCAGCAGCAGGCGTTCAACGGCATCTGTCTGGTCAAACGCGGTCTCCACGATCAGAACACCATCCGGGGTGAGATGCGGGCCGGCCTGGGCCGCGATCCGGCGGTAAAAATCCAGGCCATCGGTGCCACCGTCCAAAGCCAGCCGGGGTTCATGGAGTGCCACTTCGGGCATGAGGGATTGAATTTTGTCCGCGACAATATAGGGAGGATTGGAGACGATGGCATGGAAAAGGCTGGGTGAAGGCAGCACTGCCAGCGGCTCAAACAGGTCTCCGCAGATAAAACGGATTCGTGCGGCCACATCGTGCGTGACCGCATTTTTTTGCGCCAGTTGCACAGCGGCCGCGCTTATATCCGAGGCGGTCAGCCGGGCGGCGGGCAGATTTTTCGCCAGGGCAATGGCAATACAACCGCTGCCGGTGCACAGATCGAGAATTTCCGGAGTCTCCCATGTGGATGCGAGGCGGGCCAGACGAATAATTTGCTCAACCATGGTTTCGGTATCCGGACGGGGAATCAGCACATCGGCATTGACCTCGAATTCCAGGCTGTAGAACCAGGCTTTTCCAATAAGATAAGAGACGGGAACATGCTCTTTTCTTTTTTTGACCATGGCGCGAAATGCGGTCACCTGATCCGGCGCGGGAATTTGCTCAAAGCGTGTATACAACGCCATGCGTGAACAGCCCAGCGCGTGCGCCAGAAGCAGTTCCGCGGACAGGCGCGCTTCATCAATCTGGGAGCGTGTAAAATAAGCGGTCGTCCACTGCAGCAGTTCGCCGATCGTCCAGACTACTGATTGAGTTTTTGCTTCCATAGCACCGTTTGTATCATGTCGGCATGGAAAACCAAAGTGTCGCTACACCGCGCGGCCCTGTATCCAACTGAATGTGACCGGGGGCAGACGCTCCTGATACTCGGCGATTCGATCAGCATGACTGATATAGCGTTCCGCCTGCCGGCACAGATATTCCTGCGCTTTGGCGGCGGCCCCGGAAACGGAGCGCGATGCAATGGCCCAGGTTTTTACAAGGTGTTCAATGATCTGGGCGTAATCATGCACGGTATATACGCCCAGCCGCTGGGCGACGACGGCAAAATGATCAAATAAATCGGCATCTTTGCCGTCATACATCAGCCGACCAGGCATGGCGATCAGGCCGCGCATCATTTCACGAAATGCCATGATTCCACCGGCCGGATCAACATCCATGACCGCAGCGCACATGCGCGTATAAAAAGTTTCATGCCGCGCTTCATCGCCGGAAATTCGCAGACAGATTTTCGCCAGATTCGCATCGCCCTGCGCGGCGGCGAGTTTGGCGACATTGGAATGGGAAATGCGTGTGGCTCGCTCCTGGAACGAGGTATAAATAAGCCCGTTGTAGGGATCAGGGTAGGCCCGTGGATTAAAACCGTTGGCGATCAGATGATGGATCGTCAGTTCCACGCTGCGCATGTCCACCCGCCCGGTCAGGCGAAGGTAGGCATTGAGCAGATCGCCATGACGATTTTCCTCCGCGGTCCAACCGCGCAGCCATTTGGCCCATGGCTTGGCATTGTTTCCCTCATAATCCCGCGCGATGAGATTCAGTGACACCGAATAACTCGGAAGCGCCTCTTCCGTCACCATGTCCCCCACGAGTACCACGAGGATCTCATCGGATAAACATTGAGCGGGGGTACGGAAGTCCATGACCTGCTGGTGCCAGCCCTCAGCCTCGAAATCAGGGAGATAATCCGTGGGCTGCCACGCGCGATCCACGGGCAAAAGATGAGAAAGATTTTCCCCCACCAGATGTTCCATGTCATGGAGAATCGTAAAATGCTGGGCGAATGAGGCGGATTCAATCGGCAAACAAACAGGCCTTTTTCCACCGCCGGGCAAAATGTCCCTGACGGTACTTTTATATTATACCCGCATGACCAGTAAATGTGGGAATAATTTCCGCAATATTTGAGTGTGTGCCAAAAAATGAGCGGTAAAGTCACCTTTTGGATTTGGCATTATTTTGACTTCCGGCGATGATAAGGGTGGATAGTTCGTCGATTCGCCGCGCACGGCGGAATGTTCGCGGACTGAAATCCGGACAATGTTTCAGGAAGGCCAGGATGTTTGTATTGATGCCCGTCATTGCCGCCTTGCACATACCGGGTACCGACTCCACGCAAGCCGCCGTGCTGGCGGTGCTGGTGGCTGTGCTGGCGGCGCTGGCGGTATTGCAGATGCTGGTGCTGATCCAGCGTTATCGCATGGTGAAGGACATTATCCGGTGGATTCGAATTCGCCGCACCGGCGAGCCGGCGCGGCAACCCATTGTGCTGGCGCACGCGCAATTGGAGCGGCTGGTGCGGGAAATACAGGCGCTGGCGGTGGTGTCGGAAACCGAGCGCCGGGAACTGCTGGTACAGTCCAGCTATTTGCAGACGCTGCTGGCATGTTTGAATGACCCTGTGATAATTCTGGATGATGCCGGGAATCCGGTCTTATCCAATCAGCGGGCGATCGAACTTCTGACAACTCCGTCTGATCCGGAAACGCAGCGTAGTGTGCGTGATTTTTGCGGGCGGGAACCGGTTATGGAGATTATTTCCGCCGCGGCACGCGCAGCGGGTCCGATGGCACGGCAAATTCGCCTCAATGTGCTGGGCCGTCCGCGGATTTTGCAGATCACCGCATCGCCCATAAAGCCGGGGCCGCAATCCGGAGGGGTGCTGCTGCTGTTGCAGGATCAGACGGAACTGCTGCAAAACGTGCAGATCAAAGCGGACTTCGCGGCCAATGCCAGTCATGAATTGCGCACGCCGCTGGCCAGCATCCGGGCCGCGGTGGAAACCATCAACGAAGCCGGTTTTGAAGATCGTGTCACATTAAAACGCTGCCTGGATATCGTCGGGGGCCATGTGATGCGCTTGCAGCTTCTGGTGCAGGATCTGCTGGACTTATCACGAACGGAAGACCCGCGCGCGGTGGTGCGGCACGAACCGATCAAACTTGAGGAACTCCGCGATCTGATCCTGGGCATGTTCAAGAACAATGCCATTGAGAAACATCTGGAATTGCGTTTTGACATCGCGCCCGATGCGCGGATCATACTCGGTGATGAACGCCTGGTGCTGCTGATACTCAAAAATCTCATTGATAACAGCCTGAAATTCACCACGGCGGGTTTTATTCTGGTGCGCAGCAGGCACGAGCTAAGGAACATCCGTCCCACCGATGCGGAGAACGGACCTGATCTTACCAGCCCTCCGAGTGAAGAAGTGACGATTCTGGAAGTGGAGGATACGGGTTGCGGGATTCCACCGGAGGATATTCATCGCGTGTTTGAACGCTTCTACACCGTGAACCGCAGCCGCGGCGGAGCGGATCGGGGAACGGGTCTGGGACTGGCGATTGTGAAGCACGCCATGGCGGCCATGGGCGGCGTGGTGGAACTGCAGAGCCAGTCTGGACTGGGTACCATTGTGCGCTGCATCTGGCCGCCATCGCGCGCGGCAATACCGGCGCGGCGCACCACCGCGGAACCAGCGCCCGCCGCGTCGGCGGGATAAAATCCAGCGCGTCTACTCCGCACAGCCACCAATAACTAAGTATGTATTGTACACATCTCCATATATTCGATTATTAACGCTGCGCAAGGATTGCGTTAGCTTCCCGTGAATCTTGGCACTCCGGTAACAGTTTATCAGAATTCCAGCGCTTCCTTCATCACATCTTAATATTCTTGCCCATAATCACCCGCACCTTTGTGGTTGTGCTTCGGTGGCATTGTCCATCGCCACCGCGGTGTTTTTGAGGCTCTTTTTAAGGAGAA
>JAKBAC010000108.1 GCA_021809365.1 Planctomycetota bacterium | reverse complement strand
GAATTTGAGATTTCAAATTTCAAATTTGAGATTTTTGTAAAGCCCGGCATCTATCCGCGTAATCCGCGAAATCCGCGGTTTTTTTACAGCCTGTTTTGGACCGCGTACTTCGTGCCGGAATTTTAGAGCAGGCCCATCCCAAACAATACCTCGCCCTGCCGCCCGATGCGGTAAAGGTCGAGCTGGTGCGAGCTTTATGGATTGTCTAATTATGTCGGGTGGGATAATCTTGGCGGCCATGGAAGTACAGCCATTAAGTAACGAATCTGCGCCGCGTATTGTAGCAATCGAAACCAGCAGCCGCATCGGGTCAGTCGCGGTCGCCTGCGGCGGGCATGTTTCCGGGCAGCGGCAATTCAGCAAGGCCATGCGCCACGCAGTGGAACTTATGCCGGCCATACGCGATCTCACACGCCAGCAGGGCTGGAAGCCCCGCGATATTCAACACGTGTATGTTTCGGCAGGGCCGGGTTCTTTTACGGGCATAAGAATTGCCGTGGCTATCGCGCGGACCTTGCAACAGGCGCTGGGCTGCAAATTAATTTCGGTGCCAACTGTTGACGTTCTCGCCGCTAATGCACCCGCCAATGCACTACATCTGGCGGTACTGCTGGATGCCAAGCGCGGGCAGGTTTACGCGGCGCGTTATCAGCGGCACGCCGGGTCAGGGGCGTTGCACCGCACGCACGGGCCGGTGCTGGCGGACCCCCGCGAGTTTCTGTCTCAAGCCCCCCGCCCGCTGCATATATTGGGCGAGGGAATTGATTACCACCGCGACGCTATAGCAGGATCAGAGGGCGAAATCATTGAAGTTGATCGCCCGCTTTGGCAGGCGCAAGCGGCAATGGTACATAAGCTGGGATGGGCCTTAGCGCAAAGCGGCGCATTTATTGATCGTGATCTGCTGCTGCCGATCTATCTGCGTAAGGCTGAAGCAGAGGAAGTATGGGAAAAGAAACAGCAGGCCGGTTTACTGTAAGCTTGGATAAAGGATGCGGCGGTGAAGGTGATCCGATTGACTACCGTTTATCGCGTTCGATCTGGGCAAAGGCGTTGTGGTTGTGGATGGATTCATAGTTTTCGCTTTGAATGCTGTACCAGGTTATCTGGGGATTTTCTTCCATCGCCAAGGCCAGATCGCGGATGATGTCTTCCACAAATTTCGGATTATCAAAGGCCTGCTCGGTAACAAATTTTTCATCCGGTCGCTTGAGCACCGCATACACCGGAGCGCTGGCGGCGGATTCCATAATTTTTACGAGGTCCTCAATCCATAGATCACCGGTAAACCGCACGCGGGCGCTGATTTCGCAGCGCTGATTGTGGGCACCATAGGCGGAAATTTCCTTGCTGCACGGGCATAAGGATGTGGCCGGGGCTTTTACCCCCAGGATAAAATCATCGGATCCGTTACTGACCCCTTCAAATGAGCAGACATAATCCATCAGGCCGCGGGCACCGGAAACGGGAGCCTGCTTTTCAATGAAGTAAGGGAAGGTCATTTCAATCAGGGCGTCATCCGCGAGAAGCTTGCTTTTCATTTCATGCAAAATCGGAATGATCTGAGTGGATGTTATGCTGCGATGATGCCGATTGAGAATTTCCAGAAATCGGCTCATGTGGGTGCCTTTTTTATGCTTGGGCAGCGACACATATAAATTGATCAGGGCGACGGTATGTTGCTCTCCGCCGTCGGGTGTGCGCAACGTGATCGGATAGCGCACCGCCTTGACACCCACTTTATCAATGGCGATGTTGCGTTTATCCTGCGCGGACTGCACGTCGGCAAGTTTTGCCGGTGCTTTTTCAGTTGGATTTCCCATCATATCGACTACCCGAGTCAAAGGTTCATCTCCGGCACCCATGCTTCCACCGCATGGCAGCTTTCCCGTCTGAGTGATGACACCTTTGTGTCCAAACAGACTCTGTGCGAGAGCCACAATGCTAGGCTGCTTTTTCCACGAAAGCAACCCCTTCGCCCGCCTTAAACCCATGGTTACTTTTTGTAGACATGGGCGGGATCAACCTGGCGCTGGAGCACAAATTCCAGCTTTGAGGAAGTGCTGCTGTCACCGGGCACAATTTTACGATAAAAGCAGGAACGAAAGCCATTGTGGCAGGCCGACCCTTTTTGCCGCACCTTCATGACCACGGCATCCTGATCACAATCCACAAGCAATTCCTGTACTTCCTGAATGTGCCCGCTTTCTTCGCCCTTTACCCAGAATTTTCCCCGCGATCGGCTCCAGTAAGTGGCTTTGCCCGTGGCGATGGTTTTTTCCAACGCCGCCTGGTTCATAAACGCCACCATCAAAACCTCCTGGGTATCGGCATCCACCGCCACCGCGGTAAGCAGGCCTGCGGAATCCAGTTTGATATCCAATGTGGTGCCGAGTTCCCGTTCTTTGTTATCTGACATAAAACCTTCCAAACTAAAATATTCAGCCCGGCGACAAATCCGCACGGGGTTTCCTGTGATCTATGTTATAGGGAATTTAATCTTCCGGCAGCTCTTCCATCCGTCTTGGCGGCTGCACGGT
This sequence comes from Planctomycetota bacterium, assembly GCA_021809365.1. The sequence goes on along the minus strand of JAKBAC010000108.1, from coordinate 9,082 downwards.
AATGGCGGTGGGATGCGTGGGACAGGCTTGTTCGCACATGCCGCAGCCGGTGCACCCGCCGGGTTTTACCAGAACCCGGCCGGAATTTGTGCTGACAATAATGGCGTTTTCACCAATCGGGCAGGCTTCCAGGCACAGGCGGCAATCTTCGCCGTGATGGCGCAGGCACGTTTCATGTTTTACTTCCGCCAAGCCGATGCGGATGGAAAGTTTATCTACCAGAGTCAAGGCTCCGGTCGGGCAGGCTTTCATACACGCCAACTCATCACAGACCACGCACGGTGCGATGGCCGGGGCAATATACGGATACCCGTCGCCGACGCACGCGGAGGCATCGATCTGAATGCACTTAACCGGGCACGCTTCCACGCAGGCTCCGCAGCGTGAGCACACGGATTCAAATTCACCTGGAGGTTTGGCCCCCGGCGGACGCAAAATTGTTTGCGGCTCCATGGACCGGTGCAGGCCGGGCATCATGGGTGAAGAATCATCGTCATAACTCGGCGGGGCAAACTGCCCTTCAAATATATCCGTGACCGGATCCATGCGGCTTTCAATTAAGCCGGCCACCGGGGCAAGAATATCACTTAAACATTTGGCAAAAAATCCGCGCCGACGGGGATCAAGTTCCGGCGGCGGAACGCGGGGTGATTCCTTTGGGGGCGGTTGGCCCGGGGTGGGTGCAGACGCGTTGGACACAGCGGAAGAGTCACTTTCACCGGTTGTACGAGCGATATTATCCGATGGATTGTCCGAGTCCTGCATCATGGAAAGATTATAGCGAATGGCGGCGGGTGTGTCGCGGTAGAAATAATCGTATCGTGTCCCATTACCCGCGGGCAGCGGGACGTTCCCGGCTGCCGGGAATCAGGCGGCCCCCGCGCATGGCGACGTTAAGAATCAGCGACATGGCCAGCATATCCGCCAGCATGGCGCTGCCGCCGTAAGACATAAACGGCAACGTGATACCCACCACGGGAATAATCCCGGTGGTCATGGCGATGTTAATAACCGCTTGCAGAATCAGCATACAGGATAACCCCACCACCAGCAGCCGCCCGAAGCTGTCTGCCGCTTCACCCGCCGTCTCCATGCAGGAAGCGAAAAATATGAGATATAGAACCACAATGCCAAGAGCACCGGCAAAACCCCACTGACTGCCTACAACCGCGAAGATAAAATCGTTGGAGGCTTCGGGTAAAAGTCCATGGCGAATTTCAACGGTGCCTTCCAGCCCCTGCCCGGTCAAACCGCCGCTGCCTTCGGCAATTTCACTCTGGCGTTTCTGATACAGTTCGCCGGAGAGCTGATGATGCGTGGGTTTGCCATGCACAAACAAGGCCACAATGCGCTGTTTCTGATAGGGCTTTAGCAACGGATAACAGCCGGGAGCCACGGCCATGGCAATCAGCGCGATGGCCAGAAGATGCCGGAATTTGGCACCGGCGGCAATAAGCATGGCGTAGAGCACCAGAGGAAAAAGCAGCGCTGTGCCAAGATCCGGCTCAATAAGAATCAAACTCATGGGAATAATGGCAAAGATAAATGGAAGAATCAACTTGTGAAATTGCCGCATGTCTTTATGCATGCGAAGACACCATGCGACAGACATGACAAAAGATATTTTCGCCAGTTCACTGGGTTGAAGGTCCACGCCGGCGGGGAGAATAAACCAGCGGTGACTGCCTTTAATCGGACGCGCGAACCGAACGGCGATAAGCAGCAGCGTGGTAAAAATAAAAAAGCCGTAGGCCGCATATCCAAGTATGCGGTAGTACACCGTCAGAAGCACCAGCAACACCGCGGCACCTGCGAGAATATGGATTTCCTGCCGGACCATCAGCCCGCGCCCGCAAATTCGCACGGCCATCAGACTCGCGGCGCACAACAACGCCACGGCCAGGAGCATCAGCCATGCTAACCGTGTCGCCACGAGTTCCGGCATGACCCGATGCCAGAGCGTTTCCGGCAGCGAGGATCCGCGGGATGAACGGGAATTCCCACGGGCCAAGCCGGCCATCAGAAAAGGCGGATACTCTTCACGCTTGTCGCTCACGGATTGGCGGCCTCCGGCAAGTAGCCCCGCTTTTGCATAAGCTCAATACACTGTTGAACGATCGGGCCGGCGACCTGTCCGCCATAGCCTCCCATTTCCACCACGGCCGCGATAATATATTTGGGATGATCAGCGGGCACGCAACCGATAAACCAGCCATCATCGCCTTTGACCACGGTGGTTTTGCCGTTTTGTTGCACCAGTTCAGCGGTTTGCGCGGTGCCGGTTTTCCCTTCCACCGGAAGTGTAAAATGATCCATATTAGCGGTTCCCAGCGGGCCGTGCACCACCAGATACATACCTTTATATATGTATTTAAGATAAGATGTGTTGATGTTAATCTTGCGTGCCGGCGGGCGGTGAAACTGCTGAATGAGCTGCGGCTGCATCCACATTCCGCCGCGTAACATGGCCGCGTAGGCATTGGCCATCTGCAAGGGCGTGACAGCCATCGGCCCCTGCCCGATCCCCATCATAATCGCGTCATCCAGACGCTTTATTTTACTAAGTGCCTGATCCGCGGGCGGCAGATAACCGCTGGTCTCTTCCGCCAGACCAATACCCGTGGGCGAGCCTAGCCCGTAACTGCGATAACCGGCCACCAATCGGGTAAGCCCCAGTCGCATACCGACATTATAAAAAAATACGTCGCAGGATTCCTCCAGACCGGAGACCACATCCGTGGGGCCACGGCCGTAAGGATATGAATCATCACGAAACACGTTGGGGTGATCAGGAAACAGTTCCGGGCCGCAGTTGATGACAGTTTGGGGCGTAATAACTCCCAGCGTCATGGCAAAGGAGGATTCCAGCGGTTTGACGATGCTGCCGGGGGGAAAGGCGCTGGACATGGCGCGATCCATCAGCGGCAGTCTTGGATCTTTCAGCAGCAAAGCATAATTTTTGTGAACCGTGTTAATGTTATAACCCGGTTCCGAAAGCATCAGCAGCACGCGATTATGCACTACGGACAATACCACCACCGCAGCATTGTGCATCTGCCCGTTAAAATATAACAGGTGTGTTGTGGGGTCCTCTAACTTTTCCCGTAGCGCCCGCTGCAAATTAATATCCAGCGTTAAACGGACGTTCTGCCCCGGAAGCGGCTTGCGATAATCCGCTTTTACCTGATGACCTTCCAGATTCACCAGGCGCACACCGCGGACGCCGCGTAATAATTTTTCAGCCGCATGTTCCACACCCGTGGCTCCCATGGTATCGCCGGGCAAATACCCCTTCAGATGCCCGGGCGTATCCCGCAGGCTGCCGGCAACCAGACGCGGAAGCACAAACGGATGCTGTTGCACCGTCGTTGCGGTGACTTGCCGCATATAGCCGATCAGATGTGCCCCGACATCGTTATAGGGATATATCCGGTGGATTCCGGCCTGCACCACCAGGCCCGGATACCGGCGTGCGTGCTTTTTGAAATAGGCGGCGGCGGTAAAGCCAATATCGGGAATCACCGTATGGGCCTCATGGGCTTCCGCCAGATCGATGCTGTTGGCCAGACCCATCTGCTCATCAAGATCATCGGGGGACGTTCCCGAATGCCCGAGATGTGAATACCGCACGGTCCAGATATCTTCCCGCAGCAACTGCATGCGACTGCGGATAACATCGAAGCTGTGCAGCACCTGCCCCAGCGGCACGCCGCAATGATCCGCGATGGATTCCGGCATACGATCCAAGTCCGCGTTAATTTTGCGTTTTTCCACCGGCAAGCGGATAAGCATTTGGGCACGGGATAATTTAAGAGGCTCCAGATGGCGAATGGCCAGCGCCGTGATCCACAGGGCGTCATGGTTCATCGCCTGATATTCAATCGCGAGGTTATAACAAGGCGTTTCCACCGCCAGAAGCCGACCGTCACGATCCGTAATTTCACCCCGTCGCGTGGGAATCATGTAGTGGCGATAGGTAAAACTGCGGGCTTCATCCCGCCAATGCTGATGCTGAAAAATTTCCAGTGCCGCTAAGCGCGTACCAATGACGGCCATTGCCAGGGCGGCCAGAACAACCAGCATGATTAATCGCCGCCTTAACATCGGGATGGGGATACCTCTATTGTTGTCGCCGCATAACCGGATACTCTCTGCGCTATTGATCTGTATGATCTTAGCGTCATGCCGCCGAGAATTTCAACGCGCCGCTGCATGGAACATACCCCCCCCCACTGTGGATCTGCCGTCGATAGTGCATCTCCGCATTCAGTGGAAAGTGGACGGCCTTAATCAGCGGGCCATGCCCCGGCGATGCTGCATATCGAAGCCCAGCATATCCCCCAGCAAAAATAAGGCGCGGAAAATCCAGGGTGCCACGGCCGCGGTATACAGGCTGCTGGATAATATCACGCCGATATAGGCCAGAATGTTGATAATCGGTACGGGCCGCCCGGCGAAATACAGGGCCAGATGGCCCAATACCACGCGCCCGGCCAGGAACAGCAGCACCGCCAGAAACGTGATGACCATCTGCCCCAGCACGCTGGCTCGGAAAATGTGCATGCGGATGCTGATAATACCCAGGGCAATCATGCCCACGAGAATCGCATCTAATCCGACAATCGTCTGGCCGGTAAGGTCATACATAAGCCCGCACCAGAAACAGGCCAGCAAGGCACCATCCTTCTCGGCAAATAGCGCATAGAACACAGCGAGCATGAAAATATATTCGATATGAAAATAACCGAATTCACTCCATTGCCCCAAGTTCGCGGCCTGCAGGGCCGTGGCAAAATAGAGCAACAGGAAAAATGTCAGCCACCTCATGATAGAGAGTATGCCGTCAAACGCGCCGTAAGGAAAGCGACGGACATTCAAGGATTGGGGCCGTAGGTGATTTTCTTCCATTGATCCGGCTGTACCGTCACCATCGCGTCGTCGCGAATCTGGTCATACTGCTGCCGGGTGATCACCGCAGATACCGCACCCACCTGATTGGGATCATGATGGAAGCGGATCACTAACTGGTCGGACATCACGTTTACATCATACATGGGGCCGTTAATGATGACTTCATTAAGCGTACCGGTTTCATCAGGCTTCAGGGACCATGGACCGACAGAACCGATCAGGGCCTGCGTATCAGGCAGAATATTGGATGATGCAGGGATTGGCACAGCAATGGCTGACCTGCGGTGGGTGCCGTCAATGACGCTAAGGGTAAAATGTGACGGTGCGGTCAAATCCACCGGCGGCTGCTGATAGGTGCAGCCGGCAAGCAGCAGGCCGGCAATCCCGAGCAGAATCATACGTTTTGAAAATTTTGTAATCACGCCTGTTTCCCCTTGTTGATAAAAAAAGACATCCCTGTATTTTCCAGGCACCTGGGTGCCTGCCTATGGTGCATTGTAATCGGCCGCCCTTATCTCAACCTGAGATCGAAGACCGGTGTTCCGACTGTTAGCGGACGCCGGGGAGCGGTGAAGGCCTCATCAAAATTAAACGCATCCCGAAAGTCTTCCACGTTGTCTTCCGGTGTTTTGTGCATAATACCGCTTTCCACCATCGTGAAAACGATTTTGCCAAAATCCATGGTAGTGCGAATATTCCAATGCGCCAATACTGCGCCGGCTAAAATACCGTACTTGCAGATGGCCAAATCACGTAGCCCCCCCGCCAGATCCCGACCCGACACGTGCCGCTGCCCCTCGGCCAATTCTTCGCTGGTCTCAACAGGATGCACACGCTGCACAGTTATGGCCAGACCTTCCCGCACAAATTCAAAGGCCTCCGGCGGATAAAGTGTCCGCTGCGCCACATCAACGATCGATTTCTTTGTGAGTTTATTCATTGTCTGTAAAGTTCCAATCAAACCTGCTCACGCCGGCAGCGGTTCGTTTACTTCCGCACACGGCCCGGGTCATCGCCGTTTGCATCGGCGTGATTGCGGGCATGGGCCATGCGCCGGGGACGATGGCATACCTCACCGGAATGATACACCCAAGAGCCGCGCCGCAGAAGAGCGCCAACCGTTCCGCCAACCGTTCCGGCTCGGTACGGGTGTGGCAATATTTCCGGGCACCCCGCATCAACTCGACCGGCGAGCCACCGGGTTTATCCCGGTGGGCTTCAGCATTCCTTTGAAAAGGCGGCTTTTTTACCCCGCCCGGAAAAATTGCCACGCCCATCGGTACTAATAATATACGAATTCACGCCTTGCCGCCCGCGGCACCGCCGCGGCCACACCTGCAATGGGTACCCGTAGCTCAATGCGGCAGCGTTGAGATCGGCGCGGAACAAGGTTCCATGACACGAAGCGCTTCGCTCCGTCGCCAATAACCCAGCACACACTCACGGCTGTCGCATCGGCAATTTCGCTTGCCGACGGAACTCGGTGGGCGTCTTGCCTATGGCCCGGCGAAACATGACATTAAAAGTTGCGGATGTTCTGAACCCCGCATTTTCGGCAACATCATAGATCGATTGATCTGTTTCCAGCAGAAGCCGTTTGGCACGGTCCAGATGCGCTCTCCAGATTTCCGCCTGCAGCGTCTGGCCGGTCAAGTTTTTAAACCGCATTTCCAGCGATCGGCGGGAGACGGGGATAGCCTGCAGCATATCCACTACGGTAATCGGGCGGTTGCAATGATCGCGAATGTAATGCAGAGCTTCGACCACATCGGCGTCATGGAAGGCGTAAGCATCGGTAGATTCGCGCTGTTCAATGGGCAATGGCGCGATGAGTATCGGATCCGGCGGAGCCGAGCGGCCGGCCATTAATTTGGCAAGCAATTGGGCGCTGCGTGACCCGGCCTGCACGCCGTCGAGGGGGATACTGGTAATGGTGGGGTTGGCCAACATGCAAATCCACAAGCGATTATCCACGCCACAGACCGCGACATCTTCAGGAACGGCAAGGCCGGACTCACGTGACAGGCGCAGAATTTCATAGGCGAAGGCGTCAATGCAAGCCAGCAACGCGCAGGGCTTGGGCAGCTTGATCAACCAGCGGCTCAAAGCGGCCAGGTGGACATTATCATGCAGTTCATTCCAGCCGCGGGCGGACCCGCTGAAGCAATCCGTTGAAAAGCCGCGGCCGGCAAGCGTGTCGCGGAAACCATCCCGCCGGGCTTTTTCCCAGCGATGATTAAATTCCTCGGGCAGGCCGTAATACGCGAAGTGCTCAAAACCGCGTGCGAGAAAATGTTCGGCCGCCATCATTCCCACGCCGCGATCATCGGGCATCACCCGGGCCGGAGGTGATTGAACATCATCCGCCCCGGAAATATCCACCGCGGGCACGCCGCTATGGGTGATGGCCTTCAGGAGCGCAGGCAAGGCTCCCCATCGCCCGAAGATAAGCCCATCAACATTTCCAGCGGCAACGTCCTCAGTGTCGACTTCGCCAAAGTTGGCCATGTCGACGCGCCAGGTTCCCCGGCCTCGGGCAAACTGCGCGATGGCCTGCATGGCGCGCTCGCCATAGGGTCCCATATCTTCGAGAAATAGGGCCACGCGTTTAGGCCCCTTGCGGCGAATTCGCGTAAATTTAGCCGGCCGTCTCATAATATGTCACTCCATTTGAGCGCCCGATTACCGAAAATGATTTTGCGCTGTAGAAATAAATTTATGAGCTTTACGCATCGGCGTCAAGCTTTTGAGTATGGATTATTTATTAGGGGTCTTGGTATGGGAAATGGCCGATTATACGACTGGTGCTCTGTCACGCCTGAATATGAGGATTGACGGAGCACGAGCGGACAATCGCGGGTGTGTTGCCTGCGGCTGGAAACAGCAAGGGTCAGTTCGTTTTTTTATTCGGAGGACGTAACGTATGAAAAGTACACATTATCATCGGAAGGCGAAAGGCTTCACGCTCATTGAGTTGTTGGTGGTTATATCCATCATCGCATTGCTGATCGCCCTGTTACTGCCCGCACTCGCGCGGGCAAAGGCCGCAGGATTAACGGTATCCTGCGCATCGAACCTTCGGCAGTTGGGGCTGGTCGCCCAAATGTACGCCAATGAAAACATGGGTGTGCTACCACTGGGAGTTGGCTTGCCCGACAGCCCCGGCCCAACGCCGACGATCACAAATGGCGTTCCCGGCCCCATTATCGGCGGGTCCCAAACCTGGATGACCTCCACTTGGATTACACAATTGCAAGTGTATTTGCAGCCCCAGCCCGATGCCCCTCTGGCTCAGTATGATCGTTGGCAATGGCCATTGGGCAATCCGCCCTCCGGCGTTCTCATCTCCCCAATCTTCCGTTGTCCGGCAGCCGCAAGTTGGCTCTCGGGGGGCTGGCCAATCCAACGGTGGGACTACCAGGCAAATGAGGAATTGTTCCCCGCTGGTTATCGCATGACACCCGGTCAAGGGTGGCCTGGCGAGCCGGACGGGTACAAGCTCTCCAATATTGGTGGCCGCGGATCACAAGTTGTCATGTTCATGGACGGGGAACACTCTGTCAATAATAGTAATCTGACCCACCCCACGAACTGGGGCGGCACATTGCAGAACAACGGCATCAGTTATTTTTGGAATGGCTCGAACAACGCCTTGCCGTACTTCGGTGATCCGATCCAACCAACTACCACCAATCCCACTGGAAGTGTCCTCGTCGGTATCAATCCCGGCCCGGATATGGGCCCAATGCGGACCGTGGGTAATTGGGAGAACGCTTATTGGCTGCGATGGCGCCACGGTTATGGCACCACGCACCAAGTGAACTGCGTGTTTGCCGACGACCATGCGGAAACATTCTCTTACACTGCGAGCGTTCCCGGCGGAAGCAACACGGCGAAGCCACCGGTAAGCAACCTTCCAACCGGAGATTTCTTGGCCACCTCACCGGGCGGTCAGTAATAAAATTACTTGACTTCCCCACGGGCCGCGCCTTGGCCCGTGGGGAATCAGGCTTTTAGCTGGTTAAAAATGAGGGATTGCCCGCAGGCAATTCCGCCCATCTTGGAATCGCAATTATCTCTCATCAACCTACCTTCCTGAAGCCGTCCGCCTGATCGAATGGAAAGGGCGTCCGGTTCTATTTTTTTCTACGGCCCAAGCGCCGGTCCGAGT
>JAKBAC010000006.1 GCA_021809365.1 Planctomycetota bacterium | reverse complement strand
CGCGGGGTTGGTGGAATCCTTCGGATATAACTTCCACCGCGATCCCGCTTCTCTGTTTGTCCCGAATTTAAGGACACGCCGCCTTTACAATTTCGTTTATGTGGCGATAATAACGTAATTATTGATTTTTCTTGAGGGATTTTACATGGACGTCACGGCTAATCTTCACGACATTCAACAACGCATCCGTGCGGCCGCCGATCGTGCGCACCGGAAACCAGAGGAGGTCACACTTATTGCCGTGAGCAAATATGCCACGATGGAACAAATTCAGCAACTGATCGTGGCCGGCCATCGGGACTTCGGTGAAAGTCGGGTGCAGAATTTACTGGCCCGCACGCAAGAGGTGCACAACTGGCTGACCGATGCGATCGCCGATGGCCCGGCCATAGCCCGTGAAATTCAATGGCACATGATTGGGCACCTGCAGCGAAACAAGGCTGCGCTTGCGATGGATACATGTAGAATCATTCATAGCGTGGATTCCCTGCGATTGGCGGAACATCTTAATGATCTGGGACATAAGCGCGAAAAAATCATTGAGGTTTTTATGGAAGTGAACACCTCCGGCGAGGCCAGTAAGAACGGTGTACCGCTTCCGGCCGCCATTCACATGGCCGAGCAGTTTGAGACCATGGCCCATCTGCAACTGCGGGGCCTGATGACCATGGCCCGGCAGTCGGACAATCCCGATGACGCGCGGCGGAGCTTCAGCATGTTGCGGGAAATCTTTGAGGAGTTGCGATTCCATAAAATGTGCGGCCCGCATTTCCGTCATCTGTCTATGGGAATGAGCGGTGATTTTGAAATTGCCATTGAAGAAGGCGCGACGATGGTGCGCATCGGTTCGGCAATCTTCGGCACGCATTATGAACCCGCGCTGGAAGTCGGAGTCTAACGCCCCTCCCACCAACCACTATGAACCGTCGCATTATTTTGGCTTAAAGCACGCGCGGCTATGAAAGGATTTGCGATTTCAAATTTCAGATTTTGGATTGTGCAACGGGATCGTGCGTCCCAACACCACGCCCGGATTTATTGCCACGCCCGCCGACCAATCACCTTTTATTTGTTGCTGTGACAGAGCAGCAAATCGATTATGATACCGGTTATGAAGAATTTTCCCGATACCATACGTATGCGCCGTTTACGCAGCGGCACGCTGCTGCGGGACATGCTGGCGCAAAGCACGCTTTCGCCGGCGAATTTTGTCGCGCCATTGTTTGTGCGCAACGGCGAGGGAATCCATCAGCCCATTCTAAGCATGCCCGGGCAATTCCAGCTTTCTCCGGATATGGCGCTGGAAGATCTTTCCGATATGGCGGCACGCGGCATGAAGGCGTATCTGCTTTTTGGCGTGGTGGATGCGGAAGACAAAGATGCAACAGGCAGCCACGCCCACGATCCCAACAATGCGGTATGTACAACGCTGCGCCTGGCGCGCGATGCGGGTATTAATATGCTGGCCATCACAGACCTGTGCTATTGTGAGTACACCAGCCATGGACATTGCGGCCCGCTGGCGCAGCCGGTGGAGGACATGCCACGCCGCAAATCCGGAAAATCCAAATCCCCGCCGGGTCGCTGCGAAGCACAGCCATCAGCGGCGCAACCCTTTGTGGATAATGACAAGACCATTGAGATGCTCGGCATTCAAGCGGTTCTGCACGCCCAGGCCGGTGCGGACATTCTGGCCCCATCGGGCATGATGGATCATGCCGTCGGGGCCATTCGTGCTGCGCTGGATCAGGCGGGGTTTCAGAATCAATCCATACTCAGTTATGCGGTCAAATACGCCAGCGGTTTTTATGGTCCATTCCGCGAGGCGGCTGAATCCCCGCCGCAGTTTGGTGACCGCCGGGGCTATCAGATGGACTTCCGCCGTGATTCGCGCGAGGCGATCCGTGAGGCCCTGCTTGATGTGCATGAGGGGGCCGACATGGTAATGGTCAAGCCCGGAATGCCTTATCTGGACATATTAAGCAGTGTGGCGCAGGCGGTGGATGTCCCGTGCGCGGTGTATCAGGTCAGCGGCGAATATGCCATGTTCAAAGCCGCCGCCCAGGCTGGCTGGATTGATGAGAAACAATGCGTGCTGGAGATGATGCATGCCTTCCGCCGCGCGGGCGCGGCTTTTATTATCACCTATTACGCCTCGGAAATTCTGGGCTGGCTGCGGGAATAAGCGGAGTGTAGGGCAATATTTCTGGGCAGCAAGGACATTTGGGCGCGAAACGCGCGGCGCAAACACGCGCGGAAAAAAGGGGATGGGGTGTCCCGCATCGCGCCGGTTCGGATCAAGCGCAGCGCCCAAAAGCGGCAGGGATGAAATGGGTATTGACTTTATCCGGGGAACTGGCTATAAATTAAATTGTTTTAAGGAACTCGGAAGAGAAAACATCATGACCTTGAATCCAAACAATCTGCTGGCACTGGCACTGGACGGACGAAATTCCGGTCGCGCTTAGGGTTGTTTTCGGCGTATAAAAGATACAGAAACCCTGCGAGCGACCCTCGCGGGGTTTTTTTATGGAACCATGACGGATGTTGTTTTGAGGAGTCTTATCCATGAGTAGCGGTACCAACGAAACTACGCAGGCCATTGGCGGCAATAATAAGCCGCGCGTTCTGATCTTTGACACAACCTTGCGCGATGGAGAACAATCGCCGGGCGCATCGCTGAATCTCGCGGAAAAACTGGAGATCGCCCATGCCCTTGAAAATTTGGGCGTTGATATTATCGAGGCGGGATTTCCCATCACCAGTCCTGGAGATTTTGAGGCGGTCAGCGCGGTGGCTTCAGAAATAACCAAAGCCACGGTGGCGGGTTTGGCTCGCTGTACCGAGCGCGACGTGCGACGGGCCGGCGAAGCCGTGCGCCGCGCCGCGCATGGTCGCATTCATATATTTCTCGCCACCAGCAAGATTCACCGCGAATTCAAGCTCAAAAAGGCCAAGGAGGAAATTATTCGCCTGACGGTGGAAAGCGTGAAGTTGGCCAGGGAATATGTCTCAGATGTGGAATTTTCTCCGGAAGACGCCAGCCGCACGGAGTTGGATTATCTGGCCGAAGTTGTTCATGCGGCCATTGATGCCGGTGCCACAACCATTAACTGCCCCGATACGGTGGGCTATGCGACACCCGGTGAATATCGGGCGATGTTTGAATATCTGATCGGACACATTCCGGGCGCGAAAAACGTTGTGTTCAGCTCGCACTGCCACAATGATTTGGGATTGGCGGTCGCCAATTCGCTGGCCGCGGTCATGGGCGGCGCGCGGCAAATTGAATGTACCATTAACGGCATCGGAGAACGGGCGGGCAATGCCGCGCTGGAAGAAATTGTTATGGCCATACGCACGCGGCCGGATCAATTTCACTTCAGCACCCGCATTGACTCGCGCCGCCTGGTTCCATGCTCGCGACTCGTGAGCACCCTCACCGGTCTGCATGTGCAGCGGAATAAGGCCATCGTTGGCGAAAATGCCTTTGCCCATGAAGCCGGCATTCATCAGGATGGCATACTCAAGGACCGCAGCACCTATGAAATCATGTTGCCGGAGGATGTCGGTTGGGTCCAGAACAAGCTGGTATTGGGTAAACATAGTGGCCGCCATGCGTTTCGCCAGCGACTCGAAGAACTCGGCCATCTGATTGATGAGCCGACATTGGATCGGGCGTTTGCGGCATTCAAGATCCTCTGCGACAAGAAGAAGGAAATCTATGATGAGGACTTGGAAGCGTTGATGGATGAACAACTTAAGACGGATCGCCAGTTGTTCGGGCTCAAAAGTCTACAGGTCATGGCCGGTACGTATGGCGTGGCAACGGCAACGGTCACGTTGCTGGACAGTGCCGGCGTTGAAATCACCGATGCCGCAACGGGTGATGGGCCGGTGGATGCGATGTTCGCGGCCATTCAAAGGCTGACTAAAATCAGTGCGCGCCTCGATTCATTCCAGGTGCGCAGCATCACCGGTGGACGCGAAGCACAGGGCGAAGTCACGGTTGAACTCACGCACAGCAATCATAAAGTGCGCGGACGCGGTTTCAGTACGGATATTCTTGAAGCCTCAGCCAAGGCCTATCTGACCGCGATCAACCGCATCCGCACCATGACCCAGCGCACCATCGGGCAGGCGTCCGGATTGGATGCATAATCCGAAGCGGAACGGTAAAATAAATGGATCGCAATTGCGTCGGCACTTGCAGTTTATCGCCGGCTGTCGTAAATTGCTTGGCTCGACGGGCAGATAGCTCAGCTGGTAGAGCAAAGGACTGAAAATCCTTGTGTCGCCGGTTCGATTCCGGCTCTGCCCAATGGAATACCGGCGGAAATGATTTTCCGCCGTAGTTCAATGGTTTAACCCCTGTGCGCGGGGTTAACCAATGATCGGCGGCAGGTTTGCATCCTGCTCCGATAGCATAAGTTTGACGGAACTATTTTCCGCGGTAGCTCAATGGTAGAGCAATCGGCTGTTAACCGATCGGTTGTAGGTTCGAATCCTACCCGCGGAGTTTAACGGGGTTTCTCGAAAGAGAGTACCCTTTTTTGTTTACACCCCCCGCCCCATCCGGGCTTCGCGCCGTTGCCCTAACCCGCGATCCGCCAAGGTTTACGGCGATTCTCCCGCCGCCGCCTGCGCTCTTCGGTTCGTAAGCGTGAGGTTCGGGGAGCGAGCGCAACCGGTGGCGTTGCGCTCGGTGCCTGGGAAAGTGCCTCTCAAACTCTCGCGCTCCCAGTTGTAAATGTGCAATTGAACATGGGCATCCTCATGTGCCAAATTGTCTCAGTGTCCGACAACTCGACGCGCGGCGGCCAGCAGGTCTGTGGGTTCCAGGCGTTTCTTGTAGTCCGCGTCCCAATGGGTGAAGCGGATGACGCTTTGGGTGTCGATGATGTAGACGGCAGGCACGGGCAGCAGGTGGTGATCCCGGCCCGAGGCCTTGTCCAGATCGACCCCGAAACCGCGAGCGTACGCGATAGGAGCGAGGTCGCCATTGTTGAGCGGCCGTACATCCTCGGGTCGGACTGGAATCGTAGTTTGTGCGGTGGGTGTGGGAATCGTCATGTTCATCTCCTTTGCAGTAGTGGCCGACAGAGAGTTCGCAGTCGGGATCATTGTTCAATTATCGCCGCGATGCGGCGAAGAGCCGCTTATGCGGGTAGGTAATGGCGGATAATCGGTATAGCCCTTGACTCCACCGCCGTGGAACGTGGTTGGATCAGGCTCATTCAACGGCGCGTCAGAGACAAACCGCTTGGGGAGATCGGGATTGGCGATGAAGAGCACGCCGAAGGCGACGGCGTCAGCTTCGCCGGCCGAGATCGCCTGTTCTGCCGACTCCTTCGTGAACTTTTCGTTGGCGATATACGCACCACCGAACGCCTTCTTGATCCGTGGGCCGATTCGGTTCTCGCCGACGTATTCGCGGACGCAGAGGAAAGCGAGGCCGCGCCGGCCAAGTTCGCGGGCGACGTAGCTGAAGGTGGCCAAAGGGTCGGAATCGCCAATATCGTGGTCATCTCCGCGCGGAGCAAGGTGCATCCCCACCCGCGACGGCCCCCAGACGGAAGTGACCGCGTCGGTCACCTCCAACATGAGGCGGGCGCGGTTTTCGATGGAGCCGCCGTAGGCGTCGGTGCGGTGATTGGTCTTGTCCTGGAGGAATTGATCGAGCAGATAGCCGTTGGCCCCATGAATCTCGACGCCATCAAAGCCGGCGGCCTTGGCGTTCTGTGCGCCCTGACGATAGGCTTCGACGATGCCGGGAATCTCTTCAGCCGTCAGTGCCCGCGGGGTTACAAACGGCTTGAGCGGGCGAACCAGACTGACATGGCCGGCCGGGGCGATGGCGCTAGGGGCGACGGGCAACGCGCCGTCGAGAAACATGGGATCGGAAATGCGCCCCACATGCCAAAGTTGCAGGAGGATGCGCCCGCGTGCCGCGTGAACGGCATGAGTAACGAGTTTCCATCCCTCCACCTGCTCGGCCGACCAGATGCCGGGGGTGTTGGCATAACCCACGCCCATTGGCGTCACCGAGGTGGCCTCGCTAAGGATAAAGCCGGCCGCGGCGCGCTGGGCATAATACTTCGCCATCAGGGCGTTGGGCACGCGCCCCGCACCGGCCCGGCCGCGCGTCAGCGGGGCCATGATGATGCGATTGGGCAAATGCAGGTCGCCGATCTGTATGGGGTCGAACAATGTTGGATGCTTCATGGTTTTGTCCTTGGTTAATAAGTGAATCACTCCAGAGCGATTCGACGCGAATTGCTTTCTGGGTATGGATACTCCATGTGCCTTGCCGTGGCCCGCGCAACGGATTCTCCGCAATAGCGCTTTACGACCTTGAGTGCCATGTCAATGCCGGCGGAGATGCCCGCCGACGTGATCAGATTGCCGTCTTCCACCACATGCAGTTGCTTCTCCACACGAGTCTTGGGAAAGAGTTCCTGCATCCAATCCAGGGAACGCCAGTGAGTCGTGGTATGCCTGCCATCGAGAAGTCCGGCTTTGCCCAGCAGGAGGGCTCCGGTGCAGACCGAAGTAAGAGTCTCAACCTGGGTGGCACGCCGGGCGATCCAGCCGAGCAAACGCAGATTGTTCATTTCCTTCCGCGTCCCCCAGCCGCCTGGGACAACCAAGATGTCGAATTGCGGGCAGTTGTCCAGAGCGTAATCGGGCAACACTTTCATGCCGCCGTCGGCGACGATGGGGCCTGCGCTCTGGGCAACAAGGGAGACGGTAAACGGCGAAGGCTCCTCACGCCGCTTTTCCTCGTTCAACCGCGTGGCAGAGAAGACCTCAAAGGGTCCGCAGAAATCGAGAACTTCAACATTCTCAAAAAGGACGATGCCAACCGACTTTCTGTTCATTATCCATCTCCGCGTGGTATTCCATGACTAGGGCACAGTGCCTCGTCCGGCATTTTACTTTCTTTTTCCCGCCCGCATTTTTCGGCAAGTCGGGGTTTGTAAGAAATGCTCATAGTGCTTCACCGCTTTCCAGTGCCTCAAGGAGCGAGGGGCCTTTTGGAGACCACCCCAGCAATCGCCGTGCGTTGACTGAGCGGACGCGGCAATTGGAAGCCAAAGCAAAACGCGCCCAGTCGCCATATTGTGCAATGGCGTCGGCGGCATTCCAACTCTGTGTCTTGCCTTTAAACCCAAGTGCTTGACTGGCGGTATGCGCGATTGCATAGAATGATTCCTCGCCATTCTCGGCAAAGAAAAAGGAGGCGCTCGGCGCTTTTTCAAGTGCAAGCAGGTAGAGGTCAACAAGATCGTTAATATAAACATTGGACCAACGGTTGAGACCCTTGCCAATGTAAACGCCCGCCTCTTGCTCTTTGGAGCGTCGAATCAGCTTGGGTATCTGATCGCTATCCTTTTGCAGCCCCCGGCCTGCTCCATAAATCATCGTCGGGCAGATAACGGCTGTCCGAATGCCATGTGAGATACCTGCGAACCGTACAAAGCGATCAATTGCAAACCGAGCTTCTCGCATGGGAGTGGGTTGAATATAGCTGTCGTCATGATAGATTTTCGGATTTTCACTCTCTCCTCGCGCATCATCACAAACGATGCTGGACCCACTGGTATGAAGGAATGGCTTCTCGGTACCGGTCAATGCTTTGAGCAACGTTTCGACGGAGCCAAGATGATCGGCGCTTGCAGCGTCAATGATCGCGTCGGCTTGGTGAGCTGCTTCCGTGAGCACTTGTGCGTTGTCCAACGTACCTATGATGGGTTGAATGCCCGCTTGTTCAAGCAGACCGGCCTTAATTTCTGAACGGACCAAGCCGCAAACCTGGTGTCCGTCAGCTACAAGTCGTTGAGCCAACGAGCCGCCAATAAACCCTGTAGCCCCTGTTACAAATATTTTCATGTTATTCTCCAGCAATTATCAGCGTTTGACTCGTGGATGCCAAGGTTGGTCACAGCAATCTCCATGTGCGATAGCTTCTTGATGAGCGCGGCAATTCCTTCGCTTGCGCAAGCGATCAAAACCGGATGCCGATCTTCCCAAAATACCCGCCCTTTTTCATGTACCGCAGCGCATCGACCGCCTCCCCAAAGGGGAAGACGCGATCTACGACGGGTTTGAGCTTGTGCAGAGAAATCGCGACGTTCATCTCCTCAAACATGCGGCGGCTTCCCACATAAACTCCTCGCAGCCGGACTTGCCGGACCAGAATCTGAGGTATTACGATTTCGGTACTGATCCCCGAGAGTATTCCGACCAGCACAATCTGCCCTTGCTTCCGTACGGCTTTGAGCGATCTCGGCAGAGTGTCTGACCCGCCAACGTCGATAATGTGGTCCGCGCCCTTGCCATCGGTACGCTCGATCACGTCCTTTTCCCAATCCGGCGTTCTTTTGTAATTGATTGTTTCTTGCGCCCCCAATCGACGCACCCGCTCAAGTTTCTCATCGCTGCTGGATAGCACAATCACCCGCGCCCCGGCCAGAAGGCTGAACTGCAAGGCGAAGAGAGAAACGCCGCCGGTGCCCTGCACAAGAACCGTGTTTCCAGGCTTCAGATTGCCCTGCACCATCAGGGCGTTCCACGCCGTCACGGCGGCGCAGGGCAAAGTGGCCGCCTCTTCGTCGCTCAGATGTTCCGGCACCGGCGTCACGCCATCCTGATGCAGCACGATCTGCTGCGCCAGCACGCCATCCATGTCCCCACCAAGGCTCAGGTTGCCATCGGGAATATCACCCGCCAGCCAGTTCTGATGAAAGATGCCCGCCACGCGGTCGCCGGTTTTGACGCGCGTAACTTTCTCTCCCACCGCCAGCACCATGCCCACGCCGTCGGACAGGGGAACCAGGGGCAGGCGCGCATCGGGGTAGAGGCTGCCATCAAGGAGAAGCACATCCCGGGGATTTAGCGATGCCGCCCGCATCTGAATCAGCACCTCTCCCGGTCCCGGGCGCGGCTCCGGCCGATCGGTAAGCGCCAGTGAATCCAACCCCGTTCGATTTCGCAGTTCAAAGGCTCGCATAGGTAACTCCTTAAGTTCGTATATAAGCGAACTATGGAATGATACACTGGCCTTCTCGGTAAGTCAAGAACAGGAAGTTCGCACTTCACCTGGCGGGAAAGGTCATCGCAGTTGAATCGTCCGGGGCCAGCCAGCGCAGGCGATACTGCAGGCCGGCGGCCGCGAATCGTTGGAATATGTCCTGACGGGATTCGGAGAAATGCGTCCAGCCCTCAATGCGACCGCACGATCAACGCAGAGGCGAAGGCTCGCGCCGTGGCGGGTTCAGCAACCGCAGCCCGTCCATCCCAATCTGGGCCGTCGGTCCGCTCATACCGGGTGATTCTCAAACCAAGTGGAGTTGCCATTGGAGTAACTCGCATCCATTCGAACAGTGGAATATTGTGCCGGCTTGGGTGATAATCAAGCCATGAGAGCATTGAACCATCCAACCCGGAGGAGCCTGTCGTTGTCGGCGGTTTTGTACGCGCTGAGCGACCCGCTTCGTCTGACAGTGGTCAGGACATTGGCGACCAAGGGCCAGCACGCCTGCGGCGAATTTTGCCTGCCGGTGGCCAAGAGCACCGCATCCCACCACTTCCGGATTCTGCGCGAGGCAGGGGTTATCCAAATGACGCCCCAAGGCACGCAGTTCATCATTTCCCTGCGAAAGGAAGACCTGAACGGCCGCTTCCCCGGCCTGCTAGATGCCGTGTTGCGGGCCACGGGTACGCTGTAATTCTCTTCACAGCGCAACTCGTCCGAATGAGACACTCCGCGGCAAATCGTCGCATTGAGTTTGACAAGATCAGAGGTAGGATTAACCGACGGCCTCAGAATCGAACCCCGCCGGAGAGGATCGGACGGTTCGCGGGGCCAGACTCTCGGACTCTCTGCCGCCGAGAGCGGGTCGGGTTAACGGCACCGTTGCGGTCGGGCATGTCGCGAGTGGGCGGGTTTCTCGAACCGCGTTTTGGCGTGGTTAACGGACCCTCTTGCCGTCACTCGCGGAACTCGCCGGCGCGACGTTAGGCGGCGAGCGTTTTCCCTGTGAGGCTTTCCTGGCCGGCAAGACCAATGGGAGCCAGGCTGCCACCGATAAATTGTGGCCTATCACCATTCGCTCGTTCTGTGGTAAAATTATTTTTGATCGTGGAGATTTTCAGGAAATTGAAAGGGCGGAATACAAATGGGAACTGCAAATCGCGGAAGACGCAAGTCAGGCAAAGGTGATCGTTCCACTGAGAAGCTTACAACGCCGCCCCCTGCAGCATCGGGTCCGGAGGGCAAAGGAAGTCCCAACGCACCAGAAATGGGAGGTACGCGGAAGGCGGGCTTCGCGCCCCCGTCAACCAGTGCAACATCCAATACCCAGACCAACTGGGACACCTATCACCGCCCCGACCAGCCGATACAGGACTATTCCCGCACGACGGCGCGCGATTTTCCGCCATCGCCTCTTCCCCTGCAAAAGCCATCGCTGACCAATCCACCGCTTCCCGCGCCCCCGGCTGGGGAGGATGATCCAACCCAACCGCTGCTGTTTGAAATTGCCTGGGAAGTCTGCTGGCAGTTGGGCGGCATTTATACAGTCATCCGCACCAAGGCCGGCACAATGGTGGAGTCCTGGGGCGACCGTTACTGCTTAATCGGGCCGTACAACGCGGACACCGCGGGCGTCGAATTTGAACCCGCGGAACCCACCGGCCCGATTGCCGAGACTATTCGTCGGCTGGAAGAAATGTCGATCCGGGTACATTATGGCCACTGGCTTATTGACGGACGGCCTCGCGTGATACTGCTGGATTTCATGGCCTCCTTCGGCAGACTTGGGGAATTCAAGTATGTATTGTGGAAAGATCACGGCATCCAGGCACCGGACAATGATACGGATACCAATAATGTGGTGGTATTCGGGATGCTTGTGGGGATGTTTTTTCAGGAATTATGCCGCTTCAAACCTGAAAGCCGTTCGATCATCGCCCATTTCCATGAGTGGATGGTCGGACCGGGCCTGATGCGGATTAACTTTCTGAAATTGCCGGTGGCAACGGTATTCACCACGCACGCCACGCTTCTGGGGCGCTACTTGTGTACGGACAATCCGGATTTTTATTCCAAATTGGATTCCATTAATCCCGACCATGCCGCCGGCCATTACGCCATTTATCCGCGGTATTGTCTGGAACGCGGCGCGGCGCAACTGGCGGACGTATTTACCACCGTATCCGATATCACCGCGCTGGAGGCCGAGAAACTTCTGCTGCGCAAGCCGGAT
The DNA here is from genome assembly GCA_021809365.1 of Planctomycetota bacterium. The sequence goes on along the minus strand of JAKBAC010000006.1, from coordinate 37,602 downwards.
GTCATCACACCCAACGGCCTGAACATCCAGCGATTCGCCGCCCTGCATGAATTTCAGACCCTGCACAAACAATACAAGGAAGCCATTCACACGTTTGTTGCGGGCCACTTTTTTCCGTCATACACGTTTGATCTGGATCGCACGATTTACATGTTCACCTCCGGTCGATATGAATACACCAATAAAGGCATCAACCTTTTTATTGAGTCACTGGCCCGCCTGAATCATTGGCTCAAATCGGGCAATGTGCCGGTGACGGTGGTCGCGTTTATCATCACCCGAGCACCTTACAAATCTATTAATGTCGATGTATTAAAAAGTCAGGCCATGTTTGATGAACTCAAACGCACCTGCGAACGCGTATCCGAGGATATCGGACACCGCCTGCTGCACGATATCAGCCAGGGCCAACTGCCCGATACGACCAAATTGATTACGGAGGAATCCCTGGTACGGCTGAAGCGCGGACTTCATGCCTGGCGAAGTTGGAAACAGCCCGCCATCGTCACGCACGATCTGTGGGATGACGCCAATGATTCCATTCTGCAACAACTGAGATCCTGTAGGCTTTTTAATTCCAAGGAAGACCCGGTCAAAATTGTCTTCCATCCCGATTTCCTTTCCGCCACCAGTCCGCTGATCGGCTTGGATTACGATCAATTTGTGCGCGGTTGCCACATGGGAGTATTTCCCAGTTATTATGAACCATGGGGATATACACCCATGGAATGCGTCGCCAACGGCGTGGCCGCGGTGACCAGCGATCTGGCCGGGTTCGGAAGTTACGTATTAAAACATATCCATGACCCCGCGAACAACGGCTTGTTTGTGGTCGGTCGTCGTTATGCATCGTTTGACCAGTCCGCCCATCAATTGACGGAAATGCTGTTTAATTTCGCGCTGAAGGAACGCCGCGGGCGCGTTGAATTGCGCAATCGCGTGGAGAGATTGTCCGAGTATTTTGACTGGCATAATCTTATATCACACTACGCCCACGCGCACCGCCTGGCACTGTCACGCAAGACCGGTACTTCCACGGGCACCCAGAGCAGTTGAATATGCAAACATCGACTACGATAAATTCGGCCTGACCGCTATAATAAAAGATGTGAAAGGGCCGAAAATATGAATTGGCAACAACCCATTCCTAAAGACTATATGCAGATTCCGCATGAGCAATTGCTGGCGAGAATAGCGCAGCGCAAAGCCGAGTTGGGCAAGCGGCTGGTGATTCTGGGCCACCATTATCAGCAGGATAATGTAGTACGCTTCGCCGATTTTCTTGGGGATTCGTTCCAGCTCTCCCGCGAAGCGGCCAAACTCACTGAGGCGGAATTCGTCGTTTTCTGCGGCGTGCATTTCATGGCGGAGTCGGCGGACGTGTTAACCGCCGAACATCAGAAGGTCATTCTTCCGGATATGGGGGCAGGATGCTCCATGGCCGATATGGCGCAGATTGATGATGTTGAAGATGCCTGGGAGAGCATTACCGCCGCGTGTGAGGCGGATACGGATTTTCGGCTGGTACCCATCACGTATATGAATTCCACTGCGGCGGTGAAAAGTTTTGTCGGTGAGCACGGAGGTGCGGTCTGCACGAGCAGCAATTGTGATAAAATTCTGAATTGGGCCTTGGCCGGGCAGAAACCCACGGATGTGCCGCATACAAAAATTATTTTCTTTCCGGATCAGCATCTTGGCCGCAACACGGCATATCGCATGGGCTTTCCGCTGCAATCCATGGCGCTATGGGATTATCGCCAACCCCATGGCGGACTGACCGATCAGCAAATTCGTGATGCCGCATTTATTCTCTGGAAAGGGCATTGCAGCGTGCATCAACTTTTCCGCCCGGAACATGTGGATGATGTTCGCCGGCGCATGCCCGGCGTGAAGGTACTGGTGCATCCGGAATGCAGTTGGGAAGTTGTTCAGAAGGCCGATCTGGTCGGTTCAACAGACTTTATCGGCAAGCAAATAGCTGCTGCACCGCCTGGCACCAAATGGGCGGTGGGCACGGAAGTACACATGGTACAACGGCTGGCCAATGCGCATCCGGAACAGACCATCGTGGTGCTCTCGGATTGCCAGTGCCTCTGCACCACGATGTACCGCATTGATCCGCCGCACCTGCTTTATATTCTTGATAATCTTGCCGCGGGTCGGGTGCTCAATGAGATTCGCGTGGAACCGTATGACGCCTATTGGGCGCGCGTGAGCCTGCAGCGCATGCTGGACATCACGGCGAACAAACCCATTACCCCCCCACCGGAACCACGTGCGATCCGCTCAGACAAATCCAACCCGCTGCGCGTACTTGCGATGAACGCAAGCGGAGCCTGACAAGGGCACTTCCCCATTCGCATGGACATTGGAGTATAATAGCCGCACGGAAATTTAGAACAACACTGGAGCAGCGATGCGCATCATAACTATTTTCACTGCGGCACTGCTGATCGCCTGTGGCCATGCCGCCGCGGTGACATCGGGCACGGTGCCGACAACAACTTCAGATGCCTATATATCAGGATATGTCAATGCCGTACTTGAGCTGAAGTTTCATCTGCCGCATCCGGTGGTGGCGGTGCGGGCCGGCAACGTCACGATTCGTGATGTACCCGCATCACAGGCAAAAAGCATCCGCGATTGTGTGCGGAAAATTGCCGGCGTGCAAAGTGTAAAGACGATTGCGCTTTCGCCGGTCGCGGCCAGTACACCACATTCGGGGACACAGCATGAAACTCCCGCCATCCTTCCGACCCCGCCGCAATCCACCCGTCCCACCGCCGGAAACTATCACATCGGCATGGATACCAAGGCCATGGAACGGGCGGGGGTTTATCATCTTCCTATCGGCTTCCTGCCGCCGGGGCGGCTGTTTCAACCACTTATGGCGGATCCGAAGTGGCCGGCATTCAGCATGGCCTACACGCATTATTCCCCCTATCATCCCAATGGGCTTAGGGACGTGATCCCCGTAAGCATCGGTGATACGATTCCCTTTGAGCGCGGCGATTGGCCCGACCATTGGCAGTGGGAAGCCGGCATTCAGGCGGATGCTTTCGCCTACTTCAATACCGATACGGTTGCCAGCGATCTGCAGAACACTGATTTCATGGTGGGTGGTTATTTTGCCGCGCGGCATCGCAATCTTTCATTTCTGGTGCGCTATTATCATCAAAGCTCGCACCTCGGCGACGAATTCCTCATTGCCAATCCGGCCTATTACGGAACCGACAGCCTGCGGCAAAAAATCAGCTATGAGGAACTCAACGCCCTGGCATCCATTGATTTATTGCATCGCACCATCCGGCTGTATGCCGGAGCCGGTTATCTCGGCGACGTGGCACCTTCCGACCTCGGCCATTGGCGATTTCACTACGGCATTGAATACCACGGAGCCGTTTTTTTTCATAAGGGAACGTGCTACATGTCCCCGGTTGCTGGTATTGATTTCAAAAACTGGAGTGAAAATAACTATTCCACCGACATCTCGGCCGTCGGCGGCGTACAGTTGACCAACGGCAAACCGGACAGTTCAAAACTCCAATTCCTGCTGGAATTTTATCGCGGACATTCGCCGTATGGACAATTCTTTGTCAATGAAATTCAATACGTCGGGGTAGGCATACACTTTTATTTCTGATCCCGGTTGGCCGGCGCGAACTCACTGATATCGGTTCCCGTGCGGCCCGTCGTGATTAATTCCGCCATCAGTGCCGCGGACAAGGGTGCCAGCCCGATGCCGATTTTGAAATGCCCCGCACACACAAACACATTATCGTAACCCGGGGCCTTTCCCATCACCGGCCGATGTTTAGGCCCGCTTGGCCGCAGCCCCGCCCATACCCGCTCTAAAACCGCTGATTTCAATGCCGGCACAATCTCCGTTGCGCCCTGCAGCAGAAACTGAACACCCTCCGCAGTGTTGGTTGTGTCAAATCCGGCCTCCGGCTCCGTCGTGGAGCCTACCAAAATCCGCCCATCCGGCCACGGCACCAGAAATATCGGCCCGCTTTTTACTATGTGCCCAATCGCTTCCTTGCGCACACGCAAAAGTAGAGCCTGCCCCTTCACGGGCACAATGGGCGGTGAAACCTCCGCACCACCCGATATCTGCGGCAAGCCAACCCCGGCGCACAGCACAAATTTCTCCGCGCTATAGCGCTTATCACCGGAGCTTGCCGCCCGCACCCGATGTGATGCGGTTTCCAGTCGCTCGATCCGCACACCCTCATGAATCCGCACTCCGGCCTTGACGCACACCAAGATAAGCGCCTCCATCAATTGATCCACATTGACCTGCCCGGACCACCGGCAATGTTGGGCACCATGCGGAACCGATGCGATCTCCGGTTCATATTCCAGCGTTTGCTCTGAAGAGAGCACTTCCATGATCGGCTTTTCACCCAATCCCGGCCAAGACGCATTGGCCGCGACACTTTGTTCAGCGGCAATCTGATAGGCTTTCTGAGAATTCAGCAATTCCAATTTGCCGCGCCGCAGATAATTAACGTGCAGACCCGACGCGCGTTCCAGTGATTGAACAAAGGATTCGTACTCAAAAAGACTGCGGCGATGCAGTTGCTGCATCGCCCCCGCATTGGCCATGGGCGGTGGCCACAGCGCCCCCAACGCCGCCCGGCTCGCCCCCTGGGCACATCGTCCCTGCTCCAGCAATGCTACTGACAGCCCCGCCTCCGCCAGCCGCCAGGCCATGGTTAACCCGATGACTCCCCCACCGACAATTGCGACATCCGCCGTTCCGTCAACCATTGTTCCATCCCTGAAGCAATATTATCCCCGTGCCGCGCCGCAAGGCGTTTCGCCCGGCCCGATCACGCTTAGGGACCGTGCAAAAATAACTTCACACTTTCTGGCTGGCCCTTTTGGCCGTTGGCTTCGTTGTTCGCTCCTTACAGACCCACTGGCGGGGTATGCGCGTCGCTCACGCCTCGCCAGCGGCCAAAATTCCTGCGCCAAAAAATGTGAATTTATTTTTGCGCAGTCCCTTACAGCCCCGTTTCATTGAGCACCACGCCATGCGCCTTGAGCGTATTAAGTTGCACCAGCCTGGCTTGCTCCGGATCGGCCACGCTATCACTATGACATACCGCCTTCTTGCCCTTGTGAGCCAAAGCGTGAATCTGTTCCTGCGTTAAAACACCGCGATGTTTAAGCAATTCCACGCCCTCGGCCGAGACACCCGTGGATTGCTCCGACTTTTTTGCCGGCTCAAAATTCGGGTCCTTCCCGCTGGCAAAATCCTGTATTTCTTTGCTGATGCGCATGGAACACCAGTCATGCCCGCACATGGCACAAAAATCCGTATCCACTTCCAGATCTTCATCATGCAGCGCCCGGGCGGTTTCACCGTCGAACGCCAATTCAAACATCTTCGGCCAATTCAACGCGGCCCGCGCCTTGGACATGTCATCATCCCATTGGCGCGCACCGGTAACGCCGCGGGAAATATCGCCCGCATGGGCCGCAATCTTGTAGGCAATACATCCCGCTTTTACATCCTGCGCCTTGGGCAGGCCGACATGTTCTTTGGGCGTTACATAGCACAACATCGCCGCTCCGGCCCGCGCCGCTTCCGTGGCACCGATCGCACTGGTGATGTGGTCATAGCCAGGAAATACATCGGTCGTCAGTGGCCCAAGCACATAAAATGGAGCATCATCACATACCCGCTGCTGAAGCTGCATGTTCATGGCAATCTGATCCATCGGCACATGGCCGGGGCCTTCCACCATCACCTGCACACCGGCCGCACGGGCGCGATAAACCAACTCGCCCAGCGTGCGTAATTCCGCCAGTTGTGCCGCGTCGGTTGCATCGGCGCAGCAGCCTGGCCGCAGGCCGTCACCCAGGGAATAGGTGACATCATATTGCCGCATGATGGCGGAAATTTCATCAAACAATTCATACATCGGATTTTGCTTATTATGCACAATCATCCACTTGGCCAACATGCTGCCGCCCCGGCTGACAATCCCCGTCAATCGGTCTTTCACCAGTGGCAGGTGCTCTTTGAGCACACCGGCATGAATCGTGAAATAATCGACCCCCTGCTGGGCCTGGCGTTCAATTTCCTTGAGAATAATGTCATACGACAACTCTTCAATTTTCCGGCCGATGATCATGGAATAAATTGGCACGGTGCCGATCGGAATTGTGCTGTGATCAATAATCGCCTGGCGGCACTGCACCAGATTGCCACCGGTGGAGAGGTCCATGAGCGTATCGGCACCGAATTTCTGGGCCCATTGTAATTTTTCAACTTCTTCCGCGGTATTGCTGGAGACGGGGGACGCTCCAATGTTGGCGTTGATTTTGGTGGTTACCATTCGGCCAATGGCCATGGGATCCAGGCGCTTGGCGGCGCGTGCCCCCTTGAAGGCGGCGGAATCCGTAATGACTTTTGTTCTCTGTGCCACGGTCTGATTCACCCACAACCCGGATGCATCACCCCGCGCACCGGGATGACCGGCATTCGCGAAAAGTTCATACTGCAAATCCATGGGAGAGGTCGCGTCGGCATGCCCGCCCGTCCCTTGCAAATGCCGGATGTTGGCGGGGATCACCAACCGCCCGCGGGCCACCTCCTGCCGGATAAACTCCGCGGTCTGCCCCTCGCGCTGGGCCACGCGAATCATCTGCGGTGTCACAATTCCCGCACAGGCAAATTCGTATTGGGTGACAAGATTTTGCGCCGCCTGAAACATAATTACATACTCCTCAATCAGCCGCGGTTGCGGCCCAGTTATACAACCCCGGCGGTGATAGCGGCGGGAAAACGTGGCAGTTTTTGCTCGCGCTCCCTACGCCGGTACAACCCGGGTCAGGTTCCAAGGGTTTATTCTCAGTTCCGAAACATCGGAACACCCCTGGCGAACAGTTCAAGATTATAGCATAAATAAAAAGCCGGTGGTCGCGTGGGAAACGACAACCACCGGCGTTCGTGGGGGAGAAGGAAGGAACTTTGCCACGGGAAGTCGTGGGAGCTTACCCGTGACAATTTATTATACGCCCGGCATTCCGCTCCGGTTCAGAAAACGTAATTATTTTTTCGGGCATTTCTAACTCCTTGTATTATCGATAGTTATGTCGCTGGCGTGGCAGTTTTCCAGCGCGTGGTATTGGCTCGCGAAACGCGCGGTGCAAGCACACGCGGCTAAAATCAGAATGGCGCATGACGGCATCATCATGCGGATTTGTTGCCACGCCCTGTGTCGCCGATAACGATCAGGCGTTTGCAAAATTTTCCCGTAGCGGCTAGTTTGCATGACGGTGCTGCGATGATTGAACCACTATTCCCGAACTTTCCGGCTACGGACCGCATGATTCGCCACGCGGTAAAATTGCGCCATCAATTCCATCAGATTCCCGAACTCGCCTACGAGGAGCGGAACACCAGTGATCTGATTGCGGCGGAATTAACGCGCCTGGACATCCCATTTCGACGCGGTTTGGGAGGTGGTACGGGCTTAATGGCGGAAATAGGACACGGAAATCGCTGCGTCGCCCTGCGCGCGGATATGGATGCGTTACCCGTAACGGAAGCCACCAACGCCGCATGGCAAAGCCGCCGACCGGGCCTGATGCACGCCTGCGGCCATGATGGCCACATGGCAGTACTCTTGGGCACGGCGGCATTTCTGGCGGCACAATCGCTGCCACCCGATATCAGGGTTAAGTTGATTTTTCAGCCGGCGGAAGAAGGCCGCAACGGTGCCGTGCGCATGTGTGAGGATGGCGTTCTGGAATCACCGCCCGTGCAGGCCATCTTCGGCCTCCATGGCTGGCCGGAATTGGAGGTCGGACATGTCGCCTCTCGCCCCGGCGGCCTGCTGGCTGCGGTCGATACCATTACCATTGTCGTGCGCGGCGTCGGCACGCATTCGGCCTATCCGCACAAGGGGAAGAACCCCATTCAATGCGCGGCGGCACTGATGACGGAAATTTCCTCCGCCATTACCCAACGCATTTCGCCAACTGATACCGTCGTTTTTACGGTCGGAACAATTAATGCCGGGCAGGCCAGCAATGTGGTTCCGGACTTTGCCACCTTCAGCGGAACGCTACGCACCTTGGCGGCTGCCGTGCGTCGGCAGACCATCAGCCTGATCCGTGAGGTCAGTACCGCCGTGGCCGTTGTGCATGGTTGCCGCGCCGAATTGCAATTGTCCAGCGGCACACCTGCAACAATCAACAGCCTGCCTGTATATCAAATGTTTCATGATACGGCCAGAGAGGCTATGGGTGCTGGCAATGTCCATCTTTTGGATCAGCCATTCCTATGGAGTGAGGATTTTGCCCACTACCTGCGGCGCGTGCCCGGATGCTTTTTTATTCTTGGAACCCGCCCACGCGGGCGCAAAACCTACCCGATGCTGCATAATCCCCGATATGATTTTCCTGATACCGCTGTCGCCGCGGGCATTCGCATCATGTCCGCTCTGGCGATGAAGTTTGCCACTGAACGCTAACACCGCAACGGAGCTGTTCCCTCATGCCCCAGTTTCCCCGTATCCACACCTCCCATTGCATTTATCCGCCCGCAGTGCTTTTTCTGACCGGACTGTTCGCCGCATTTGGCGCAATGACTATTTCCGGCCCACCTGTGGCTGCCCTCACCCCCGACCAGGTGGCTGTAGTCATCAATGGAAATATCCCAGGCTCCTGGCAGGTCGGGCGCTATTACATCAAAGCCCGAAACATTCCGGCAACACATCTGATTGTGCTGGATCTTGAGAATCATAATGTCAACGATGTCCCCGTCCCTTATTATACCACTCGCATCGCCGATACGATCAAACAAGTTCTGCGGGAGCGCCACCTGGAAAAACAGATTAAATGTCTTGTAACCACCTATGGCATCCCGTTGCGTGTAGGGCGGCAAATGCCCACACCGGCCCAGATGCGGGACCTCAGCGAAACACAAGCCGATCTGACCCACTGCGCGAGCGAATTGCTGCAAGGCACTGCACAAGCCAATGCCATCGCCTCCGGCGGCTCAATTACCGCTCCCGCAACCACGACGCCCGGTACCCAATCGGAGCCGGCGTATGCCCAGGCGGCGTTGTCAAATTTTCGCACCGCCGTGAAGCTGGCCATTCAACGCTACCAGGATTTGCCGCCGGCTTTGCGCCGCCCCGACGCCCACGCGCTTTTCACACTGCTGCGGCAATTCTTCGGCCCCGGCGGCGTGACCGCGATGGTGCACGTTCATGGGGACAGCCTCAAGGCCATAGCTCAGAAGGAAGCACTTGATAGCGAACGTACACGTGTGCGGGCGCAGTTGCGGAAATATCAGCGTCTGGCGATTCAGCGTGATCGTGCAATGAATCGCCAGAAAATGAGACAACTGCAATTTCAGCTATTTGGCATAACCGGTCTGACTGAACAACTGCTTTCCGATCAGATGTATCTGTCCCAGCATGGCCGGCGCACCGCATTGGACAATGACCTGATGATGCTCTGGTATCATGCCAGGCCCCCCATCCTGTGGCATGTTAATCCGGATTATCTGCCCATCTGGCATGAGGCCGCTACCAATCGTCATGAGCCTGAAGCAATCATGGTCTCGCGCTTGGATGGCCTGACACCCCGCATGGTGATGAATATCATCCACACTTCCATTGAGGTGCAGCGGCGAGGCCTGCATGGTGTGGCGTATTTTGATGCGCGGGGTCTGCACGGCACGGATCCGTATGCCGTCTTTGATCACGACATTCGCGCTACCGCCGGATATATTTTGAAAAATGCGGCCATTCATGTTGTGCTCAATGACACACCCGCCCTGTTGCAGGCCAAAAACTGTCCGCGTGCGGCGCTGTATTGCGGTTGGTATTCGCTGCATCATTATGTGGATTCGTGTCAATGGCTGCCCGGGTGTGTGGGCTATCATGTCGCCAGTTTAGAATTGACCACGCTGCACAATCCGTCCGATACCGGCTGGTGTATCAATCTGCTCAAGCACGGTGTGGTGGGTACGCTGGGAGCTGTGGCTGAACCTTATCTGCAGGCTTTTCCCCAGCCGTCTTTGTTTTTTCCGTTGTTACTGTCCGGCCGATTCACGCAAGCGGAGGTTTATTTTCTCACCACACCACAAGTGGGCTGGCGAATCGCCTATGTCGGCGATCCGCTGTATAACCCATTTGAGCATGATCCACGTATCAGCAAAGCAAGATTCAAATCCAATCCGCTATTCGCCAAGGCCATTCGAGAAATCCGCATATTGCATTATTAGTCGGCGGGCGCGGGCGTAACGCCGCCCGGTAGGTGTCCCGAATCCGCCGCCGCATTTCCAGGTACGGAGTGATGAGATCCCTGGGCGTCCCCATTTTGCCGCGGGACACCTGCGCGCTCCCGTTGGATTGCCTGGTATACTTCTTTGCGATGCACAGGCACGGTATTTGGCGCATTGATTCCCAGCCTTACCTTATCGCCGCGGATATCCACAATGGTGATCTCAATGTTATCACCAATCATAATGCTTTCATCGCGCTGACGTGAGAGTACCAGCATATATCAACTCCTTGACTTGTCAGCATAAATCCATTTACTTTTCAGCCGGGCTTACGTCAGCCGACCGCATCATCGTCCGGCGGCACACGCCGTCACCCATCATTTTAGGCCGTAATACGACGTAATTCTCATCACCGAGCCGCTATACAACCTGAAAACGTCAGAAGTCGGCAGTTCAAGGGTCCCGAATCGTTGTGACTCTAAAATCATTATTGTGAGCACTCCGTTGCCAATCAACCCAAACTTCGCATCTGGAGATGCGGGCCACTTTCATTATCAAAACTCGGCCAGTCAATCACGCGGCCTGGCCTCTCCTATTTATTCGTGCGAATCGCCGACTTTAGTCCAATAATTATGGAAACTATGCCACTCCACCACATTTGCGAATATTGTGCGTTTCCAGTTGGGCCGCAACATTTCATTTAAATTATCGTTCCAGATTGCCATTCGTCTGCTTATTTTCCGTAATGGAAACGTCGGAATATACATGCAGCCGCGTGGTAGCAACACGACCGTTACGCCGGCGCGCAAGCGGAAATTGCCGCCTTCCCGACGGTTTTCCAAATCCCGACAAAAACGGGCGTCTCAAAACGGTCACAAGCCCGAGATGATGGGTTGACCATATCCCAATGAAACGTTAACATTTATTTCAGCGGAGGATGGTCGCCAAGCTTTGGCAATGCTTGGTGAAAACTCTCCAAAAAATTGGCGCAACTCGTTGGGTTGACACGGCTTGCGAGGTTCTGTGAAACCTTCCGTCGATGGGAATTATGATCGTTCCCCGATCGGATATGCAGGCTGGTTTATGCGGGTCCGGAATTTATCTTCCGGTATCTGCACGATCCGTAAAGTAGGATCGATATAGATTGACGAATGGTGAATCAGGTGTTTTGTTCAGGATCCATCCAAACTCTTCGCGGGCTAAGAATTTCTCGTCTATCACCCCTCCCCGGCCTGTGGTTTGGCGGAAGCGGAGATGTAGCGGCGGGAATGCACACCGCGATGCCACTAGAAAAACCGTCTTCACCGGTGCGCCCGCTGTGCGCGCTGATGCGGATACGAAAATCCTGATGACTTCGGCGGCATGCCGAAAAATATCAATCACTGAAGCTATCGTCCAACCTTGTCAAGCATCCGAACCTGATCATGGGCCACGCGAACAGCGTGGCTGGCAGAGGTTCGCATCTGTGTCAACCTTCGATCCGCATGGTGCGGTATCGAAAGCACGATATAAAGGCTTTGAATCACCGGGGCGGAATGTTTCATCAACGCCGCGCGGGTCATTCTTCAGCCGCAACTATTGAGGTTGACCATGCTACACGCTGTCCCACACTTCGCGTTCCTTTCGTCACCGTTCGCCGATGGCGGTTTTGATCCCACACTGGCCATCGCACTTGCCGCGGGAGCCGGCCTTGTGGCTGGGGCTGTGGGCATATTGCTGATTCTCAAAGTGCTGGGCAAATCCGCACTTCTGCGGGGCAAGGTGGAATCCGACAAGTTGCTGGCCGCAGCCAAAACTCGGGCGGACGAACTCATGCGTGAATCACAACTGACGGCGAAGGATTCGGCCCTGAAAATACGCGAGCAGGCCGAACGCGAAACGGAAACGATGCGTGAGGAGATGCGCAACATTGAACAGCGCCTTCTACGGCGCGAGGATACGCTGGATCAGAAACTCGATACGCTGACCACCAAGGAAAAGCATCTTGAATCCGTTGAAAAATCCATCAGTGAACGCAACCGCAACCTGCAGGCCAAGGAACAGCAGCTTGATCAAGCCGTGGCACGGGAGAAAGAAATTCTCCTGCAGATCACCAACATGTCCCCGGAAGAGGCCAAACAGCTTCTGCTCAAGCGCGTGGAGGGCGACGTACGGCACGACATGGCGGTGATGGTGGAGAAAATTGAGGAACAAGCCAAAGATGAAGCCCGACAGAAAAGCACCAATATCATGTTGCAGGCCATGCAACGCTATGCGGCGGAAGTGACCAGCGAAGGCACCACCAAGGCCGTCACAATCCCCAGCGATGATATGAAAGGCCGGATCATCGGGCGTGAGGGACGCAATATCCGCGCGTTTGAACAGGTCACGGGCGTGGATGTCATTATTGATGACACGCCGGGCGTCATCACGGTAAATTGCTTTGATCCGATTCGCCGCGAAGTGGCCAAGCTGACATTAGAAAAACTCATTGCCGACGGACGTATTCATCCGGCTCGCATTGAGGAAATTTTTCAGGCCACGCAAAAGGAAATTGAGAACAATATCCGCAATGTCGGGAAAAAGGCGGTTATTGAGGCCAATATCCCCAACCTGCATCCGCGCATTGTTGAAATGCTCGGTCGTCTGCATTACCGCACCAGCTATGGCCAGAATGTGCTGCGTCATTCTCTGGAAGTGGCGTTTATCGCCCAGATGCTCGCCGATGAACTGCGCCTTGATGGCACGGTGGCGCGCCGGGCGGGGTTGCTGCACGACATCGGCAAGGCCATGGATCATGACCAGGAAGGCGGGCACCCCGCACTGGGCATGGAATTCTGCCGCAAATTTAATGAATCCGAAGCGGTCTTAAACGCCATCGGAGGCCACCATAATGATATTCCATCCACCACGCCCTATACGCCGTTAATCATGGCGGCTGACGCCATCAGCGGCGCGCGGCCCGGCGCGCGGCGGGAGTCGATGGAGCGTTACATCAAACGCTTACATGAACTCGAAGGCATCGCGACAAGCTTCCCGCAGGTGCGCCAGGCTTTTGCCATTCAGGCGGGCCGCGAAGTGCGGGTGATTGTGGATCCCGAAAAATGTGATGATGCCACTGCGAAGCTGATTGCCAGGGAAATCGCCAATCGCGTTCAGTCCGAGTTGACGTTTCCCGGTGAAATCCGCATTACCGTGCTGCGTGAAATTCGGGCCGTCGAATTAGCGCGTTAAGTTAAACGGAACGCTCTTTATGGCCGCTGAATCTTCAGAATTAGCCGCTGCTCGCCCACCGGCACTGGAATCTCCGGTGCAATTCGCCCACGGCGTAGGGCCTAAAAGAGCTGAAATTTTCCAGGCCATGGGCGTGTCAACCTGCGGCGATCTGTTGAATCTCTTTCCACGCGATTATGCCCAATCCCAGGGCCATGTTGTCGTGGAGCGACTGCAAAGCGGTCAGTTGGCCTCCATTGAAGGCCAGATCATCCAGACCCGCGCCATTCGCCGACGGCCCGCACGGTTCGAAGCCCTGCTGCAGGATGAATCGGGCCGCTGTGTGCTGACATGGTTCAACCAGATGTTCATGGCGGAAAAACTGCTTCCCGGCATGCAGGTGCGCGCCACCGGAAAGGTGAAGTATTTTAATTCCCGCCCGCAGATGCTTGCGCCGCGGATTGACTTTCTGACCACCGACGCCGCAAGCGCGGACGCACCGGATCTAAAGCCGGTATATCCCGCCACGGCGGATCTGACCAGCCGTGTGATTGCGGCCATTATGGAAAAGAATATTCCATCGCTGCTGCCGCAAATTCGAGAATGGCTTCCCGCCGAGTCCTTAACTGCGCGTCGCCTGATCTCCCGTCGTCAGGCGTATGAATTGATTCACCGCCCCGGTGCGTGGAAATATGTGCAGATCGCGCGGCATTCCCTGGCATTTCATGAGTTTCTGCTGCACCAACTGGCCGTGGGGATGAAACGCCATTATCAGCAGTCGATCCAGAATGCCCGGCCATTGCGTACGGATGATGCGGTGGACAGACGCATCCGTGCGCTTTTGCCGTTCGCGCTGACCGCCGCGCAGGAACGGGTCATCGCCGATCTGCGCCATGATCTTTCCGCCCGCCATCCCATGAATCGCCTGGTGCAGGGAGATGTAGGCAGCGGCAAAACGGTGGTAGCGCTTTATGCCATGCTTTCCGCGATTGCCGCCGGTGCTCAGGCCGCACTCCTGGCTCCAACTGAAGTTCTGGCTCAACAGCATGCGCTTTCGATTGAGCGCTATTTAGCCCATAGCCGGGTGAAAATGACGTTGCTGACTTCCGCGGTTTGCCCCTCAGATAAAAAACTTGCCCTGGCCGGATTGGCCGATGGGTCCATCAGTCTGGTCATCGGCACGCACGCCATACTGCGCGATGCGGTCCGCTTCAAAAATCTCGCCATGCTGGTGGTCGATGAGCAGCATAAATTTGGTGTGCACCAGCGTGCGATCATTCGTGGTCGCTATGCCGGCGTGCATACACTTGTCATGACCGCCACCCCCATTCCGCGCACGTTGGCGATGGCTGTATTTGGAGATCTGGATGTCTCCACAATTGATGAGTTGCCGCCGGGGCGGCAGCCTGTTGCCACGCGCGCCGTTCCCGCGGCCCGCCGGGCGGAAGTGTATGCGTATTTGCGCAAGCAGGTTGAATCAGGGAGACAGGGATATGTCGTGCTGCCCGCCATTGATGAAAATGCCGCTGAATTGCTGGGGGCCACGCGGGCTTTCAATGACCTCAAAGATGGGGAGTTGAAAAATCATCGGGTGGGACTGCTGCATGGACGCATGGAGGCCGCGGCGCGGCGCGAAGTTATGGAGCAGTTTCGGCTCGGCAAGGTCGATGTGCTGGTTTGCACAACCATTATTGAAGTCGGTGTGGATGTGCCCAACGCCACCGTGATGATTATCGAACATTCCGAACGATTCGGCCTCGCGCAACTGCACCAGCTCCGTGGGCGGGTGGGACGGGGCAGCCATAAGTCCGCGTGCATTTTGCTTTTTGAAAGCGACACGCCCGATCCACCGGCGCGTATTACCGCCATGATTAAATACTCCAGCGGTTTTGATATTGCCCAGGAAGACCTGAAAATCAGAGGCATGGGAGAAATTGTCGGCGAACGACAAAGTGGCCGCCCGGACATGCTCTTTCCAGATTTGCTTCTGGATCCATTTTTATTGCCGGCCGCGCGTGAACAAGCCCAGGCCATTATCAAATCGGACCCACATGTCATCAGTCCGGAGCACTCGGAATTACGTCGGGAGCTAAGCTCCCGCTTCAGCGATGCCCTTCCGTTGGCTGATGTCGGATAAATTAATGATGCATGGATGTATCCGCGGAGAGAATTGCTTGGCCTGTCGCGGCAGCATCATGGTTCAACGGCGAATTACGTCAGTGAGCTGGCGCGATCGCAATTCGGAAGCACCAGCGGTGCGGTGCCGGCTGTGGGTTCCAGGCCCTGCAGCACCTTCACTGAAGAAAACTCATCAAGATTCAGCACCACTTTTTCGCCGTCATCTTTTTGAATAATCAGACGGTCCAGCCAGAAACGATCTCCCTTATTACGGGCAAACCAGCTTCCGCTTTCCTGTCGTTCCTGCCGCAGCACCGTGCCGATCACACAGATTGGATAAACATGGGATCGCTGAGCAATCTGCTGCGTGACTTCCACGCGGACGCCCGGTTGATAGAGCAGCGTCTTCTGGGAATCATTCAACGCCGGTGAAGTTTGCGATTCGTTCAAAGCTATATCTCCTATGCCAAAACGGTGCGCTGCCATACAGCATCCGCTTCCGATGAATTTCAGCAAATGAACATAACGCCACAGCGTAACATCGGCAAGGGCCGGTGACGATTTCTGTTCAAGAATACGGGCGGGAAACATCGAGCAACGAATGACACACAGGGGGCTGGAACCACAGAGAGGTATCTACCGAATATATCCGGGCGATTTGATCACAATCGCAGTGACATGGATTTTTTGGTTAAGTTTGCGCCTTAGGCAAAGGAGCGTCGAATAGAACGGCCCGACGACAGGAGCTTACCACGATGACACACAGCCGCGAACCTACGCCGACAGACATACAGTTTTCGGCTATAATGATTACATGATCGTGAGGTGTTGCCGATGCGCGATGGATTTTGTGATTTGCTGACGGGTGCCGGAAGACCAATCATTGGCATGGCGACGATGGCGGTTGGCGCACTGGCGTTGATGTCTTCCGGGTCGATCAGTCTGGCTTACTCGAATGGTGGCGACATATCCGGATCACGTCCACCGGTGCTGCTGCCCTTGCATCTGGGAAAACCGGATACCTCCGGGCAGCAACCATCAATCAACAGGGCCGCATCGCCATCCTCCAATTTGCGATCAGGCGGGACTTTTAACATGATGGGCTGGCCATGGGTGAAGCATAAGGGCTTGACATCACACCCATCGCAGCAGCAGATCAATCAGGATTTGCGGCAAGTTCTCCAAGATATGAGCACGAGCGCCCGGCGGCTCAACGCCGCCGATGCTGGCCCAAAAACGCAAAAGGTGCAGGAAGACATCATCGCCCGGCTCGATGAACTTATTAAAATGGCTCAGCAGTCTCAAAGCAAAGGTGGAGGTCGGCAACAATCGTCATCCGAACAACAATCCATGTCCATGCAGCAATCCAACGGCGGACAAAATTCACCGATGAACCCCAGCAATTCCGCCACACAATCACGCCGGCCCGGCGGAACACCGATGAATCCGGGGAATCTCACAAACGTTAACTCCCGTCGGCACCAATGGGGAAACCTGCCCGCCCGCGAACGCAACATGATCCTCAATGCCATGCGGCATCAAACGTTGCCGCAATACAAATCCCTGGTGCAACAATATTATGAATCACTGGCAAAATTGAATCAATCTCAAGAAGCCCAACAATATGAAAACGCCCATTGACCAAATTCACCACGTCATGTCGAGTCGTTTCGAGGTATCATCCAATGAATAAAAAAGATGTTCTGGACCGGTATTATCTGGATTGCCGCTGCATGTTGCTGGAATTGGCGGCGACACTGGATCGCTATGATCGCACACCCGTGCCGCCCGGTGACGGCAGGCCCGCTGATGAACGGCTATTGCGAATTGGCCAGGCCATGGCCGTGCTGGCACAGCCCAGTGCGGAGCCGAATCGCACCGAACGGATTTTGCATTTACTTTCCGATCCGGTTGTATAAGTTTGGAAAAAGCGCCGGCATTTTTGCGGCATGGAGACTTATATGTATTATATCCAACCCCATTATCACGGAATATCGCGAACCACCGACGACTATGCGCGCATGGCTCAGGCCGGTGTGGTCGCGGTCGCCGAACCCTCCTTTTGGGCGGGCTTTGACCACCGTTACTCCGGAAGTTTCATTGACTATTTCCGGCAGATCAGTGAATTTGAACCGACCCGCGCTGCGCAATATGGCATACGCCACTTCTGTTGGATCGCCGTGAATCCCAAGGAATCGGAGAACATGACCTTGGCACGCGAGGTCATGGCCGGCATGCCGTCGTTTTTCGACAAACCCACTGTATTGGGTATCGGGGAAATCGGCCTTAACAAAAATACCCGCAATGAGCTGGTCATTTTTCAGGAACAGATGGAACTGGCACTGAAATACCGGCAACTCGTGCTGATTCACACGCCGCACATGGCGGATAAGCGCAAAGGCACGCAACTGACGCTGGATCTCCTGCGAAATCTGCACGCCGACCCGCAGCGGGTCTGGATTGACCATGTTGAGGAGCACACCATTAAAGCGGTGCTTGATGCCGGTTATTGGGCCGGCATGACCTTGTATCCCACCACCAAGATGAGTCCCTGCCGCGCCGCGGATATGCTGGAAATCTATGGTCCGCGGCGACTGCTGGTGAACTCCTCCGCGGACTGGGGCCCCAGCAGCCCGTTTACTTTGCAGGATTGTGCGCTGGAATATCGCAGTCGCGGCCATAGTGAGCAGGAAATTATTGAGATTTTCCATAACAATCCGGCCCGGTATTTGGGGCAAAATGCCAAGTTTGATATCGCACCGTTGCAGCTTTCACAATTGTCCGCATAAACATCATCCAGCACACGGGCACGGCAATATGGCCATCTCCGGGAATGAGACAAGCATCATGTCACAAGATTTCTGAAGCGCACCGGGAATAGCCCGGTGGCTCGCTGGTCGAGATGATCTGAAATGGTACAGAATAATTGCCCATCGCGCGAAGCCATTTGCGGTCAAGCAGACAATTCGCGCGATACCACAAGTCGCTTCTTTCCCGCCTGCAAATCGGATACAAAGCGTTGTTCCGAGGCGGTGGCATGGGTCGATTTCAATTTTTTCTGCAACTCAATCATCTCCCGGCGGATGCGCACGGAAATTTCATCCGCGGATAAATCCGCCAATTCAATGTATGGTATCGGCTTACCGTAACGCAGACGAATCCCGGAGTATCGGAAAAACTTCCGATCCCGCGGCCAGGCTTCAAAGGCTCCGTCAATAACCACCGGAATCACCGGTACTTTGGCGCGATGAACGATAATCGCCACCCCCGCCGCTATCGGCCCGATGGTGCCATCCATGGTGCGTGTGGCTTCCGGGAATAAATTCACGAGAAAGCCCCGCTGCAGCCGGTGAATGGCTTCACGCACCGCGGAAGAATCCGCGCGTCCGCGCCGTACGGGAAAAGCGTTCGTGGTTTCAAAAATATACTGGCCCAGTCCGCCTTTGAATAATGTTTCGCGGGCCATGAAATGTATCTGACGCTTCAGACCAATGCCAATCATCCACGGGTCCAACATACTCTGATGATTGGTCACCAGCAGGGCCGCACCCGTTGCCGGAACATTTTCCCTTCCCGCCACACGAATATGAAAACACAGTATGCTGAAAAATTGTAAAAATATCCTCCCCAGTGTCCAGAGAAACACCTGCATCCAACCGCTACCTTCACCGCGATAGACGAAACGTACACGCGGCGAAGCCGCCGGCGGTGGCGTGTCCGCGGATGCGGGCATGAAGGATGTTGTGTCCGAATCCGGCCCGTACGAATCAGAAGGTGATGGCGGCGGCGCGTCATTCATGTCTGTCTTTTCCTATTCTATTAAGCATCGCATCGACCACCTGTGGCAACGTCAGTGCCGTGGTATCAAGCACGATTCCATCGGACGCCAATTTTAACGCGCCTACGCCGCGTGCGGTGTCACGCTGATCGCGGGCCTGCATATCCGTGAAAACCGCTTGCGCCTCCGCGGCGATTCCTTTTCCCTTAAGTTCAGCCAATCGCCGCCGCGCGCGTTCCCGGATATCCGCATCAAGATAAAATTTATAATCCGCATCAGGAAATGCCAGCGTTCCTTGATCCCGGCCCTCCGTAACCAGTGCGCCGGTCTCGGCGGCGATCAGCCGCTGTCGCCGCACCAGTTCCTCCCGCACTGCGGAATTATCAGCGGCCAGGTGCACCATCGCGGTAACCTCAGGCTTACGAATATCCAGAGAGACATCCTGATTATCCAGCAGAATCCGCGCCGGATGCGTGTGCCAATCAAAGGTCAGATTCATGTCCACCGCCAGGCGACCGATCACCTGCGGTTCCAACGCGCCATCCACCATTCCCCGCCTGATGGCCAGTAATGCCACGGCGCGATACATCGCACCCGTATCCAGGTGCCGCACGTTCAGACGCTGGGCCAAAAGCTCCGCCGCCGCTGATTTTCCCGATCCCGCCGGGCCATCAATCGTGATAATCAAATTCCAATCTCCTCTGCGCGCCATCATATCCCGACAACAATGTCGAAGTTCCGGCTCACCATTCGCGGCAGAAACCAACGCATGCAGGCCGAACACAAACCTGCGATTCCATGTTCATACCGCCTGATCACCGGATATTCAATGCCACACTGAAAATCACCTCGTCGGGGCATGGCAAATTTGCGGGTCACCCGCCGCGGCGGCGGCCGCAGAGCGGAGAACAGACTGGAGGTAGAAGTTGGGAGTTAGAAGTTAGGAGTTAGGAGATGGTGTCAACGAAGCGCTACGCTCAACGAGAAACGTTACTGCTTTCTCAACACCGGCGACTGCCGCGCAAAACGCGCGGTGCAAGCACACGCGGCTAAAAGGAGAAGTGAGATTTGGGATTTCAAATTTCGGATTTCAGATTGTGCAAGGGGGTGAGGTGTTCCGGTACGCTGGTTCGGATTGATTCCCACGCCACTTCGTCGGATTTTGCTGCGATGCTCTTGCAATTTGCATGAAAAGTTTTGATGATAGATATGTGCGGGGCAGGAGTTTTCAAAGGATCATGCCATGGAAAAGACCATTATTGATGAATATGTCCGGCAGGCTTCGATTTTGCCCGCGGCGATCAAGGGGTTGTCGGCGGCGGAACTTAATGCGCACCCGGTGCCCAATACATGGAGTATCCGGCAGATTGTCATGCACCTGATGGACAGCGATCTGATTGCCTCGGACCGTATGAAGCGGATCATCGCGGAAGACAATCCCACGCTGATCGGATTTGATGAAAGCGCATTTGCCGCGAAATTGTTCTATGACCAGCTTGATGCGGCCATGGCGGCGGATGTATTTTCCAAAAATCGTCTGCTGACCGGCGAAATTCTCTATCGCCTTCCGGCAGAAGCGTTTTCCCGCGCCGGCACCCATAACCAGCGGGGTCGCGTGACCCTCGGCGATATGGTGAGGATGTATATCCAGCACCTGGATCATCATATAAAATTTCTGAAGCATAAACGCCAGTTGCTGGGAAAGCCGTTGTGACTGATCAGTTCATCGTTAAACCGACGGCTCAAGACTCAGACATGCCTGCACAATGAAGCGTTCCATGTTGCGCTGCGGATCGCCCAGGCTGGTTTTAGCCGCCATATCCGCCGCCAGCAACGCGGCGCTGACACGTCGGCAGCCATCCACCCCCCAGCGCCGGGCCGAATTCAAGACGGCACTGGCTCGCTGTGCCGGCCAGAGTTTGAGTTCCTTACTGATCTGACTGTCGCTTAAACGCCGATCCAGCATTTCGCGCGCGCGAAGCACCTGACTGAGCCAGAAAAAGACCGCTCCAACAAGCGTAAAGCCGATACGGGCGTCCATTTGCCACAATTCCGTATGACAGGCCAAGGCCTCTTTGGCATTTCCGGTGGCCAGGGCATCAACGAAACTCCATACCACCTGTTCATGCTGAAATCCGACCAGTTCATCGACCATGGCGGAGGTAATCACCGGCTGTTTATCCGCGAAGAGTGCCAGCTTGGCCAATTCACTTTCCAGCCGCGCCATATCCGTTCCCACCAGTTCCGCCAATCGCATCACCGCCTGCGGTTCGAGTGTCTTATCAAAATCCGCCCGCGCGTGCTGCGTAAGCCAACGCGGAACGTCCTCTTCCTTCATAGGCTGACAGGCAATTACCGCGCCCTGTTTATCTAGAAACTTATGCAGCCGTGTTATCTTCAACCAGTTGTCGCAGATCAATACCAGAGTGGAATTTTCGCAGGGAGCCTCGGCATAGCGCAAAATCAAATCACGCGGAGAAGAGCCGCCGGTTGCAGCCACGGGTTCCTCCTCCTCATCGCCGGCATTATTTGGTTCCGCCTCCGCATTTCCGCCCCGCCCCTTGAGCAGCATATCCGCCGGCTCCAGTACCACCAGCTTGCGACTGGAAAACATGCCGAAGGTCCGGCATTCATCCAACAAAGCTGTGACCGACACGTTCGGTTCCAGGCGGATATAACCCGCGTCCATGGACGATTCATCCAGCGCCGCCCGTCGAATGCGGCTCACCCATTGCTGCCGCAAAAACGACTCGGTGCCCGCCAGCACCATCACGGGGTGAATTTCAATTTTCGGTTCCGATTGCTTCGTGGCCATGACGATATGATAATTGCCAATAGCCTCGAACGCCAACGTATGATATTGCGCCCGGTGACGGGAGCGTGGCAATAAATCCGAACCGTGGTGCCGGGACGCCCCATCCCCCTTTAGCCGCGTGTGCTTGCACCGCGCGTTTTCCACGGAAAATCCACGGGTGCCCGGAATTACTGCCACACCCGGTGCGGGAAATGATAGGAATGATAGTTGATATTTCGGCTTTGTCATGGTACAGCCTGCATTCATGAAATTGATGTTTGTTTATCAATGAGGCTCCACTGACCGATGGTACACGACCGAAGTCATATTGAAACTGAAAAGTCCAATCCCGATTCCGCGCAATTGGATCAGATGGCGGTGCTGGATGCGGTGCTGCTGATGAATCGTGAAGATCAGCGGGCGGTGGCGGCAGTGGGTACAGAATCGCAAGCAATTGCGGAGGCGGTGGAAATGGCGGCGCGGGCCTTTCGCGCGGGCGGACGATTGATATATGTCGGGGCGGGCACCAGCGGGCGGCTGGGCATTTTGGATGCCGCCGAATGTCCGCCCACTTTTTCCTCCGACCCGGGAATGGTGGTGGGTATTATTGCCGGTGGCGTGGCGGCGATTCAACAATCCATTGAAAATGTGGAAGATGACCGGGAAGCCGGTGCCAGGGCTTTGCGGGAGATTGGTCTGACGCAGCGCGATGTGGTAGTTGGAATTGCCGCCGGGGGAACCACACCGTTTGTGCATGGGGCGATTGCGGAAGCTCACAGTCGCGGAGCAGGAACCATCTTCCTGGCCTGCACGGCACGCGAGCATATTTGCGCGGAAGCGGACTTGTTTATCTGCCTGACGACCGGCCCGGAAGTATTGACCGGATCAACCCGACTCAAGGCCGGTACCGCCACGAAACTGGTGCTCAATACCATCAGCACGCTCGCTATGACACGCATCGGCAAAGTCTACGGCAACATCATGGTCGATCTGGATTGCCTGAAAAATCGCAAGCTGGTAGATCGGGGCGTGCGGATCATAACGCGGCTGACCGGCATGGAGCGAACAGAGGCGATGGAACTGTTGACGCGGGCCGGCGGTCAGGTCAAACGGGCTATCGTCATGCACCATCAGCAATGTGATGCCGCCACCGCGCAGGAAATCCTGAACAATTCGGACGGCTTTTTGCATCGGGCGATCGGAACGTCACGGCCGTGATGCTCGTGCTCTGTTCCCCGTAATTACGGTGGAAAGAAAGCACGAGGCGTTGGAAGTTGCGAACGGCGAGGTACAGGTTGTGGGGTGCAACGCACGCAAAAAACGCACATCTGTGTGCCTATTATGCGTTTGACGACCCCTTGCTTTACGTCGGTTCTTTGAGTTGATCGGCTCTGGGTAAATCCTTCAGGCTCGACAGGCCGAACACTTCGAGAAAATGTTTGGTCGTACCATACAGCATGGGCCGGCCCACTTCCTCGGCACGCCCGACGATTTTTACCAGATTGTATTCCATCAACGTGCGGATCACGTCTCCGCAGGCCACGCCCCGGATCGCTTCAACATCCACCCGCAAAATTGGCTGCTTATACGCAATAATGGCCAGGGTTTCCAGCGCGGCCGGAGTCAGGCGTCCCTCATCACGCTTCCGCATCAAGCGCTGAATATACTCCGCATACTGCGGCAATGTCAGTATCTGATACCCCCCCGCCCGTTCTTCAACCCTGAACGCCGCCTCACGTTGGGTATAACTTTCATTGAGTTCTTCGACCGCCAGCTTCACCGCCCGCACGGAATCCAAGCCCAACGTTTGCGCAATTTTGGCACCCATCAACGGAACGTCGCTGGCAAACAGCAGCGCCTCAAGCACTTGGCGCAAAGGCATCTGATCCAATGCGCTTTGCTGCCCCACCGCTTCCGCATTCGCCAGTGAAACAGCGGCATCCGCTGGGCGCGGCTCCACGTCGCCGGAATTTGCGCCTTGCGGCCCGGCGGCGGTGCCCGCCTGATCTTCCATGGATTTCACCGCATCGACAGGTGCGGCTGATGCCTCCGACGCTACATTAACCGGACCGGGCATGGAGGAATCTTCTTGCGTGACTGTATTCATGTGTAAGAATTTACTCTCTAGGCTACCGCGAGTAAAGCGGTGCGCCCATGTTTTTTTGCACAAACTCGGATTGAACTGGAATAACATGAACCTATCACGATGATCGTGACAGGCGGCGGATATGTCCCTGCTTGCCGCCGGTTACCGGAGGCTGATAAACTGTACGAGCCGCGGCGGCGGCAACATTTCGCGATATAATCAATGCGGATGGCTACGGAGCGCTTCAGATGCGGATATTATTTTGTTGGATCGTACTTGCGGGCTTGCTGTTTCCGTCAGGGATTCAAGCAGCGCCCGCTCAAACGCGGCCCAGCCCGGTTGTACAGGCTCTTCTCTGGCAGGCTCGGCAGTACACTCGAATCAAGACCATTCATTTTCAAGCCGTAGGCCGTGAGTCGTGCAAAATGTCGCAGGGTAAGACGGCAACCGCGGTAATCCGATATGAGTACTGGGGGGCCGGTACAAAATACCGCATAGCCTACGAGCAATCCATCCCATCCATTCCGGGGGCGACGTACCATGCAGTGGTCTCGGATAATGGCAAGCATTTCCGGATGTTCGACGACAGAATGCATATACTGGGCATTTGGCGAAAACGCCCTGTTCATGGCACAATATTGGTCGGGGGGAATCCCCTCTTAGCACCGCTGATGCCACTGGCTCCCGTCTTTCCACGAAGTACGGAGGCACGGCATCCGCATTGGATGAATCTTGTGCGATTTTCACGGAATCCGAATTCGATTTTCGAACGGTGTCGAGAGGTATTGGACTGCGGGAACACTCCACCGGGTCCGGATTTGCAGGGGTGCATTTTGGGGATGGACTACGTGGCCGCAGCACATGCCAGATTTACCGTCGGCAACGCCGGGGTAAATCATCCGCTCGTAATCTCCTGGCGAGCGGACGAGATTTCCCATCCGGAACATTATGCGCAACTCAGCAGGATTAGATACCACGAATTTCCTCTTGGATCGGGACGGAGAATTGTACTTCCCGTGTCGTTCGTGGAACAAACCATGAGTATGAAAGGTGGAGAGCCTTTTCGGGGGTTGGCCACATTTCGTTTTGTGATCTCCCATATCGCGATTGATAAGCCCATGAGGCCCGACGAATTCACCATTCATTGTGCGCGCAACCCCGGAAGCGCGGCAATTGAGTACTCTCAACGATCACCAAATGGAAAAGTTGCCTTTAAGTGCAAAACGTACTATGGAATTGTGCTTGATCGGGGACAGAAGGTGAACGTGCGCGTAGTTGATCATATTCAAAAGGTAGAGCTTCACGGTGGCCGCATGATTATCGGCAGGATTGTTTGGCCCGCAGGAACCAAGCCGCCTGTCGGCACAAAGTATGGCCTGACGGCGGAATTGACTTATCAAAATCAGCCGATCCCATATCCGGATAATTGGTTCAATCTCAGCCATCCACGAAGAACTCTTTGGATGAAGCGTTGGCTGAAAACTGCCGCCGGGCAATACTACCAGGCACATGAAGATTCGATCCCGGTCTCCATCAACGCGCACGGATATTTTATGATCCCGCACGTACCATTCGGGAAATATTGCTTTGAATGTTCGGCCCTGCAATCAGTTCATAAGCCGGATGATCGTCTTCTGGCTTCCGCGAACAGGAACATAGACGTAGACGCAGCCGTGAGTGGAGCAACGGCCAAGCCGCTCGATCTCGGAGCAATTTCAATGCTCCGCCAGTTGAACGTCAAGGTTGGCGATGCGGCACCGGCGTTCACGCTCCGGAAGCTGAACGGTTCCGGCACTGTGAGCCTGTCCCAGTTTAAGGGTAAATTTGTACTGCTGGATTTTTGGGCCTCGTGGTGCCCCCCATGCCGGGCACTAACCCCCGTGCTCAAAAAGATCTACGCCCGGTTTGGAATATCCGGCAAGCTGGTGATCATCTCCATTACTTTTGACACGGACTTGAAGTGGCCACGGAAATTTGTGGCGGCCAAAAAACTTCCATGGATTCAGGTGGTCGCAGGCAGCGACGCGAGGCATTCCATTGCGGACGATTACACCTGCCATGGTATCCCTTCCCTATTTCTCATCGGCCCGGATGGAAAATTAATAAGCTCTACCCTCGACGGCCAGAACATTGAATCCATAATTGCCGCGAGGATCGCTCGAACACCGACCGGGCCTGCGCCGACAAGCAAGCGATGAGGCCATCGCATCGGCGCAACCAATACGATCAGGCCATGGTGATCTCCGGTTCCGTCCTATGCGGTGGCGTAAGAGTTTCACCGACTTGCGGACGGGTTAAACTTCCTAGGTTCTTTAGCGGGATTGTCCCGATGAATTTCATCGCGTCGTTATTGTAGCATGGAATCCGTGCTGGGTGGCAGGCGGCTGCGGAAGGTCGTCCATGTGTACGACTCGCAAATGGCCCCGCCGCCCCGCGAGGTGAACGTGATGAACGCGCTATTGAACAACTCAATGGCTCAACGCCGCCGGTGGATCGTCCGCGGACAGGTTCAGGGCGTGGGATTCCGCCCTTATGTTTATCGCCTGGCTCACACCCGCAATCTCACCGGCTTTGTCGGCAACACTTGCGACGGCGTGATTATCGAAGCGCAAGGGACACCGGACAACCTGATCCATTTTGCGGCGGAGTTAAAACGCCAGTTGCCTCCGTTGGCGCATATTCGCGATATGACACATGAAACCATTGCAACCATTTCAGCGGAGAGCGGATTTGAAATAGCACACAGCGATGCCTCCGGAAATCCGAATGCCGCAATCACGCCGGATACCGCGCTGTGCGCGGACTGCCGGATGGAATTATTTGATCCGGCCAATCGGCGGTGGAACCACGCCCTTATTACCTGCACAAACTGCGGGCCGCGCTACAGCATTATTCTGGATATTCCCTATGACCGGCCGGCGACGACCATGGCGGAATTCCCGATGTGCGCAGCGTGCGGAGATGAGTATGAACGTCCGGCGGATCGGCGATTTCATGCCCAACCCATTGCCTGCCACGATTGCGGGCCCAAAGTAACATTGGTGGATAGGGATGGACAGGTGGTTGCGGGAGACCCGATTGACCGGGCCGCGGCGATGTTGCGTGACGGAAAGATTCTTGCAATCAAGGGAATCGGTGGATTCCATCTGGCGGCGCGGGCGGATGATTCAACCGTGGTACAGCGCCTGCGGCAACTCAAGCAACGTGATGCCAAGCCTTTGGCCATCATGTGCCGTTCTGTTTTTGAGGCCCGGCGATTCATCAAATTGAGCGGGGCGGCGGAAACAGCTATGCAATCTCCGGCAGCGCCGATTGCTCTGGGGATGCGTCAAACCGATGCGCCCGTGGCGGCGCAGGTCGCGGAAGGGAATTGCCGACTGGGGGTCATGCTTCCCTATACGCCGCTGCACCATCTGCTCTTCGCCCATCTGGATCAAGCCGTGCCGGCCCTGATTATGACCAGCGGCAATATCACGGATGAACCATTGGCAATTTCGAATGAAGAGGCCATGGAAAGGCTCGGCGGTTTATGTGACGGCTTTTTATGGCATGATCGCCCGATCGCGCGTTGCGTGGATGACTCGGTGGTGCTGGACATGGGGCCGACACAACCGCCGGTCGCCATCCGCCGATCGCGAGGCTTTGTGCCCACGGCCATCAGCATTCCCAATCACGGGAAGCGGACCGGGTTATGCCTGGGCGGTGAATTGAAGAACACGGTCGCGCTGGTGCTGGATTCACAAGTGGTGTTAAGTCAGCATCTGGGCGATTTGAATAATAATCTGGCGCGCACCAATTTCATGAAGACCATTGACGATATGTGCCGCCTGTATAAAGCCAAACCGGAGTTTATCGCACATGATTTGCATCCCCTGTATATCAGCGCCCAGTATGCCGCGCAATTAGCGCGGCGCTGGAACGCCCAACTGATTCCCGTGCAGCATCATCATGCCCATGCGGCGGCGGTACTGGCCGAGCATGGCGTACAAGGCCCGGTGTTAGCGCTGATTTGTGATGGAACGGGATTGGGCGTGGATGGCACCGGCTGGGGGTGTGAACTCTTCCGCGCATCGGCCGAGAATTGTCAGAGGCTGGCTTCCCTGAATCCCATATTGTTACCTGGCGGCGACGTGGCGGCCCAGGACATCCGCCGCTGCGCTTTGGCCATACTCTTTCAGACTTTCGGCCCTGACTTTGACCGCCATCCCGCCGCGGCGAGGCTTGTTCCGGATTCAACCGAACGACAAATACTGGCCCTGATGCTGCGGCGAGGAATTCAATGTGTAACGTCCAGCAGCGCGGGGCGGATGTTTGACGGCGTGGCCGTGCTGTTGGGGCTTTGCCTCCATAACCGCTATGAAGCGGAAGCGCCCATTGCGTTGGAAACCGCGGCCGGCCTGGCGCAGGTACCAGAAAACACCGCGCCGCTGTGGGACATTATCCGCGCGGACAATGACGTGGACCGATTGGACCTGCGGCCCTTATTTGCTCACCTGGTTGCGCAAAGAGAAAAGAATGTTTCCGCGCAAGTATTGGCGGCGGTATTTCACAGCCAGTTCGCCGCGGCATGGGAAGATGTTATTGGCCGCCAGGCCGCGACCGAGCAAAAACTCAATACCGTTGCACTATCCGGCGGTGTATGTGCCAATGAAATTTTCGTCAATGATCTTACCGAGCGACTGGAACGTCGCGGACTCGTTGTGCTGCGACACCATTTGGTTCCACCCAACGACGGGGGACTGGCGTTGGGACAGGCGCTGGTGGCGGCGGCGCGCTGGAAAACATCGTCAACGCACCGGCGGAAAAATGAAATGGAGTGTGTGCCATGTGTTTAGCTGTACCGGCAAAACTTGTTCAGCAGGACGGTCAACAGGGAATTGCGGATTTGCATGGCAACCGCCTGCCCGTGAATACCATGATGACTCCCGAGGCCCAGCCGGGCGATTGGATATTAATTCATGCCGGTTTTTCAATCGAACGGTTGAATCCGCGGCAGGCCCGGGAAACCTGGGCGCTTATTGAGGATGTTGAACGCGCCACCGATGCCGCGGATAAAGAGCACCTCGCCAGGAATACACCCGCGGCTTGTACAGCCGATGAAATTGGAGGCGGATCATGAGTACATCACCTGAAATCACCCGTGCATTGCTCAAGCGTCTGCACGCGGCCGCCCGCGCCATCGACTATCCCGTCGCGTTTATGGAAGTGTGCGGCACGCACACCACCAGCGCGTTTCGCTGCGGGCTGGCCAGCGTGCTGCCTCCTAATGTGCGACTGATCAGCGGTCCGGGCTGTCCGGTATGTGTCACGGCACAATCGGATATCGACCGGCTCATTGAGCTGGGATCGCGGAGTGATGTAACACTATGCACGTATGGCGACATGTTGCGCGTACCGGGCAGGCAGGGCAATCTGGAAGCCGCGCGCATGCGCGGCAGCCGTATTGAAGTTGTATACAGCAGCATGGATGCGGTGAAACTGGCCCACCGAGAAGCGGACCGGCAGGTTGTATTCGCGGCGGTCGGGTTTGAAACCACAGCGCCGGCAACCGCGGCGGCAATCTGTGAAGCCCATCGGCTGGGCCTCAAGAACTTCAGCGTCCTGGCCAGTCACAAACGCATTATTCCGGCTATGCGGGCATTATTGACGGATACCACCGCTCCCAAGATTAAAGGGTTTCTCTGCCCCGGCCACGTGTCGGTGATTATCGGTTCAGATGTTTACAAGGAAATTGTGAATAACTTCGGTATGGCCTGTGTGATCGGAGGATTTGAACCGGTCCAGATTATTTCCGCATTGGTATGCCTGACCGAACAAGTCCAACACCATCAGGTGGCTCTGGTCAACCAATATCCTGAGGCGGTACATCCATCCGGAAATCGCTGGGCCTTGGCATTGCTGGATCAGATTTTCCAGCCCGGCGATGCCCGTTGGCGCGGAATGGGAATCATACCGGACAGCGGCCTTGTGCTCCGACCCGAGTATGAACGCTTCAACGCCGCCCGGAGGTTCGATCTTAAAGAAGCCATTGAACGCGAGCCAGCCGGCTGTCTTTGCGGCAAGGTCATCAGCGGCGCTGCAGTGCCCACAGAATGTCGGCTGTTCGGGCGCGCCTGCACACCGGTGTCCCCCATCGGCCCGTGTATGGTTAGTGCCGAGGGCACCTGCTCGGCCTGGTTCAAGTATGGCGCAATGCGACATATCAACGCGGCTGGGGCACCGGCGGAAGAATATCTTCTGGAGGCAACATCATGACACGGCGTAGCATCAGTGAAATGCCAACCAAACCCAATAATGTCGCGGGGCGGTTCACCCATGTGGCGCTGGCCCATGGCGGCGGCGGCCAATTGACCGATGTGCTGCTGAATCAACTTGTTATGCCGCGGCTGGGCAATCCAGCCTTATCGCAGTTGCTGGATTCGGGTGTGATACCCGGAAGTAAGATGGCGCTGACCATTGACAGCTATGTGGTTCAGCCGCTGTTTTTCCCGGGCGGTGATATCGGCCGTCTAGCGGTCAGCGGCACCGTCAATGATCTGGCGGTTTGCGGGGCGCATCCCCGGGCGCTGGCGTTGTCGATGATTTTGGCGGAAGGGCTGGAACGGACTGTCTTGGCGCGGGTATTGGATTCCATTGCCGCGACCGCGTGTGAGGCCGGTGTCCGGATTATCACAGGCGATACAAAAGTGGTGGGACACGGACAGGCGGATGGGATGTACCTGACCACCGCCGGCATTGGCGAATTGGTTGGTGATCCACTGCCGCACCCCGATCACCTGAAGCCCGGTAATGTGCTGATGATCAACGGCCCGATTGGTGAACATGGCCTGGCGGTCATGCTGGCCCGCGAAATGCCTGAAGTCAAAAGCGTGTTACACAGTGATGTCGCCCCGCTCAACGGACTCATTGAACAACTGCGTCTGGCCGTGCCCGACGTCGTATTCATGCGCGATCCAACGCGCGGCGGACTGGCCGGCCTTACCGCTGATCTGGCGGCGCGAACCGGCTGGCGGATTAACCTTGAGGAAACAGCCATTCCGGTCCGGCCTGAAGCCAGACACGCCGCGGAAATGCTGGGGCTGGATCCCCTGGATATCGCCAATGAAGGAAAGGTGCTGGTTGTGGTACGCGCTGAACAGGCCTCGGCGGCACTGGCCGCGATGCAGGCGCATCCGCTGGGGCGCGAGGCCCGGATTATAGGTGCCGTTGCGCCGGAAAAAGACGGTGTATGCACGCTGCATACGTCCATCGGTGGCTGGCGTGTGCTGCAAAAACCCTATGGAGAACAATTGCCGCGAATTTGTTGATTACCGCGGATGACACAGGAGAACATTTTATGCTCAGAGGAACTTCCATTCCCCAGCCCCCGACGCAGGATAAGCGCTGGAAAATTGTGGAAACCACCATGCGACGCAACGACTTTCAGCCGCAGGCGCTCATTGAAAGTCTGCACAGTGTGCAACAGGCGTTTGGGTTTCTGGACATTGCCGCCATGAAATGGGTGGCCGCCGCCCTTTCTGTCCCGCTGTCGCAAGTGTATGGCGTGGCGACGTTTTACCATTTTTTCACGCTCAAGCCACAGGGGAAGCACACCTGCGTGGTATGCCTGGGAACAGCGTGCTACATCAAAGGCTCGCGGAAGTTGCTGGACGATGTGGGACAGCGCTACGGCGTGAAAGAAGGACAAACCACCAAAAATGGTCAACTGTCGATGCTGGTGGCGCGGTGCATCGGCGCGTGCGGATTGGCACCGGTGGCGGTGGTTGACGGGCAGGTGCTTGCCAAGTCCACCAGTAAGCACCTTATTGAAACCATTGAAGCCAAAATGGAAAGGAAACAAGCCGTATGAAACCTGAAGAATTATTAGCAATGGCGGAGAAAACCCGCAGTGATCTCGATCACTACGAGCATCGGATTCACGTATGCACTGAATCCGGATGTGTCAGCTCGCAAAGCGATGTGCTGCTTAAAAACATCAACGACGAAGTAAAGCGGCGCGGCCAGCAGGATAAGGTTTGCGTGAAAGGCACCGGCTGCATGGGACTGTGCTGCAACGGGCCGCTGGTCCGGGTTGATGATGTCATGTACCAATTCGCCAAGCCGGAACATGCCGGGGTCATTGTGGAAAGCATTTCGGCTAAACCGGTCAAAGAATTGCTGTGCGATACCAATCAGCCGTTTTTCACACGCCAGAAACTCGTGGTGCGGGAAAATTCGGGACGCGTCGATCCGGAAAGTCTGGTGGACTGTCTGGCTTACGGAGCCTATCAGGCACTGTTGAAAGTGTTGACCACCATGACGCCGCAACAGGTGATACAGGAAATTTCAAATTCCGGCCTGCGGGGGCGGGGCGGAGCGGGCTTTCCAACCGGATTGAAGTGGTCGATGGTGGCCAAGGCCGGTGGCCGCGAGAAATATGTAATCTGCAATGGTGATGAGGGTGATCCTGGCGCGTTTATGGATCGCAGTGTGATGGAAGGCGATCCATACCGTGTGCTGGAGGGCATGGCGATAGCGGCCTACGCGGTTGGAGCCCAACATGGCGTGATTTATGTGCGTGCGGAATACCCGCTGGCGGTGAAACGTCTGAATAAGGCCATCAACATGGCCCGCCGCCACGAATTGCTGGGGCCTAATATCTTCGGCACCAACTTCAACTTCAACCTTGAACTGCGACTCGGTGCGGGCGCATTTGTCTGCGGTGAGGAAACGGCACTCATCGCCAGCGTGGAAGGCAAACGCGGTGTGCCGCGGCCGCGGCCCCCATATCCGGCGAATTCCGGTCTTTTCGGATGCCCGACACTGATTAACAATGTGGAAACTTACGCCAATATCGCGCCCATTATCAATCGCGGTGCCGCCTGGTTTTCCACCATTGGAACGGAAAAGAGCAAGGGCACAAAAGTGTTTGCCCTGACCGGAAAAATCAAAAACACCGGACTCATTGAAGTCCCCATGGGAATGCCCCTGCGGGAAATTATTTATGACATCGCCGGGGGAATTCCGGATGGCAAGGCTTTCAAAGCGGCGCAGACCGGCGGGCCATCCGGCGGATGCCTGCCAAAGGAACTGCTTGACATTACCGTCGATTATGAATCGCTGGTGAAGGCCGGGTCCATTATGGGGTCCGGCGGCATGATCGTCATGGATGAAACCAGCAACATGGTGGATGTCGCACGGTTCTTTATGGAATTCTGCATGACGGAAAGCTGTGGAAAGTGCGTGCCGTGCCGCGTTGGCACTTATGAAATGCACGAACTGCTGGATCGCATCTGCAAAAGGCAGGGCACATCGGAAGACCTGCAAATGCTCAAGACGCTCTGTGATATGGTCAAGCAGACCAGCCTGTGCGGGTTGGGGCAGTCGGCACCCAATCCAGTGCTCAGCACCCTGCGTTATTTTGAAAACGAATATCTGGACCTGATTCAACAGGCCCAGACCGCCCGCGCGGCCGGCAAGCGCGATGCGAAGCCGCAACACATTGAATTGGAGGTACACCCATGATCTCTCGCGTAGCAACAACAGCCGAATCTATTACCCTGCATATCGACGGCAAGGATATAAGCTGCCGCGCCGGTGAAACCGTACTGCAAGTAGCGCGGGAAAACGCCATCGACATTCCCACGCTCTGCCAGTTGGATGGTTTGAGTGTCTGGGGCGGATGTCGGTTGTGCATGGTGGAAATCGCCGGCTCTCCGAAACTGCATGCGGCCTGTGCCACAGCCTGTCAGGAGGGCATGACCATCACAACCAATTCTCCGCGACTCCAGGAATACCGCCGGATGATTGTGGAATTGCTTTTTGCCGAGCGCAATCACGTTTGCGCGGTGTGCGTCAGCAATGGGCACTGTGAACTGCAAAATATGGCGGTGAAGCTGGGAATCGATCATGTGCGATTTCACTACCGCTTTCCACATCTGGAAGTGGACAATTCGCATGACTACATGCGGATGGATCAGAACCGTTGCATTCTTTGCACCCGATGCGTGCGCGTGTGCGGTGAAATTGAAGGTGCCCACACCAAGGATGTCAAGGGCCGCGGCGTGATGGCCGCGATTATCCACGATCTGGATCAGCCATGGGGCGACAGTGAAACCTGCACCGGCTGCGGTAAATGCGTGAATGTATGCCCGACCGGCGCATTGACGCGGCGTACTGTGGCGGTCGGTGAAATGATTAAAAAGACCGAATTTCTTCCTTACCTCACTCTTATGCGGGAGACCAATTCATGACCACTAAAACCCAAAAACCAACTGTGGCCACCGTGTGGCTTGACGGATGTTCGGGTTGCCACATGAGCCTGATGGACCTTGATGAACGGCTGATCCAACTGGCAAGTCTGGTGGATGTCGTGCATTCACCGGTTGTGGACCCCAAGGAGTTTCCACAAAGCGTTGATGTAACGCTCGTGGAAGGTGCCGTCAGCAGCGAAGAGGATCTGCATAAGGCTCAGATCATTCGCGCACGGAGCAAAGTTGTCATAGCCCTTGGTGATTGCGCTGTGACGGGCAATGTGCAGGCCATGCGTAACTATTGGGACCGGGAAGATTTGTTTGCCCGGGCTTATGTTGAAAACGCGCAGGAGCCTCCAACCCCGGAGATGCGAAAAGCCGCTTTGCCGGTGGTCGTCGTGCCTCCGTTGCGTCCTCATGCCACGCCGTTGCATGAGGTGATCAAAGTTGATCTGTATCTGCCCGGATGCCCGCCGCCGGCCGACGCGATCTGGTATGTGCTTACCGAGTTTCTGGCGGGCCGCACGCCCGTCCCGGCCACGGTGTCCCGGTTTGGCAAATAAGGTGTCCCATGAATCTCGGACGAACCATAAAGAGGATTGAATCATGACTCAGACCATTACCATTGACGGTGTGACCCGCATTGAAGGACATGCCAAGATTACCATTCAACTGGACGACGCCGGAAAGGTCAGCGACGCCCAATTTCACGTTACGCAATTCCGCGGTTTTGAAAAATTCGTGGAAGGCCGGCCCCTGACGGAAATGCCCAGCATCATGGCCAGAATCTGCGGCATCTGCCCGGTCAGCCACCTGATGGCCGCCGCCAAAGCGTGCGATGATATGCTCGCTGTCGCCATTCCTCCCACCGCCGACAAACTGCGGCGCATCATGAACCTCGCGCAGCTGGTGCAAAGCCATGCGCTCTCGTTTTTTCATCTTTCCAGTCCGGACCTGCTTTTTGGCATGGACGGAGATCCCAAACGCCGGAATATTTTCGGCTTGATTCAGGATCATCCGGAGTTCGCCCGTGACGGCATCCTGTTGCGTAAGTTCGGCCAGGAGATTATCGCGCAACTGGGCGGAAAAAAGATTCACCCGGCCTGGGTGGTGCCCGGCGGCGTCAATGCGCCGCTGACGGAGGAAAAGCGGGATTTGATTCTCAAGGAAATTCCCGCGGCTCTGGACCGGGCTCAACGCGCGCTGGAGTTTTTCCACACGGTGCAGGATCACTACCCGGCCGAGGTTGATGCGTTCGCCAATTTCCCCACGCTTTTCGCCGGGCTAAGCGGGCCGGACGGGCTGATCGAACACTATGACGGCACGCTGAGATTTGTTGATGAAAATGCGTCTCCTGTGGCTGAACTCACCGATAGCCATCACTATGGCTCCATCATCGGAGAAGCAGTGGAAAATTATTCGTACCTCAAGTTCCCCTATTTCAAAGCCCGCGGCTATCCCGAGGGAATTTACCGTGTCGGACCGCTGGCACGCCTGATCGTGGCCGAGCGCTGTGGTACGGTACGGGCGGACCGAGAGTTGGGGATATTCCGTTCCCGCCTGGGCAGAGCGCCGCAAAGCAGCTTCCACTACCACTGGGCCAGGCTTATCGAGATCATGTACGGAATTGAAATGATCCAGCGGCTGCTGGAATATCCGGGAATACTTGATAAACATGTACGCTCCAGAGCCAGGCCCAACCGCCTGGAGGGAGTGGGTATTTCCGAGGCTCCACGCGGCACACTGATTCATCATTACAAGATTGATGAAAATGGACTTATTCGCTGGGCCAATCTGATCATTGCCACTGGCCACAACAATCTGGCAATGAATCGGGGAGTGCGGCAGGTTGCTGAAAGATTTGTGGACGGCAAGAAACTCAAGGAAGGAATGCTCAATCGCGTGGAGGCCGTGATCCGATGCTTTGATCCGTGCCTGAGCTGCTCCACGCATGCGCTTGGTCAGATGCCTATACGAATCGAACTATGCCAATCCGGCGGCGAGGTGTGTGATGTTTTGCAGAGAAACTGACATTTCAACTTCCGGCCTTGACTTGCTGATTATCGGCTACGGCAATTCCATGCGCGCCGACGACGGGGCCGGGCTGGCGCTGATCGAACAACTCGATGCGCTGCTGGCCCAAAAACGCACCACCGGTGTGCGCCTGATCGCCTGCCCGCAACTGATGCCGGAACTGGCGGCGGACATCTCCGAAGCCGGAAAAGTGCTTTTTGTGGACGCCAGTGTCGCGGTACAACCGGGACGTGTTCACATAGCACGCATTGATCCGGATGAGCCGCGCATGACCCTGGGACATCATTTCTCTCCGGCTTCGCTATTGTCGCTGGCCCGCACGTCCTTCGGAGCCTGCCCGGCGGCGTGGGTGGCGGAAGTCGGCTGTGAATCGCTGGAAATGGATGACCGGCTGACGGACACTACCGCCGCCACCATCGATCGTCTGGCCCGGCATCTCATGTATCATCTGGCACGACGCCCCGGCAATGCGGAGCAGGCGTTGAACGATGGAGAACAAGACGCACGTCTCCAAACCATCTGCCAACAGAAATGAAAGGATCGTATTTATGACTACCAACAAGCGTACAACTTTGGATGGCAATGAAGCCGCGGCCAGTGTGGCATACCGCACCAGTGAAACGGCCTTTATTTTTCCGATTACGCCCGCCAGTCCCATCAGCGAATTTTTTGATGACTGGGCGTCACGTGGGCAAAAAAACATCTGGGGCGGCGTGCCGCAGATTGTGGAAATGCAAAGCGAAGGTGGCGCTGTCGGATCAGTCCATGGTGCGCTGCAGGCCGGCTCGCTATGTACCACGGCCACATCTTCGCAAGGCCTGCTGCTGATGATTCCCAACATGTATAAAATCGCCGGCGAACTTACCAGCTTTGTCATGCATGTCGCGGCCCGCTCCCTGGCCACCCATGCCTTGTCCATCTTTGGGGATCATTCCGATGTCATGGCCTGTCGGCAGACCGGCTTTGCCATGCTGGCGTCCATGAATGTACAGGAAGCCCACGATCAGGCCGCCATTGCCATGGCCGCCACGCTGCGCAGCCGCATCCCGTTCCTCCATTTCTTTGATGGCTTTCGCACCTCCCATGAACTCAACAGCATCGACTTGCTCA
>JAKBAC010000107.1 GCA_021809365.1 Planctomycetota bacterium | reverse complement strand
TAAAAGCATCATAGACCTTGGCCTGCTGCTGCTGGTGCTGACGCCCATTACACGTGTAGCGGTGTCTGTCGTACTGTTTGCCGTGGTGGACCATGACTGGTTTTACACCTGGGTGACGCTGGCGGTACTGCTGCTGACGCTGATTTCACTATTGTTTTTGCATTGACTGATCCATGGGCCGAAGCGCCATGGGCTGCCGGGCTACCATTGTTATTTTACGGAGGAACGCCCGTTCTCCGCCGACGATCCATTCGCAGGGCGGCAGCGGGGGCGATGAGGGGAGATTCCACCACCGGCAGAGCCGGCGGCTTTGTGAAGTTTATCCGCGGGGCCGTGCGAGGCGGAAATATTGCCACGGCCGGCCGCCGAATTCTCCATGCGATTTTTGCGTTTTTGGCTGTTATTGGATAAATTGACGGGTTTGCCAAGGCGTGAGAAAACCGGTATGGGTATTGTAGTTCAGAAATTTGGCGGCACGTCGGTTGCGACAGCGGAGAAAATCCATTTTGCATCGCGCAAGGTCATTGCCGCGAAAGCCTCCGGGCATCAGGTTGTCGTCGTAGTCTCAGCGATGGGACATACCACCGATGAGCTGATTAATTTGGCCCGGCAAGTTTCGCCCAACCCACCGAAACGGGAGCTGGATCAACTGCTGGCCACGGGCGAACAGGTGACGATCGCGTTAATTGCCATGGCCATTCACGCCCAGGGGCATGATGCCATCAGCTTTACCGGCGCCCAGATCGGGCTGATTACCGATGCCGTTCACAGCAAGGCCCGAATCCGGGAAATTGACAAACGCCGCATCATCGCCGAGTTGGACGCCGGTAAAATTGTCATTGTCGCGGGTTTTCAGGGAGTTAACGAGCATGGAGACATTACCACCCTGGGCCGGGGCGGCAGCAACGCATCCTTAGTAGCCCTGGGTGCGGTGCTGAACGCGGAAGTATGCGAAAATTACACGGATGTTGATGGCGTCTACACCGCTGATCCGCGGATTGTTCCCACAGCCCGGAAGATTGATCGCATCAGTTATGATGAAATGATGGAGCTTTCCAGCGTGGGCGCGGGCGTACTGCAAACGCGGGCGGTGGAGTTTGCCAAAAAATATAATGTTCCGATCCATGTCCGAAACAGCGGCCACGACCGCCCGGGCACGTGGATCGTCGCGGAGACCAGTTCTATGGAAAATATTGCCGTTTCCGGCTGTGCGTTAAAAAAAGACCTGATGCGGGTGTCGTTGAAAAATGTTCCGGACCGCCCGGGCATTGTGGCGCGAATTTTTACCGCCATCGCGCAGGCCAATATTGTGGTCGATGACATTATCCAGAACGTGCTGGATGACGGTACCGCCAACATCAGCTTCACCGTGGAACATGGCGACGTTGCCGACCTGAAGCCGGTTATGGAGCAATTGCTGGCCGAACTCGGTGGGGCGGCTGCCTATGAAAAAGATATGGCCAAAGTGTCGGTCGTCGGAGTTGGAATGAAGCAGGCCGCCGGTGTGGCCGGCACCATGTTCAAGGCTCTTGCCGATCAGAAAATTAACATCCAGAACATCAGCACCAGCGAAATCCGCATCAGTTGTCTGGTAAGCCGAGCCGACGCAGAAAACGCCCTGCGCGCCGTGCACACCGCCTTCGGCCTGGACCAACCGCCAGCGGCATAACCCACAGATGGTTTAAGCCGCGTCAGTGTGTGGAGGTTTTCCGAGCCAGCGTTTCATTTCCGGCCGGGACATGTGCCATTAGCTCAATGCGGCAGCGTTGAGTTGGTGGCGAGAAAGGCATACTGGAACATCGGATCCCGCATCCCGGGTCTCGGAATTAGCGCCAGCGCGTACCGGTTTCTATTCATTACTCATTATTCATTAAATCTTTTTCCTCCAAAAAGGTACCTGACACCTTTTCCGCGTGTTTCACCACCGGCAGAGCCGGCGGCTTTGTGAAGAAATGTGCGCCCCGCATTTTTTATTCATTGCTCATTATCCACATCCTCCTCTTCACGCTGTAACCTGTCCCCTGTCACCTGTAACCCAGGCCTTCTAACTCCTCCCTACTAAACGCACCTCACGCAGTCCCGGCTATGCTTTCCAGGCCGGCGGTGGCGCGGGCGAAAAGGTCCGTGCGCACGCATCGGTTGGCAATGGCCGGTACATCCGCGCTGGCCGCCAGATGACCCCAGCGAATCATCTGTTCAAGAAACCAGGTGACATGATCTACGCGGGGCGTGCAATGCTCAAGTTGCCAGGAGCGGAAGTGCCAATTCAGCCCGCGCTGCCGCTGCACCTGTTCCAAGCCCAGATGTTGAGCCTCCAGACTGTGCATAATAAGTTCCTGGCTTTCATCGACATATTCCCGCTGCGAAAGCAGCTCCGCTAAAGCCAGGCGGTGTTCGGGAGCCTGGCAATAGGCGCAGGCCCGTATCAGTGCCCGGATGATCCGCGTGAGCTGTTCAGGCTTTTGACGAGCGCATAATTCGGTTGTCAGCAATACTTTTTCCGGATGATCCGGATATATATCCGTTGTCGCCAGGGCAATGCGTCCCCATCCGCGGCTTTCCGCCAGCGATCCCCACGGCTCGCCCACGCAAAACAGATCAACATAATGCTTGGCCATGTGGTCTGCCAGAAGTATGGGCTTAAGCTGTACCAGTTGAACATCACGGTCTGGATCAATGCCGCCACTGGCCAGCCAATCGCGCAGCAGATAATGGTGCATGGAAAAACTGGAAACGTGAGCACATATTATTTTGCGGCCCAGGCGGCCGGAATCAATGACTCTTCGCAACGTCTGCGGACAATCCACACCTAAGTCGGCTAATTCTGTGGAGACTACCAGCGTGCTTCCACCGGATCCCAGATTCATTACCGCCACCATTGGCTCAAAAAAATCGCTGCGGCCCAACTGACTCATGATCGACATGCCCAGAAGCGAATGGCTGGCATCCAGCAGGCCGTAGGTGAGCTTAT
Organism: Planctomycetota bacterium; assembly: GCA_021809365.1. The sequence goes on along the minus strand of JAKBAC010000107.1, from coordinate 8,923 downwards.
CGCGCACGATCATCCAGCCGCCTTCGCGTTCGATTTCCACCGCCACGCCTTCATCATCAAAATAGCCGTTGGCGGACGCCACAACCAGGGGGGCTGCGTCAATGAGTCGCATGAAACCAATACGCATGAAAACCGAATTCCTTAAGGTCGGGACAAAGATTTACCACTACATGTATTGAGCAAAATCGTTGCCACAGAAATATTTTTTGAGCATTGTTCATTTTGGAATGGCTGCTTGTGCACCTTTCGTTCAATGAAATCGTGGGTTTCGCTGGTAAGAATAATTTCTGGGCAGATAATGGAACGCCAACCCGTTGTGTATAAGTTGTGCAAAAGTCCGTATGCTGCCCGCTGACCATGCACCAATGCGAAAAATCAGGTGGAAAAATTCTTGTCGATTAAATCACAGTGCCGATAAAACCTTCTTCACCGGGGCGACGGCGGCCTGTCGCCCCGGTGTTCTGTCGCGCGTAATTTGTAGGCTCGGCAGAGCACCCTTATAATCCCGTTGGGTAGACGGATGTGGTCACCGGTTGCCAGTCCGGAACGGCGGAGGTGGTTGTTATGGTAGTTGTTGTAACCGTACGCCGAAGGAGCCTGAAGAATGTCTTCAATTCACAAGTTTGTCGTCGTGCCGGCGATGCCGGAAAAACTGGCAGCGCTGCACGAGTTGGCCTATAACCTCTGGTCGTTATGGAATTATGAAGCGGCAAGTTTATTTAATCGTCTGGACCCGGATTTATGGGAAACCACCGGGCATAATCCGGTGCGGCTGCTGAATCTCATCGGTCAGGATAAACTGCGCGCTGCAGCGGAAGATGAGGGATTTCTATCGCATCTCAACCGCATTACTTCTGATCTCAAATCCTACATGCAGCAGAACACCTGGTTTAAACAGCGCTATCCGGATCGCAAGCCGGTGATCGCGTATTTTTCAGCGGAGTTCGGACTGCATGAATCCCTGCCCATTTATTCCGGCGGCCTGGGAGTGCTGTCCGGTGATCATCTCAAAAGCGCCAGTGATCTGGGCATTCCGCTGGTGGCGGTGGGGCTGCTGTACCGTGAAGGATATTTCCATCAGCAGCTCAACGCTGATGGCTGGCAGCAGGAGTTGAATCCGGAAAATGATTTTTTCTCCATGAGCCTCACGCAGGTGAAAAATCAGGAAGGCCGGCAGGCGGTTATCACCGTGGATTACCCGGATTCCCAAGTCCGCGCCGCGGTCTGGCGGGTGCAGGTGGGCCGTGTAACGCTGTACCTGATGGATTGCAATCTGGAAATTAACAGTCCGCAGGATCGGGACATCACCGCGCGGCTATACGGCGGCGACCATGAAATGCGGATTCGCCAGGAAATACTGCTGGGTATTGGCGGTTTGCGGGCACTGGCCGCGGCGGGTATTACCCCCACGGTATGCCACATGAATGAGGGACATTCAGCGTTTCTGGCTCTGGAACGCTGCCGCGTGCTGATGGAACAGGAAAAGCTCACCTTTGCCGAAGCACGGGAAATGGTGTCCGCCAGCAATGTATTTACCACGCACACCCCGGTGCCGGCGGGCAATGATGCCTTTCATCGCGATCTTATTGAAAAATATTTTTCCGGCTATTGCCATAAACTCGGTATCAGCCCGGACGAACTCATGGCCATGGGACGGGTGAATCCGCAGGACAGCAGTGAGTTTTTTGGCGTTACGGTGCTGGCCCTGCGCATGGCGTGGCACGCCAATGGGGTCAGTAAACTTCATGGAGAAGTATCGCGGCGCATGTGGCAGCGGATATGGCCGGAAATTCCTGCTCCGGAAGTGCCTATCGGCCACATTACCAACGGCGTCCATACGCAGTCCTGGCTGGGTGAAGGCTTCGCCAGGCTGTATCAGGAATATCTTGGGGCCAACTGGAACGATCGCCCGGCTGACCACAGCATCTGGGGGCGCACAGATAAAATTCCGGACGTTGAAATATGGCGCGCTCATGAACGCCGCAAGGAACGGTTGATTCATTTCGCCCGCCAGAGACTGCGCCTCCAGCTTACGCGCCGGGGCCAATCTGCTCTGGATATTCAACGTGTGGACGAAGTGCTGGATTCCAAATCATTAATCATCGGCTTTGCGCGGCGCTTTGCCACGTACAAACGCGCCACACTGCTTTTGCGCAATCCGGATCGCTTAATAAAACTCCTTAAAGATTCCAATCAGCCCGTGCAGTTTGTTTTTGCGGGCAAGGCCCATCCGCGTGATGATGGGGGAAAACGCTTTATTCAGGAAATCATTCATTTTTGCCGACGCGAAGATGTCCGTACGCGTATGGTATTTCTGGAAGATTATGACATTGATGTCGCGCGCTATCTCACGCAGGGTGTGGATGTATGGCTGAATACCCCCCGCCGGCCCATGGAAGCTTCAGGAACCAGCGGTATGAAAGCGGCCATCAACGGGGCATTGAATTTAAGCATTCTGGACGGCTGGTGGTGCGAGGCGTCCGCCGAGGATAATGGCTTTGCCATTGGTGCCGGCGAAGATTACAACAACGATGAATATCAGGATGACATTGAAAGCCGCAAGCTTTTTGATCTTCTGGAGCGCGTGGTTGTGCCGCTGTATTATGACCGCAGCCTCGATGGCCTGCCGCGGAACTGGATTAAACGGATGAAGAATTCCATCCGCACCATCTGCCCCGTGTATAACACCAACCGCATGGTGCAGAATTATGCGGAAATGTTTTACCTGCCCGCCCATGATCTGTTTATGAAGCTCATGGAGGGCCACGGAGCCGGAGCCGCCGCCTTGGCCCAATGGAAACAGCGCATCAGCCAACTGTGGGATAATGTAAAGGTGTCGCACGTTGAATCGCCCAGTGCCGGCACCGTAAAGGCCGGCGAAAGCATCAAGGTTTTTGCCACCATTGAGCTAGGCAGCATTCCTGCGGATAACGTGCGGGTAGAGCTTTATTTTGGTTCACTGGATGCGTTCGGCAATATTCAAAATGCCCGTGTCCATGAAATGGCCCTTGGCACGAATATTCAACCCGGCGTGTTTCAGTATGTCGGTGCCATCAGTGCCGGAGCATGCGGTCAGCAGGGATATGCGGTTCGTGTGTTGCCCAATTATCCCAACATCGCCCTGCGCTTTGAACCGGGACTGGTCCGCTGGGGGTGATCGTATAATTCACGCTTCGGGTGCCAGTTCATCCAGCGTTTCCACCTGCTGGCGATGGTAGGTTCCCCGCACCACCCAGTACGCTCCCAGCAGATTCCAGCAGATGGGCAGGAAGCGAATGGCCTGCGCCAGCGCAAAAGCCTGACTGGCGGTATCCACGCCGCGCGTGACAAAAAAGTGCAATAGAATGGCATCCATCACGCCGATGCCCTGGGGCGGAACAATCGGCAGGCTGGCCGCCAGAGCCGCCACGGGAATGTATGCCATAAAACAACCGAACGATGCGTGCATGCCAAAGGCCCGGCCCGCCAGAAACCCCGCCAGCGGCAATACCGCCTGTGACAACACACTGGCCCCCAAGGTCATGGCTATCACGCCCGGATGATCACGATACACCCGCAGCGTGCGATCCGCATGTTTGATAAATTCCGGCAGCGGCAGGCGTTCAATCAGCGCATCCAGATGTAGAAGCTTTCGCAACCGGACCGAAAAATAAACCACTCCGCCCACCAGCGTCAGGCCCAGCAGGCCGGTAATCAGCCACAACACACGCATCAGCACTGGATCAGAAACGTGTTGGCCGGCTGATGAAAAATGATTCGCCGCCAACTGCGCCGCCGCCGCCGCCCCGGCCACAATCATCAACCCAATTAAGCCGATGACCCGATCCAGAATCACCGTGACCGCACTTTTCGTTTTTTGCCCGGTGATGCGGCCGGTGTAAATAATTTTAACAATATCCCCGCTGGTGGTACCGGGAAGAAAGGTGGAATAAAACTGCCCCACAAATGTCAGGGTCAGACATTTCCGGTAAGGCAAATTCATGCCCTGAACCAGCATAAGCTGCCGCCAGCGCCAGGCGGTAATAAAAAACGGCAACCCCAGCAGCAGCAACGCCGCCAGTAAGGGCAGAGCCTTGGCCCGTCGCAGCAAATCCGGCAGGCCCAGGGCCACCGATACTTTTCCGTGCACCGCTACCAGATAACTGCCCGGAACCGCCAGCAGTTTGGGAAATTTGATCGGTGCCTTCGTGGCAACAGCCGTTACCACTTGCCCGTGCGGCAATCGCACCGACACCTTTTGACCTTGAAATTCCAGCGTATACAGTGGGCCGTGCCGCGCCAAAAGCGGCAGCGGCGTGTTGTGCAGAAACGTCACATTGCGGATGACCTGTCCTTTTTTGATCACCGCCTGATCATGCCAGGCGATATGCGAAATCACATACCAAAGGCCGATCACCGCAATCAGAATCTTGATGACGGTAATGGTCACTTTGCGCGCGGTGTGCGGTTTTGTCTGGGTCATGAAAGCCAATCTTCACAGGGAATTCAAAGTCAGATTCCCAGGTCCTGCCGGGTTAAAATGGACTCAAACATAAAGCCCGCGGCTTCAATATTTTCCCGCGCACCTTCCTGACGGTCGATCACTGCGATAATTTTTTCCACCTGGGCACCGGCGGCAAGTATGACCTTGGCCGCCTCCAGCACCTGCCCGCCGGTGGTGGCAATATCCTCCACCAGCAGCACCGTATCACCTGCCAGCAGGGATCCTTCAATAAGTTTGCCCGTGCCGTAATCCTTTTTGGAATTGCGCACAATAAAAAACGGCAGTCCTGCGGCCAGTGATGCCGCCGCCGCCAACGCCACCCCGCCCAGTTCCGCCCCCGCAATGCGCGTGGTCAGGGGCGAACGCGCCGCGGACATTCTCGCCCCCAGTGCCGCCAGAATGTCCGGCTGCGTTTCAAAAAGATATTTGTCCATGTAATATTTGGATTTCCGCCCGGACCGCAACGTAAAATCCCCCTCCAGATACGCCACTTCCTTAATCCGGGCCGCCAAGTGTAATTTATCCAGCATTAAAAACTCCTCAACAATATCGGAGTCGGATTATAGCGATTTTTCACCCGCAGGATATTGCCACCCGCCCCGCCGGGAATTTGAGATTTCAAATCTCAAATTTCAAATTTTCAATAATCGCCCATTCGCGCGTTCGCAATTATCCCATGCGACAGGCCCGTAGCTCAATGCGGCAGCGTTGAGTTCCCCGCGAAATCCGGATTGGTGACACGACACGCCCGGGACCGTCGCGATTGCTGTAGCGCGAGCCGGATCGAAGTGCGGATTGTTTCCGTAGCCGCGTTCCGCATCCAACCATAACGCTTCCGCGTTAGGCTAACGGTTTTCTGTCGTGCGGGCATTAGGCGTGTGATCGTAGTGAGTACCATTAGCTCAATGCGGCAGCGGTTAACATTCGCACATCGGAAGTTGATTTACTATTAGACAACGCTCAAGACATCCGCATATACTGGAATACCATGGCTTTAAATTCCGATGAAACTGTTGTCTGGGCTATCGAAGCGGTTGCTGCCGCGGCCGCGATTCTTGCGCTCTCTACGGCATTGTTGCGTCGCGGCAAAAATAAAGCGGTGGGTAATATTTGCGACGGCTGTAGCGCATCCGGGGTCGATGGTCGAAAATTTCGCGTCGAGCGCATTCCATTTCTTGGAAAGCGCGTTTATTGCGACAAATGCCACGCCAAGATGGAAGAATATCTTCTTTTCGGATTGTTCCTGGCCGATGTTGGTTTGGGTGTGCTTGGCGTCATCTACCTCCAGATATACCCCGCCTCAGCGGGTGCCCATGTCATCGTAAACATGCTTCTATATGCGCCAGTTATTGTGTTTTCCGTCGTCGCCCACGAGTTCGCACACGCAATTGTCGGGAGGTGGGTCGGCTTGAAGGTCTCGGCGATCTGGATTGGTTGCGGTGACACATTTTTTCGCGCGAGGGTCTTAGGGTTCGCAACAGAATTTAAGAGGATTCAAATAGGCGGGCTGACATTTTTTACACATGACTCCGAGAATAAACTCCGGATCAGATATTTTCTATCGGTATTGGCCGGGCCAGCAGTAAACGCTGTAATTCTTGCCATTGCTTGGCATTTCGTTTCATGGCGCTACAGCGATATCGCCAAATCCATTCAATTCGCAACAATCAAGTTCCTTGCCCAAGCCGTACTTCTCGTTGCAGTTCTCATCCCGCGGCGGACCGGGAACGCAAATGAAAAAGGCCACTCGGACGGCCTGAACCTGCTTGAATTGCTTGCATTCCAATCTCCGCAACTTTTACGGGCGCGGCCTGATAAAAGCAAAGCTAATATCGCAGGCGTGCCTAAAACATGAGAGGAATGGCAGGTAGGCGAGAGGCGCAGGGGTTTTACAAATGAAAACCACGGCACCGAGTGCGAGGTATGTCGGATTTTTCTTGACTTGCGTCAATGTGACGAGTTACCCTTGGCAGCCATGAACCGGTTATTATACGGAATCACGCGGCTGGAACTAATTGTGGTGATGGTAATTGCGCTGCTGATTGCGTGCCCCATCCCGAACAATGAGGGCTTGCCGATGGACCTCCAAGAGCCTGCCATAATCGCAATTAGGTGGGGAGTTTTTGCATGAGCGCTGCCGAAAGCTTGGCTTATACTTACCGCTACGCATTCGCCTCCAAGCTGGTTTCCCAGGGCGACGGGCTGGGACTGCGCCTTGCGACCTGTGGCGGTCCGGAAGCGAATCCGCATTTCTTCCGCGGTAGATTGGCGCATCCCAAGGAAATTGCGGACCAATTGCTCACACTTGGCCATGTGGTCTCGTCGCGGTTTTATCTGCCCAATGCCATGCGGTTAATTGATCCGGTAGTGACCAGCAACGATAATATGTTGCGATTCGAAGGCTTTAGTTCCTGTTGCAGCGTCTATGCGCGGGCCGATATAAAAGCCGAGGCTTTCGAGATCGAATTCCATGGACGGGGCACGACCAATGTGGATTTCAACTCCGGGATGCGCACCGCGCTGGCACGAATTCGTCCACGGGACGAGGTACACCTGTCAGTTGGTGCCGATGAGTTGGCACTTGTGCGGGGGCAGCACACGGTTGTCGAGAGAAAAGTCCTGCTCCCGGTGCGTTGGCTCAGGGGGTTCACCGAGGTGCAAGCCTACCAACTGAAACTGCGGATGCGGTATAAAGTGTCTGCCCCCGACGCGCTGCGGTTCATTCAGGGCATGCCGCGCAGCGGAGGGCCTAAGCAGCCATCCTGGGTGGTGCCAATCGGGCACGGTATCCGACTCAGCCAGCGTGAGTCCAAAGATGGTGTGCGTGTTACCGGCACCGACCGGTTGCGGCTGTTGGAGGGATTGGTCGGCAGCGCCACGGAGCTTCATATCTGGGACGCCCCCGGGACCGGAACCAGCGCCTGGGAACTGGTATTTCCCAGCGGTCGATTCACATTGATGCTTAGTCCGGAGCTTTCACGGGGATTCAGCGGCGAGGGGCAGATGTTGCGGCAATTGGCTGGCCCGAGATGGCAGCGCGCTCTACTGCAAGTGCGGGCCGAACTCCTCTGGCAATCCCGCATTGATGCGCCGGGAATCGCACAACGCTGCAACTTGTCGCTGCCCGAGGTACAAGGTGCCCTGGCAACGTTTGCGGCCCGCGGCTTGGTCGGATATGACGCGGCCGAAGAAACCTATTTTCATCGCGAATTACCATTCGACTTCACTGCCGTGGAATCATCACAACCGCGTCTGAAGAGCGCCCGCGTGCTGATAGCCGGTGGCGGGTTGCGGGTCCTACAGCGGCGAGGCACCGGTGATGCGATACAAGCCGTGGTAATGGTTCCCGGCACAGGTGTTGAGCACCGCGTGTATTTGTCTCCCGAAGGAGATAAATGCACCTGCCCGTGGCACGCGAAGAATCGGGGCGAAAGAGGACCCTGTAAGCATGTCTTGGCCGCGCGGATATTAGTGGAAAAGAATGGCGCGACCACGGTGATGGCTGAGGAATGCTCGTGATTAAGTTGGTGCGCCCATGACGACCAATGAACTTGAGCGGCTTGTCCGTCAAAACGACATACAGGAACTCGTCGCCGCTGTGGCGGAACTGCAGGAGCCTGAGCGGCGGAAATTGGCCAAAACAGCCGCGGGGTTATTTAAGGCGGCACGGGATGCAACATTGCACATCTGGCAGACCGTGGCACGCACACGCGGCATTTCGTCGGACGACCCGGAAATCCGCGCAGCCAATGCTGCGGAAAGCTCGGCGGCATTGGCGGTGCTCGCCCTTTGTGGGTGGTCTGAGGTACGCCGTATCGGCCCGCAAGTCTGGGGATACGATCTTTCGCTCTTGACTCTGATTGAGCAGGTTCTCCGGACGCGCCGACCCGATTGGTTGGAGAAGTGGATCAATGCCGAGTTGACCCCCAACCACGCGGGCCGTTGGGGAATCGTCCGCCAATTGGTTCGTGCCGGCGGCTGTGCCGCTCCCAACAGCGATGCGTACATCATCCAAATGATCCGCCAACGCGCCGGTCGGTTCCACTACGGCACGATCAGGATTACGCTGGCGGATGTCCTGCGTGGGGATCCGGATCTACTGAAGGATGAGATTTGGCGGATATTCGAGATTGATTATGGCCGCCAGTGCGTCCTATCAGTTGGGGATGGAGAAATCGGGTCAGCATGTTCCTGGGGCGCGGCGTTGGTCGAGTTGTCCGATTCCGGGGAGATTGACCGCCAGCGGCTCCTCTCGGCAAGCCTACTGGCCCTCAATCGCCGATTCCAAGTAAATAATGCCTCATGGTTTTGTCGCCTGCATGAAAAAATGGAACCAACTAAAGAGGAACGCCTTGCCCGCCAGGGACTTTATATGGATCTGCTGTCCAATACTTTCCCCGTTGTAGTCGGCTTTACGTTGGGCGCGGTCAAGATCATCAA